>NZ_JBEZMS010000010.1:0-190587 GCF_040652815.1 Micromonospora sp. NPDC048169
ACCCGCTACGACAAGTTAGCCGTCCGCTTCCAGGCCGTCCTGACCATCACCATCATCTGCGAGTGGCTCTGACCGGCTTATGAAACACGCCCTAGTGCGGCCAAAGCCCCCGGGTGCATCCTCCTCACTGAGACTCGCGCCTGGCGGAGCTAGCTGCTCCACGTCAGGGCCAAGCATTGCCGCCTCCAATGCCTCAAGGACCATGCGAACCCGGGTCGCCCGCAAAAATCGGCGATACTGCGGCTCCTCGGTTAGGGCTGCCTCAAACTCCCAATCCTCTGGCCATCTCGACGAGTCATCGCTGAACTCGGCGAGGATTCTGGTCACATCCATGCCCACGTTCCCCGGACTAACCTTCTTGGCCTGTGCCAGCACGCTTGCGAATACCCGGTTGTAGTTCTTTGCGGTGAGACCGCATGCAGCGCGCCGAACGAGATAAGACTCGATGGATATGAGTGCGCGCTCGAACTGGATGCGGGGGACCTGATCGTCAACCTTGGCGGCCATCCACAACACCAATGGCATGGGAGTCGTCGTGTTCAGGTCGTGGAGCCTAGACATGAATCGGCCTTCGGCGGAGCTGTACGGAGCGAGTCGGAGCCGCCGCCATGTGTTGACGTGGTGGGCAATCTCGGCAAACAACGAGGCAAGACCCTCGGCGTCTGGCTTCGACATTGGACCAGAGCGGGCGCGAGCGATCTCCTGGACGGTGGAAAACAGGTGCGCCTGGGCTACATCCGCACCCCGTGGGCTTGCTGAAGCAGCCCAGAACCCAATCGCAAGATCCAGACGCTGGCGGCGCGTCCGGCCTACAGCGTCCTCCTGCGAATACCACTCGTCCTCAAGGGCAGCCCAGTACTTGGCATGAAGGGCGTCGACCGACAGCCCTGCCATCTGAGCTCGATTGAACATGTGGTTCTTGACGAGGTCTGAAGGGAGGAGTGCGGTACCGTGAGCGTTGAGGGTCTCGAAGATCACCTGAGCGTCGTCTTCGGCGGGGTCGAGCTCAATTACGACGATTCGGATAAGATCTCGCAACGTGTCGATCAGCGCCGTGAGCCGCTCCTCGCCCGTGGCTGACTCGGCATCACTGCTTATCGAAGGACCGGCCCAGTCGTCCTCGTCGCCTGGATCCCAGCCGGAACCTCCGTCGGCGTCATCGACGAACCTAGTAACCCTCATTCGGAAGAAGCTGTACGCCCTGCCGATGAGGGAATCGTCGGGATCGTTATTCATGGCCCGTTCGAACGACTCCCGGTCGGCGTTCGTGGGCCAGACCTTGTACCGGTCGTGTGCCTCCTTCACCGTATCGTGCGGATTCTCGATCAGCCGTCCAATCCTGGTCGCTTGACTGCTGAGACCGCAGTCGCTCGCGACAGCGCGGGTCGCAGTGAGCAACAGTTGCAGAGTCGTCATCCTCTGCTGACCATCGATGATGCGTTGCTCAGGCATCTGTCCCGTCTTCGGCAGAAGCCCTTCATGCACCACGGCGCCGAGGAAGTGAGGGCGGGTAGCGCCGACACCCTTGGACTGATCTGTCATCAGCCGGCAGGTCGTCTCGACAACGTCAGTCCAGAGGGGCCACCAGTTGTCCTTTTCGTTCCAGACGTATTTCCGCTGGAACAAGGGCACCGTGTAGCGGACCTCGTTGGTCAGGACCCTGCTGAGCGAGAGCGTTCTGGAATCCATCCCTTACCTCCTGCGCCGACACTGGGCCTGATGTTAGTGAGCGCCTCCTCGGCATCCGATAGGCGCTCATCTTATGCATGACCGCGCCAGCCTCGATGATTCGCGCTTGGCGCCCGCTCCCTCCAAGGTGATGCGACGCGACGGCCGGCAGGTGACTGTGTGAGCGGGGGCCTGTTCGATGGTGGCGCAGGGTCGAGTTCCCCTAGACTAGTGCCTCGTCATGCAGCCTTGAACGGGTAATCCGGGTGGCGGATCTTGGATGCGGTGACGAATCCGGTTTTCGGTCGGGCGCGTTGGTTGCGCCAGCGGATGTAGTCGCCGATGGCGGTGTCCTGTTCGGCGTGGCTGCGGTGGTCGGTGCCGTTGAGAGCGAAGTACCGCACGGCGGCGAACTCGGCCTCGATCCAGTTGAGCCAGGACGCGCGCGTAGGTCGGTAGGAACACCAGGTCGACCTGGTTGGCCGCGCACCAGGCGCGGACCTCGGGGTGCTTGTGCGGGGAGAAGTTGTCCACGATCAGGTAGAGCCGCTGGTCGGGCCAGCGGCGGCGCAGGGTCTTGAGGAAGGACAGGAATTCGCGCCAGCGTTTGCGGTCACGGATGCGGTAGTGCAGGCGGCCGGTGGCCAAATCGAGGGCGGCGATCATGTGCCGTACTCCCTGGTCACGGGTGTAGGTGGCCCGCAGCCGCACGGGCTGGCCCTGCGGGCGCCAGGCGTGGCCGGGGCGGGGTTGCAGGTTCAGCGGCCCGAACTCGTCCACACACAGGACCCGACCGTCGGCGGCAGGGTCGTCGTAGAGGTCCAGGATCCGGCGCATCTTCGACGTGAAGTCCGGGTCGGTGCTGGCCTTCCACGTCTTGGTGGCCTGCCAGGAGACCCCACGCTCGCGCAGGACCCGACGGATCGTCTCCACGCTGATGGAGCTCACGTAGCCGACGTCGATCAGGTAGTCGCGCAACTTGGCAGGCGACCAGCAGGAGAACGGTTTGCCGAGGAACCGGGGGTCGCACCGGGCGATGACGCAGATCCAGTCGCGGGTCTGCTCATCGATCCGTCTGCGCGCCGTCGGACTGGGAGTTTCGCTTCCCGCTTTTGCCCAGCCACGGGAAAGACTCAGGCGGCCTGATCATACGCCCACGCCGAGCGAACCCTAACTGCGTTGCCGCGACCACCGCCAGTCAGTAGCGGGGGGAGCGCCAACGGCTGGCTGGAGCATCGCCAGCGCTTGGCAACTACCCTCTTGGTTTATCCACCAAGTAATTCCCCCCCTCCTCCTTGTCCTCCTCCCAGCTCGCGCCCGCGCGCGAGCCGAGCCATCCCGGCGTCTATTCCTGGTCGGCAATCCAGGGATTTAGGTATGTCGCAGACCCCGACCGGTACCGGCGATGAAGGGCAGCCGGGCGTCGAGGTCAGGTAATGGCCAGCAGCACGGCTTGGCCGCCTGTGGCTGCAGCACGGTAGAACCGGTGCAGATCGGTGGCGCTGAGCCTCAGGCAACAACTTCGGCCCGACGATGCTCTGGGAGAGCATGCGGGCGGCGCGGAACAGGTTGACGGTTTCCAGCACCTGGGACCGCGCGGCCCGGTCGGCGGTGACCTTCACCAGCAGCAATTCCCGGGCCACCGAGACCTGCGTGAGCGCGATCGTGTTACATGAGCCGCATATCTGGTCACCCGAGGGCGGTCGTGAACTTGCGAGTGCGGTGGCGTGCGTGACCACGACGGGAAGGATCTCCGGCTGGCCTTCCGAGAGGTACTGCGTGATGGCCTGCTCAGGGCCTGCGGCGTGCCCAGCTTCTGAGCGCCTCGAGGGCTTGCAGGTCCCGTGCCACCTCCTTATGGTCCGACCCGTAGAAGAGCGTGTCGATGCGCACGACCTCGGTCATCTCCCGGACGGCGTCGTCACCGCGTCCGATTAGTCCATAGACCTGGGCGAGGTTAAAGCGCCGGACGCCGACGTCGATGTGGTCGTCACCGAGGTGGACCCGAGCCATCCGGACTGCCTCCTCCGCCGCGGGCAGCGCTCTCTCCGGCCGCCCCACCGCGACCAACACCCGGCCGAGGTTGTCCAGGGCTGCGGCCCGCTCCGGTGAGTCGTCGGGACTGAGCCGTACGCCGTCGTCGGCGTACCGCCATGCCTGCCGTGCCCTGTTCATGGTCAGCAACAGGTCGACGACTCTCCACAGTAGGGGTGCGAGGCGGGGGTCGTCGGGTCCGAGGGCCTGCCGCGCCGCGCGAACGGTTTCGTCGACTACGGCCGAGGCGCTCGGGTCACCGGCGGCGTGCATGCCGCGGGCACGAGCGATCTCCAAGTCGGCGAAGAGCTCCGTATACGCGGCGTCGCCGGCCAGACGATTCGACGCTGGCCGCACCACCGCAGCGGCCTCCCACGGCTCACCAGTCCGCATGTAGAGGCTCGAGAGCGCGAGGCGCACGTGACCGTCCACCGGCACCGCGTCGGCGTCGGCGGGCTCGACGCAGGCGAGCGCTACGCGCAACGCCGCTATCGCCAGCCGCGGGCGGTTCCGGAGCTGCTCGACGGCGGCGAGAAGGTTCGCGGTGTTGAAGCGCAGCAGCGCCGGCAACGAGCCGGTGTCGTCGCGCCATGCCGCTACCCGGGCGGTGAGCAGGTCAGCCGCCTCGCTCAGCCGCCCGGCCCGGTGGAACACGTCAGCCAACTCGTATTCGCATTGCACGTAGTCGGCATACGAGACGTCGTCGTGCTCGGCCATGCGGAGCGCCTCGGCCAGCACCCGCAGGGCCGTGTCGAAATCCTGATCGGCCGCCCGGCTCAACCCGTGCACGCGTAGGGCGTCCACGAGCAGGTTCGTGGCCCCCAACCGGCGGGCCTGGTTGGCCACGTCGTGCGCCTCAGCCGCGGCTTCGGTCGACCTGCCGGCGGCCATCAGGCTCGTGGCGTGGCGAAGCCGCAGGCCGGCGTGGAAGCATTTCGCCCTGTCGCGCAGGTCCGGCGGGCAGGGCAGGCCGACCGCCGTCAACTGGAACAGTTCGTCCAGTGCGGCCAGTGCTTTCTCATCGTCGCCGGATTCGTGGAGCACCTGCGCTTTCTCCAGCAGCAGGTGCGGCGGCGTTAACGGGTACGAGCGGTCGCTCTGCCCGACCGGGACTGCAGCGACGCGCTCGGCACGCGCGACGACCGCGCAGGCCTCGCTTAACCGGCCGTCGACTCGCAGCGCCCCCGCCAGCAGGACCAGGGCGTCGATCTGGGCCTTCTCCGAACTCGCGCCTTCCCGGGTCGCCAGGGACAGCAGGCGCCGAGCCAGCCGTACGCCGAGGCCGGGCGCCCCGGCCTCGCAGGTGACGTTCACCGCGATCGACAGCGCCCGGGTTAGCGGCGGCTGCTGGATGACCCCGCGTTCCCAGCCGTCCAGGTAGTCGGCGATCGTGGCCGGAGCAGGGTTGGCGGATGCGGTCAGGCAGGCCATGGCGTGCGGCAGTACGGCTAGCCATTCTTCGAGGGCTGCATCGCGCTGGTCCATGGTGTCGATCGCAAGGGCCACAAGGTTGCTGGCCCATCCAGTCGCGGCGGGTTCGGGATTGCAGCGGCCGTCGGTGGTGAGTTCGACGAAGCCGGGTCGGTGACGAAGCAGCCCCGCGGCCATTAGTTCGGAGAGCAGGGTGTCCGTGGTGTCCGGCGTGGTTAGGACGGTGGCTACGTCGCTCGGAGTCGCGGCCGCGCCGGCGGTGAGCATCCGTACCGGAACCGGCGCGGGGGCTAGCGCCTTGAGCAGCGCGATTAGGTGCCGCCCGGCGCTACCGAGGGGGGCCGTCGCATCCACCGTTGGTTCGCAGGGACCTGCGGTCGCGATGAGGAGATGCCAGGTGCCGTCCTCGGGGTCCTGTACCTGAGTCGCGTCGGCGACGTTGTGGACCAGGAGAAGGCCGGTACCGTCTCCATCGTCCCCGCCCTGCCCGAGGCGGAGCTCGGTGAGCTGTGCCGAAACCAGTTCGGCGAGGTTGCCGTCGATTGACCAGCACCGTGCGTAGGAGCGGGCGTGCCGGTGGGCGTACTCGGTCAGGATCGTGCCCGGCCCGTTGACGACCACCCGCGTCACGCGCTCGGCGGTGTCCGGAAGGCGCTGTTCGAGTTCGCCGAGCCGTACCGGGCCGGCGGGACGCGGCCCGACCCGCCAGGAGGGCGCGAGGTCCGGTGGGTATCCGGGGCGGTCGCGGCCGAACAGGCGGCTGACCCGCGGGCCGTCGACCGTGGTGACGTCGAAGTGCTCGTGTACCGCCTGCCGGGCGGACTGCTCCGTAAACTCGGACAGGTCAAGGGTCCCGCTGGTGTCCGCGTCCGGAATGCTCTCCACAACGATGGGCGTCACCCGCTGGCGCCGCGACCACGCCGGGGTGATGTCCTGGATGATCATGACGAGGGCCGGGGAGAGTAGTAGCACAATGTGGGCTCCGCGCTCGTCGGGGCCCTCGGTGGCCGACGTTCGCTTCCCGCTATCGAAGCAGTAGAGAGAAACGTAACGACCGCAGCGCTCGAACTCGTGGGCGAGCCAGTGCGCCCAAGCCGTATCGGATGGCACATGGCTGACGATCAGGTCAGGCACACGCACCTCCATGTCGAGGAATGACGTTCACCAATGTGCGCCCGACCCTCGGCCGCGGGCAATGTCAGCTTCCAGACACGGGATTCGACTTCTGTGTTCTGGTCTCGCGCCTGCCATGATTGCCTTACCGCTGTGGGTAGGAGGCAGAGATGTCCGATTCAGCAATCATCCCGTTCACCGAGTGGCTTGACTCCCTGCGCACCGAACTCTCCGAAGCCCAGCGGCCGACCGGGCACGACGAGATCCGCCTCCAGATCGACAAGGTCGAACTCGAGCTCGAAGTCGTGTCCTCCCGCGAAGTCGGCGCCAAAGCCGGCGTCAAATTCTGGGTCGTCGAGGCCGGCGCAGACGGCAAGGTCAAGTGGGGTCACACACAGAGGCTCAAACTCACGGTGACACCGATGCGCGCCGACGGCTCCGCCCTCGAAGTCCGCGACGAGGTGCGCGAGCTTCCGCGATGACCGCTGGCGCGACGAACCGGCAGCACGTTGAGATCACCGCCGGGACCGGTTACGGCACCGGCTACCTACTCGCGCCCCGGCTCGTACTGACCGCCCGGCACGTCGCGCCGGCCGGCAACGTGATGGTCCGGTGCGGCCTGGAGCCGGACGCCGGATGGCTCCCGGCCACCGTGGTATGGGCCGGCAGCGGCGGGCTGGACGCCGCCTTGCTCGAACTGCGCGAGCCAGCACCGATACTGGTCCACCCGCCCCGATTCGGGCTAATCACCCGGCACCCGCAGCTCCCCGTGGCCCGTGTCAAGAGGCCGCACACGTGCCGCTGCTTCGGCTTCCCGGCGCTCCAGAAAGGGCTGCTGCCGGACGGCTCCGAATACCGGGACACCGTGGCCGTCACCGGAACTGTCCGCGACGCCAACCTGCGCTCCCGACTCATCACCGTGGACGTGGACAGCATCGAGGTCACCGCGGGCCGCGACTGGAAGGGCATCTCCGGTGCCCCGCTGTTCGCCGGGGGTCACCTGGTCGGCGTGGTCTGCACGACCGAGCCCCGCCGGGGCCAATCCCTGGACGCAGTGCCCGTCGCCGCCATGCTGGGCGCCGAGCAGGCGTCCATCACGGACTTCCGCGCCAGCAACACTGACCGGGCCACCTGGAATTCGGTGCTGACCAGGCACGACGTCAGCACCAGCGTCGAAGCCGCCCATCGTCGCCCGTCAAAGGCGACCCTCGACTGGTACGCCGAGCAACATCACGAACTGATCGGACGCGAAGCCGAGATACACCGATTCCGGCAGTGGCTGCCCTCCGGCGGCTACGCTGTCTGGAGCGCCGCACCATGGGCGGGCAAAACGGCCCTGGCCACGGCACTGGCCGCGCGGCCACCGGCCGACGTCGACGTCGTCTTCCACTTCGTCAGCCGCAACCAGGGCTCGGCCGACGGGTACCAGGTCCGTGCCACGCTGGTCGAACAACTCGCCGCGCTGCTCGACGAAGAGCCGCCGACGCCGACCACCCAGGCGTTCCACGACCTACTCGCGGCTGCCGCCGAGACCGAGCGAGTGCTCGGGCGGCGCCTGCTCCTGCTCGTCGATGGTCTGGATGAACTCGCCGAGCGCAGCGACGTCGAGACGGTCCTCAACCTTCTGCCGGCGACCCTGCCTGCAGCCGTCTCGGTCGCCCTCTTCCTGCGCCCCATCGTGAACCTGGCCACCCTGCTCGACAACGCGGCGCACGCTCTGGCCGATCCTTTGGCACACGACCAGGTGTCGCTGGCACCGAGCGACAACGCGAAGCAGAGCCGGGAACAGGCAGAACACCACCTCGCCGACATCTACGACCACGGCGGGCCGGCCAAACGGGCCCTCGAATGCATCGCTGCGGCAGGACCACTCGCCGTCGGCGATCTGGTCGCCGCGCTGTCACTTAACGACGATGGCGAGGACGAGCTCACCCAGGCGCTGGCCCGGGCCCCGATGCGTCGGATCCTCGTACCGATACCCGCCACAGGCGCGGTCCGGTTCGCCTTCGCTCATAACACCCTGCGGGAATGGGTGTTGCAGCACTCCAGCAAGGATCCCGCTGTCTACCAACGTGCCCTCGCCGACGCCGGCACCCGGTGGGCTGAGGCGGGATGGCCGGACCGGACGCCGGACTTCTACGTCAGCGACTACCCCCACGTTCTCAGCCGGCTCGGAGAGGTGAAGCGGCTTGCCGAGGTCGTGCTCGCCCCCGCCTGGCTCGCGCTGCTGCGCCGCCGCAGCCGTACGAACCCGAGCCCGTCCGATGTGTTGGGCCGGGTCCTCCTCGAGTCCGGTGACGTGTCCAGAGCCCAGTGGCCGGTGCTGGTGGAGATCGGGATGCGCCTGCAGACCGTGGCGCCGAGGCTGGAGAGTTACCCGGCACCACTGGTGCACAGCTGGGCCTTGGCGGGTGACACCGGACGTGCCCGCCGCCGGGCACAACAGATGATCGATCCTCAGATTCGGGCGCGCACGCAGTTCGATCTGGCTTGGCTGCTGCACAAGCACGGACAGCACCCGGAGGCGGTGGCCGTTCTCCAACAGTCGGCCCAATCCGCCGCCGCGATCGACGTGGAGAGCACCGACGAGCGAAGCCACGCCTCACACAAGGACATGGCCAACCTTTCGACGCTGGCCACCCAGAACAACCCGCATCTGCCGGAGCCTGCCCCGAGTGAGGAACCGGAGGCTGCCGCGGGAATCAAAGCAGGTCTGCTGGCCCGGATCGGCTTCACGGCCTGGAAATGGGGCCAAATGGGGCCGGCACGCGACGCCGACAACGCGGTCCGGCGCCTGCTGGCCGAGCCGGTCACCGGCCATCTGACAACCTCGGTTCTGCTCGATGCCGCCCGGCTCGCCCTCGCGCTCGGCGATGTGGGCCGGGCGCAAGCAACGCTCCAGCGGCTGGACGACGCCGCAATGACCGACGCCGACCGGCGCATGCACCTGCAACTCGCTGCGGCGTGCGACGGCACGGGCCCGCTACCCGCGCCCGCCTCGCGGCCGGAGGAAGAGCCGTTCGCCGACCTGGAAGAATCCGACACCGGCGACTTGAATGTGATCCGGCTGCGCCGTATCCGCGCCACGCTCGCCCGTGGCGACATCGGCGACGCCGCGCGCATGGTCGAGGAGTTCGAGCCGGTCCTCACCGGCATCCTGGACTTCTGCGAGGACTGGGCCGTCGCCCTCGCGACCGTCGCACACGAAGCCGCCCGTCGGTTCGCGAGAGATGCGCTACCGGTGGTCGAAGCCGCCGAACGATACGCCCAGCAGCACCCGACGATCGCGGCCACCGCTGGCTGGAGGCCTCACGTCCAATCCGGCCTGCACCGCGCCAACGACTTCATGAGTGAACCCGCCGGGACATTCCTCGCCGAGGTCGTGAAGACGATCGCACGGGCTGGCAGGTTCGCCGAAGCCACCGCCGCAGCGCGGCTGGACGGCCGAACGAAGACCAACCAACTGCTGCTCGCCGCCTTCGCGGTGGGAACGGCCCAAGCCGGTCAGCATGTCACCGCCGCCCGTCTGCTCGCCGGCGTTGACACCGGCGAGGCCATGGAATCCCACTTCCAGATCGCCTTGACGTGGATCGAGGCCGGCCGCTGGCGCGACGCCATCGGCCTGATGGCCCGATACCCCGGGTACAACCGCACCCTGGTCAACGCGAGAGCGGCCGCAGCGGCGATCCGTGCCGGTGCCGTCCACGAGGGGATGGCGCTGGTGCTCGACGCGGACCACAACCCCTTCCTGGAGGGCATCGCCCCTGTTCTGGCCTCCGATGCGCTGGCTGACATCGGCTATGCCGACGTCGCCCACCGAGTCCTCACCCTCGTTCCCGACAAAACCAGGCGGCTGTTCGCCACCCTGCGCCTAGCCGGAAGGTCCCCCTCGAACGCCGCGGACCTGCTGCCGGAGGCCATAGAGAAGATCGATGAGGTACAGGACGCGAAGTCCCGCTTCGAGTTATGGATCGAGACCGCCCTCGTGGCACGGCGCCTCGAAAACGAACCGGTGTACCGCTCGGCCGGTCGGCGAGCGCTGCTCGCCGCGTACCGCCTGGACGGCCGGGTGGAACGCTGCAAGGCCCTGCTATCGCTCGTCCCGCATGCCGATTCCCGCAACGCCCGGCGGTTGCTCAGCATGTGCCGGACCGAAGACGCGGTGCTGGGTGCGGTCGCGGCGGCCGCCTACGACGCGGGGCACCTCGACATCGCCGACGACATTATCGAGACATTGCTCGCCCGGCCGCAGCCGTGGAACGTGCCCGAGAGCCTGATCCGGGCCACCGCCCAGTGCGGTCGTATCGACATAGCGGACCGTCTGCTGTCTAACCTGCCGGTGCGTCCTAGAATTTCGCGATTCCTGGTCTCCACCAAGTCGGCTCATCTCAGCGAGGTGGCCCGGATCGCGGCCCGCTGCGGCCTGTGGGAGCGGGTGCTGCGCACGGTCGAGGAGGTTCCCGAACCGGATCGGCCGGAACTGCTGGGAGAACTGGCCGCCATGGCCCTCGATGAGCCGTCGATCGCCCGCACGCTCGTGGTGCGCGGCTTCCTCAGCGGCATGCACCCCCGACTCCTGGCAGCCGCCACCCGGCTCAACCCTGACGTCGGACCGCAGGCGGTTGGCATCTTCGTACGCCAGGCCACCCAATGGGGCACGCTTCCCGACTGAGCCCGACAAGGGCAAAGTGTGGGTGCCAGTCGATGTGAAGATCTGTAACGCCACCACGGGGGAGAGCCTGTCTACCCCGAGTTGGAGCTCCTGGCAGCTCAGGACCACCGACGACTATCAACTGCAGCCCGCGGACATCACTCCCGAACCGCGGCAGCCTGCCCTGCCTTAGAGATCGTTTCACTTTGAGCTCTGGAGTTGCCGGAGGCAGATGGCCGCGCAGGCCAGGCTGAGTAGGGCTTGGTGGATGTCGGCGCGTCGTTCGTAGCGGGTGCGGAGTCGTTTGAAGGCGTGTAGCCAGGCGAAGCTGCGTTCGACGACCCAGCGTCGGCGGCCGGGGCCGGAGCCGTGGCCTGTGCCGCGGCGTGCGATGACCGGGGTGATCCCGCGGGCGCGCACGAGGTGGCGGTACTTGTCGTGGTCGTAGCCACGGTCGGCGTAGATCTTGCGGGGCCGCCGCAGCGGTCGGCCGCGACGGCCGCGGATCGGGGGGATGGCGTCGATCAACGGGATGAGCTGGGTGACGTCGTTGCGGTTCCCGCCGGTCAGAGTCACGGCCAGGGGCGTGCCGTCGGTGTCGGTGATCAGGTGGTGCTTGCTGCCGGGCCGGCCGCGATCGACCGGGCTCGGCCCGACATGGTCCCCCCTTTGAGTGCGCGCACATGCGAGGCGTCGACCACCGCGTAGGCCAGGTCCAGGGCCCCGGCGGCACGCAGTTCGGCCAGGAGCACCTCGTGCAGGCGCTGCCATACGCCCTGTTCCTGCCAGCGGGCAAGCCGCCGCCAGCACGTCGACCCGGACACCCCGAAAGCCGAGGTGGGCAGTTGCTGCCACGGGATCCGGTCCTCAGCACGAATAAGATCCCCGCCAAGGCCGCCCGGTCGTCACGGGCCAACCGCCCGGGGTAGCGGAACCGGCGGGTACGAGTCGGGATCAGCGGCGCCAGCCGTTCCCACAACCCGTCAACAATCTCCCTTTCACGCACAGCCCACCGATCTACCGCCCGGTGCTGCTGTCCACAAGCGACACGCCGGACTCAAACTGAAACGATCTCTTACTCCGCTGCAGTTCTGGCGAAAGACTGCGTTCGCGGCTGGCTCACCTTTGAGCTGGATAAGGGAAGCAGGATCAAGGAGATTCGCCTCATCGAGGACCAACTGTTCGGTCCAGGGCCGGCCAAAGCGATCCGGGGCTCCTAACATTGGAGTTGGCGCCAACAGATGAGGGTGAAGGCGAGACTGAGGAAGGCTTTGTGGCTGTCGTCGCGGACTTCTCAGTCGTTACGTAGGCGGCGGAACCAGTGCAGCCAGCCGATGGTGCGTTCCACGACCCGGCGATTCCGAT
The DNA here is from genome assembly GCF_040652815.1 of Micromonospora sp. NPDC048169. Taxonomy (NCBI): domain Bacteria; kingdom Bacillati; phylum Actinomycetota; class Actinomycetes; order Micromonosporales; family Micromonosporaceae; genus Micromonospora; species Micromonospora sp. NPDC048169. Next base: position 12,263 of record NZ_JBEZMS010000010.1, read on the forward strand.
GCCGGAGCCGTGGGTGCCGCGTCGGCGATGACGGGTGTGACGCCGCGAGCGCGGATCTGGCCCGCGGCGGGCCGCCGTAGTCGTAGCCCCGATCGGCATACAGCCGGTCGGGGCGCCTTTGGCCGGTCACCTTGAAGAACCGTCCAGGCATTGCCGGGCGGGCCCGTCCCGATCAGCTCGGTGAACTGACTGGCGGGAGCCCGAAGGGAGCGGTGGGAGCTGCGGATAAGGCCTTGCCGACGCAGCGACCGCGTCGCGCGGCCATACATCTGTCGCTTGATCGTCTTGATGCGGTTGGCCTTGCCCTCGACCGGGCCTGAGCTCCAGGGCTGGGCGAGGCCGGCGACGGCGTCACGGTCGCTGGCCAGGCCGCGGCGAAGCCGCGGATTCGGGTATCCAGCGTGGCGGGCGGTCGATCCGGGCGTCGAGGTACTGCCCGGTGCCCTGGTGGCGGACCAGCGCGGTCGTCGTCGGTGAGCTTGTTGCCGGGTCGCATGATCCAGTTGGTGATCCGCCGGGCCGACGGCACCCGGACGGTGGTCGCAGGTGCGGGTCGGGTGCGGTTGATGGCGAGGCAGTCCCGCAGTACCCGCAAGCTGCCGTGATAGCCGCGGTGTCCAGCCCATAGGGGTCACTTCAAGACGTGACGACGTTCAACCTTGCCCCCCGTTTACCCCCCGAAAACCTAAGCCAAATATCGGCGAAGAGTGACAAGAGTCGGTGAGGGGTCAGTGACGTCCTTGCAGCTCAGCGACCACTTCAAGCAAGTAATGACAAGCCCACTTCGGCTACTTTCCGTTACAAGGGGTCGTCGGTTCGAATCCGGCCGTCCCGACAGGAAAAAAAAGCCCTGACCAGCGAGGATGCTGGTCAGGGCTTTCGCTTTCATCTATGAAGCTTTGAACCGCCCCCCCGAAACCCCCCATTTACGAGGTACGGCAACCAAGTTCGTCATCGGTGTGCATCGTTGTGTGCTGCTGGTGGCTGCGGCCCGTTCGGGCTGGTGCCGAGTCGCTCGAGGATGTCGGACACGTCCGGGGCTTGGACGGGCTTGGCGACGTAGTAGGTCTCGGTGACTTCCTCGCTGGAGTGCCCAAGCTGGGCTGCGGCGCTCTTGGTGTCGGTCTCCTCCTTGATCAGGGTGGCCACGGTCTTGCGGAAGGTGTGCGGGGTGACCCAGTCGAGGTCGGCGCGCGTGGCTGGTCCGGTCATGACCACGCACCCGGGTCCTGCGGGCAGGCAGCGTCAGGCCAGGTCCGCTACGTCGGTCTGATCCCGTGAGCGTTCCGTGCCGTTGTGGACCGTCTGCTGCGGGCGGTGTTCACTCGGGTGCGGTGACGAGGATGTCGCCGCCGCCGGAGTGGACACCGATCCTGTGCGCGGAGGCAGCGTCGGTGGGGATCTCGACGGTGGTTGTGCCGCCGGAGCCCTGCGCGTCGATGCTGTAGCGGTCGCGGGGTAGCCGGAGCGTGACGTCACCACCGCTACTGTCCACGCGGACGGACTCGGGCGGCTTGGTGAACGTGAGCTGGATGGCGCCGCCGCCGGTCCGGGCCGTGATGGTGGCCGGGGTGATTCCGCTCGCGTCGACCGCTCCGCCGCCGGACGTCAGGTTCAGCTCGCCGGACAGGCCGGTGACGGAGATGGTGCCGCCGGCACTGTCAAGCGTGGCCTTGAACGTGGCCGGCACCTCGAGGTGGTAGTCGACGCTGCAGCTGCCTGGGTGGCTCGCGCAGCCCGACGTAAACGTGAGATCCGACCCAACGACGTTGTGCTGCGGTACTGGTTTCGCGCCGGTGTACCGGATGGTCTCGGTGACGTGCACGGTGCCGCCGGAGCCGGCCGTGACGGTGATCCGGCCGCCGAGGCTGCTGACGGCGAGGGCGTCAACCTTGTCGGTGAGGTCGTACGCGCGGGTCTCGGTCTGCTGCTGCTCGTCGCAGGCGGCCAGCGGTACGAGCGCCATGGCTAGACAGGCAAGTGCGGTGATGCGGGTGCGCACAAGGTGGCCTTTCCAGAGGGTCAGGGGAGCAGGAGGCCCCAGTACAGGGCCCAGGGGAGGAAGAGGACGCCGGTCACGAGCAGGAAGCCTTGGCGCAGACGGTCGACGGTGGAAGTACGCCATGCGTGGATCGTCACGGCGGTGGTGATGACGGTTAGGAGCGCGACGGCCTGGAGCGCCAGCCAGAACACGGGTCGACCACCCACCATCGGGCCCGGTGAGATGCCCTTCCAGTTTGCGCTGTCGGCCACGGTGACGAAGTATGCGACGAAGCCGATGACCGCAGTGGCACCCGCGGCGGCGAGGAGCCGGGCGGGACGAGCGGCGGTTACCGCACGGCGGGGCACTCGCCGGACAAGAGCGACGATCGGGTAGGACAGGAAGCCGGTCAGGAGCACGGCGAGGGCGATGAGCTGCGCGGGCCAGGACTCCCACCATGCCGAGGGGGTCAGTGCGACGCTGTTCGCCTGCTGCGCCGGGGGCTGATCGACGTGCGGCGGCGGAATGGTGCCGGCGCCGACCGCGCGGATCCAGTCGCCGACGATCTCCGGGTACGACGGGAACAGTTCGTTGGTGAACATGCCGGTGTCGTCGAGGACTCGCAAGGTGTGTCCTGCGCTGGGGATGAACCGGACGGTCAGCGGTGAGCGGATCGTCTGGCGCAACACAGCGACGCTCTCGGCGGGCGGCACTTGCGTGTCGGCCGTTCCGTACACGGCGAGGACCGGCTGCGTGACGGCGGACAGCGCCGGCCGTGGCTCATAGTCGGCCTCGGCGAACAGTCCTGCGTCGTCCGCGAGCCGGTAGAACTTGTTAGACAGCGTGTCGGTGAGCGCGCCGGAGACCCCGGCACCAGCCAGCTTGTTGCGCATGTTCCAGTTCTGGACGCGCACCGGTGGCAGGGCCGGGGCGGAGGCGAGGACGAGGAAGGCGATGTCCTTCGATCGGCTCGCGGCGATGGGCATGACCCAGCCGCCCTCGCTGATCCCCCAGAGCCCGACGGCGTTCGGCTTCACCCCAGGTTGCTTTCGCAGGACGCCGACCGCGGCGACGACGTCGTCGGCGAGCAGCGAGTACACCGGGTTGTCGAGCGGGCGTTTGTCGTACGCGAGAACGGCGATCCCCTGTCGCGCGAAGGCGATCGCCTCCGGGGTGACGCTTGACCGCTTGCCGTTGCCGGAGCCGTGCACCAGCACCAGTCCGGGCAGCGGGCCGGACGCGGCGCGAGGCGCGAAGACCGTACCGGCAAGGGTCTTTCCGTCGGCCGTAGGAATTCCGACGTCGGTCGTGGTCAGGTCGGCCGGGACCGGAGCCGGCGGTGGGGCGGCGGCTGACGGTACGCCGGTCAGTGCGATGGCGACGAACAGCAGGCTCAGGATTCGGACAGTGCGTGCGATCACCGGACGATCATCGAAGATCCGGCGTACGCAGCCATCGCCGCAGCGAACGGACCTACCTGGGTCGCGCGAGCGGTTCTGGTCTCACTCCACAGAGGGAGGCGGCTCGCCGGCGACGACGAGACCGGACTCGTACGCGGCCACGACCGCCTGTGCCCGGTCCCGCAGGCCGAGCTTGGCGAGCACACTGCTGACATGCGTCTTGACGGTGTGCTCGCTGACCACCAGTCCGGCCGCGATCTCGGCATTGGTCAGTCCCCGGCCGAGGAGCTGCAGCGTCTCGCGCTCCCGCGGGGTGAGCCGGTCCAGGCCGGTCCAGGAGTTGGGCGGCGGCGCCGGCCTGCGGACCGCCGTCTCGATCAGCCGAGTGGTGAGCGCTGGGGCGAGCAGCGACTCACCAGCGGCGACGACCCGGACCGCGTGGACCAGTTCGGCGCGGCGGACGTCCTTGAGCAGGAAGCCGCTCGCTCCGGCGCGCAGCGCGTCGTACATGTAGTCGTCCTGCCCGAATGTCGTCAGCATGAGCACCCGTACGGGTGCGCCGCTCAGCCGCTGGGCGGCCTCGATGCCGTCCATCCCCGGCATTTGGATGTCGAGCACCAGGACGTCGGGGGTGTGCTCGTGAACGGCGGCCACCGCCTCGGCGCCGTCAGCGGCCTCGGCGACGACCTCCATGTCGGGCTCGGCGTCGAGGATCGCCGCGAAGGCGCCCCGCACGAGCTCCTGGTCGTCGGCGACCACGATGCGGATGCTCATCGCGCGACCTCCGCCGCCGCGCCGGGCAACCTCGCCTGCACCTGGAAGCCCTTGCCGCCGGGCACCGGGCCGACCGACGCGGACCCACCGCAGGACGCGGCGCGTTCCCGCATGCCGATGAGCCCCTGTCCTCGGCCGTCGGTCTGGGGCCCTCGGCCGTCGTCGGCCACGGTGATGACGAGTTCGCCGTCACGCCAGTCGAGCGTCACCGTCACCGTCTTCGCCTCCGCGTGTTTGAGCACGTTGGTCAGCGCCTCCTGGACGATCCGATACGCCGCGACCTCGGCGTCGGGCGTTACGGTACCGGGCCGTCCGGAGACGATCAGCGTGACCGACGTGGAGCCGACCCGGGAGACCGTGTCGACGAGGCCCGGGATCCCAGCGAGCGTCGGCTGCGGGGTGCGCGCGCTCTCGCCACCGGCGTCAAGGACGCCGAGGATCCGGCGCAACTGGGCCATGGCGTCCCGGCCCGCCGTGGCAATCGCCTCGAACGCTGCCTCTGTACGAGCAGGGCCGTGCTTCATCGCCACCGGCCCTGCCTCCGCCTGCGCGATCGTGATGCTCACCGCGTGGGCCAGGATGTCGTGCATGTTCCGCGCGATCCGGGACCGTTCCCGCTCGGCCTCCAGTTCCCGCTCGCGTTCGAGGTGCCGGGCGCGCTCCTGAAGCGTCCGTACGTACTCCTGTCGGTTCGACCAAGCGCGGCCCATCGCATACGCGGTCGTCCACAGCAGCGCTCCCCGGGCAGCGGTCTCGAACGAGCCGGTGAGAATGAACGCACCCGACGCGATGATCACGACGGCGCTGACCCGTTGCCAGCGGGGCGCTTGCGCGGCGACAGTGAACATGGCGATCAGCGCTCCATACCAGAGGGGCTGGCGCGGCCCGTCCGGGACGAACGTGTACGCGGCGGCGGCAAGCTCGCTCACCATGAGGACGGCGAACGGTGCCCTCCGCCGCCAGATCACCGGCAGCGACACGGCAACACAGATGAAGTACGCGGCGATCGGCCAATCTCGGCCGCCGGACACGAACGGGGCAAGCTGGGCGACCAACGCGACAACCACCAGCCCGGCGTCCACCGCTATCGGCGGCAGCCCGCCCGCCCGCCGTACCACTCGTTCGTACATGATCCGATTCTGACGTACGGCCAGCGTCGAAACACTCGGCGGTGCATCGCACGTCAGACGTCAGCTGATACACACGGATACTTCAAGGCCGCGGTCGCCATCCTGCCGCACGGCAGCACTGGGATCAGCGCTCGGCTTGGCTGAAACGAAGTTCAGAAGGCTGGTCCGAAACATGGGGCTGGCCTTGCTTGCTTCCTGGGGACCACGCCGGTCAAGTGCGCCGTCCGGTAGCGCTCCTTGACCGCTGGTCAAGCTTCAGCGGCCGGCTGAACGCGACTACCGCCGGGCCGGCAGAACTCTGGCCACCGCCGCCGCTGGCATCGCTCATCCCCACAACATCGGAGCTCTCCAGCTGAACCAACCGGACCCCGGCCCCCGTCGGTCAGGGATTCGAGACGTCCTTCAGGTCCTCAAGACGGCCCGAAACGGGCCCCACGCCCCGGCCGCCTGAGGATGAGGCCTGGGGTAGTCAACGCGGGACGGCCACTGTGGTTTGGAAGTCTGCGCCGTCGCGGAGCCGGGCTATGAGGTCCAGCACGGCGGCGGGTCCGCCGTGAGCGCTGGTCCAGCGACTCACCACGCAGGCCGCGTGTAGGTACGGTCGGTCCACGCCGCCCGCGGTCATGGCTCGCCAATCCGAGTCGACGATCGGCGAGGCCTGCTCGTACGGCAGGCGGCACCGGTCCCCCTCAGAGGAGGGCTTCAGATAGCGGGAGTCGTCGGAGATGAGTACGGCCAGCCCTTCGTCGAACCAATGCGGCACTTTGCCTCGGGCCGACCCGAGGCGCTCGTGGAACTCGACGTGCGACAGCTCGTGGGTCGCGATGGTTTCGTTTGCCCCGACTGGTGACAGCATGAGGGACCAGTTGCGGATCGCCTGTCCTTTCTCCCCGCCTCCGCCGAGCCGCCGGTAGCAGGCTGGGGCGGCGCAGATCAATACCCTGGGATGGCTCATCCGGGTGCCGTAAAAGCGGGTGATCCGTTCGTCGTCCGGGTCGGTGTAGATGCTGCCGTCGAGTGCGGAAAAGTCCATAGCACTGTGGACAGGCAGTCGCCGCGACGGCGGGAGCGACCAGGGCAACTGTCCCGACAGCGACTCCGATGAGGGCGACCACGGCCAGCGCCACGATCCATCTACGCCTTGGCATGCCGGCATGGTGGCCCTCCGAACTGACGACTGGAGGTGGCACTCGTCCGGTGGGCGTGAGGTCGCCAAGCGCGTCAGCGCCCGGGGGACCGGGTGGGGACCACATGTCGTGCGGGGATGGTCGACGGCATGCCGTCGACTACACGGCCTGGTCTTGGGATGGCGTGCGTGACGTGCGGGAATGCTTAGCGAATCGTTCGGCCCAGCCCGGGAAGGCGGCGCGGGCGGCCGTGACGGCGCGGTCGACGTCGGCCGCCGTGCCTGCCGGCACGCTCGCCAGCACCTCCTCGGTCGCCGGGTTGTGCACCGCGATGGTCTGCCCGCAGGAGGGGACGACCCACGCTCCGTCGAGATAGATGTCGGATAGTGCGAGATCCATCGCGCACCTCACGGTGGTCGAAAACTATCGCTGGAAGTTTCTACTCTAGTGCCCCGGATCGGCTGGCGGGAGGGGTGGTAGCGGCCCGACGTGCTCCTCGTAGGTGCGGGAGAGCCCATGGATGAGCGCGTCGAGGCCGAGCGCGAAGGCGCCCTCGTCCACCCGTTGCTGATGCTCGGCGAGCCGGTGCGCCTGGGTCAGGTGCGGATACCGCTCCCCGTACAACCCCGGGTCCTCGACGAAGCCACGGGCGAACGATCCGAGCGCGGAGCCCGCCACGAAGTAGCGCATCAGCGCCCCGATGTGCGTCGCGCGCGCGGGCGGCCAGCCGGCAGCGACGAGCCCGCCGTAGACCGCGTCGGCCATCGCCAGCGCCGCCGGCCGCCGGCCCGGCCCGCGGGCCAGGTACGGGACGATGTTCGGGTGTGCGGCCAGTGCCGCCCGATACGAGTGCCCCCACCGGCGCAGCGCCTCGCGCCAGTCGAGGTGCCCGAAGAAGGAGACGTCCACCTGGGCGGTGACGCTGTCGGCCACCGCGTCGAGAATCTCGTCCCTGGTGGCGAAGTGGTTGTAGAGCGAGGGCCCGCGTACGCCGAGTTCGGCAGCGAGCCGGCGGGTGGAGAACGCCTCCAGCCCGTCCGCGTCGATCAGCGCGGCGGCGGCATCGACGATCCGCTGCCGGCTGAGCAGCGCCTGCCTCGGCCGGGGCATCCGCGCCTCCCTCGCTCACTCGTCGGTCCGCGGCAACTCTGCCACAGCCGGGTCTGGACGTACTTAAACTTTCAGCGCTAGTTTATGCCGCATGGACCTTCAGCTCTCCGCGGAGCAGGCGGCGGTTCGTCAGCTCGCCGCCGAGTTCGTCGACCGTGAGGTTGTCCCGCACGCCGCGGCCTGGGACCGGCGCGAGTCGGTCGACCCGGAGATCGTGGACAAGCTCGGCCGGCTGGGCTTCCTCGGGCTGACCATCCCCGAGGAAGACGGCGGGTCCGGCGGCGACCACCTCTCCTACTGCCTGGTGCTGGAAGAGCTCGGCCGGGGCGACTCCGCCGTCCGGGGCATCGTCTCGGTGTCGCTCGGGCTGGTCGCCAAGGCCATCGCCGCGCACGGGTCCGCCGCGCAGCGGGCCGAGTGGCTGCCCCGGCTCTGCGCCGGCACCGCGCTCGGCTGCTTCGCCCTGACCGAACCGGACAGCGGCTCGGACGCGGCCGCGCTGACCACCCGGGCGACCCGCGACGGCGGCGACTGGCTGATCACCGGCGCGAAGACGTTCATCACCAACGGCACCGTGGCCGACGTGGTCCTGCTCTTCGCCCGCACCGGCGGACCCGGACACCGGGGCATCAGTGCGTTCCTGGTGCCCACCAACGTCGCCGGGCTCACCCGGAGGGAGATCCACGGCAAGCTCGGGCTGCGCGGGCAGGCAACCGGTGAGCTGCGCTTCGACGCCGTCCGGGTGCCCGACTCGGCGCGCCTCGGCCCGGCCGGCGGCGGGTTCCGGCTGGCCCTGGCCACCCTGGCCAAGGGCCGGATGTCGGTGGCCGCCGGCTGCGTCGGCATCGCCCAGGGCTGCCTCGACGCGGCGGTCGGCTACGCCGGGCAGCGCACCCAGTTCGGCAAGCCGATCGCCGGGCACCAGCTGGTGCAGCAGTTGCTCGCCGCCATTGCCGTGGACACCGCCGCCGCACGGCTGCTGGTGTGGCGGGTGGCCGACCTCGTGGACCGGGGCGAGGCGTTCGCCACCGAGGCCTCGATGGCCAAGCTCTTCGCCAGCGAGGCAGCGGTCCGGGCGGCCAACAACGCCGTCCAGGTCTTCGGCGGGTACGGCTACATCGACGAGTACCCGGTCGGCAAGTACCTGCGCGACGCCCGGGTCGCCACCCTCTACGAGGGCACCAGCCAGATCCAGCAGCTGCTCATCGGGCGTGCGCTCACCGGCGTCAACGCCTTCTAGCAAAGGGGAGAACCGTGACCAGATTCGCCGACCGGGTGGCCGTCGTCACCGGCGCCGGGCAGGGCATCGGCGCGGCGACCGCGCACCGGCTGGCCGCCGAGGGCGCCGCCGTCGCCGTGGTCGACCTCGACGAGGAGCGCAGCCGGGCGGTCGCCGACGAGATCACCGCGGCCGGCGGCCGGGCCGTCGGCATCGGCTGCGACGTGACCGACCCCGCGGCGGTGGCCGCGATGACCGACCGGGTGGTGCAGGCGTACGGCGGGTTGCACGTGCTGGTGAACAACGCCGGCATCACCCGCGACGACCTGCTGTTCAAGATGCCCCTGCCGCACTGGGAGGCGGTGCTGACCACCAACCTGACCAGCATGTTCCTCTGCTGCCAGGCCGCCCAACAGCACATGGTCGCGGCCCGCTACGGCCGGATCGTCAACCTCAGCAGCCGCTCCGCCCTCGGCAACCGGGGCCAGGTCAACTACGCGGCGGCCAAGGCGGGGGTGCAGGGTCTGACGGCCACCCTCGCCATCGAACTCGGCCCGTACAACGTCACGGTCAACGCCGTCGCCCCGGGCTACGTGGCCACCGCGATGACCGCCGCCACCGCGCAGCGGGTCGGTAGCAGCCCGGAGGAGCATCAGCGGATGGTCGCCGAGCACACCCCGCTGCGCCGGGTCGCCCAGCCGACCGAGATCGCTTCGGTGATCGCCTTCCTGGCCAGCGACGACGCGTCGTACGTCAGCGGACAGACCCTGTACGTCAACGGCGGCGCGCGCTGAGGCGCGCCGGCGGACCAGCACCCGGAGGGGACATGGACTTCGCGCTTTCCGACACCGAGCGGGCGATCCGCGATACCGCCCGCGACTTCATCACCAGGGAGGTCATGCCGCTGGAGCAGGAGCTGCTGCGGCGGGAACGGGCGCACCGGCCCGGACTGGAGCACAGCGAGCTGCGCGAGTTGCAGCTCAAGGCGCGCAAGTTCGGGTTCTGGGGGCTGGCCACCCCGGAGGAGTACGGCGGCATGGACCTGCCGGCCGTCACCCAGTCCCTGATCTGGACCGAACTCGGCCGCTCGTTCGTGCCGTTCCGGTTCGGCGGCGAGGCGGACAACATCCTGTTCCACGCCAATGACGAGCAGAAGCGCGAGTACCTGGTCCCGACCATCGAGGGGGAGCGGCGCAGCTGCTTCGCGATCACCGAGCCCGGCGCCGGCTCCGACGCGGCCAACATCAAGCTCAGCGCCCGCCGCGACGGCGACGACTGGATCCTCAACGGCGAGAAGACCTTCATCACCGGCGGTCACGACGCCGACTTCGCCATCGTGATCGCGGTGACCGACCGGGAGAAGGGGGCCCGCCACGGCGGCGCCACCGCGTTCCTGGTGGACCGGTCGATGGGCTGGCGCTCGGAGTTCATCCAGACGATGGGCGAGGGTGGCCCCGCCTCGCTGGTCTTCGACGACGTCCGGGTGCCCGGGCGCAACATCCTCGGCGAGCCCGGGCAGGGCTTCAGCCTCGGTATGGAGTGGATCGGCAAGGGCCGCTACATTATCCCGTCGCACGCCGTCGGCATCGCCGAGCGGGCGTTGTCGATGGCCATCGACTACGCCAACACCCGGGAGACCTTCGGCGCGAAGATCGGCACCAACCAGGCCATCCAGTGGATGATCGCCGACTCGGAGACCGAGCTGGAGGCGGCCCGCTGGCTCATCCTGCGCGCCGCCTGGACCGTCGAGCAGGGCATGGACCCGCGGCACGCCTCCTCGATGGCGAAGCTTTACGGCGCGGGCATGGTCAATCGGGTGGTCGACCGCGTCCTGCAGATCCACGGCGGCATGGGCTACACCCGCGAGCTGCCGATCGAGCGCTGGTACCGGCAGGTCCGGCTCTACCGGATCTTCGAGGGCACCGACGAGATGCAGCGACTGATCATCTCCCGCGACCTGCTGCGCGGCTACACGAAGCTGGGAGGACACCTGGCATGAGGGTCTTCGCGTCCATCGAGGAGTTGGCCGAGGCGACCGGCGGGACCCTGGGCCCCGGCCCCTGGTTCCGGATCGACCAGCAACGGGTCGACCGGTTCGCCGACGCCACCGACGACCGCCAGTGGATCCACATCGACCCGCGACGGGCCGCGGCTGGCCCGTTCGGCGGCACCATCGCGCACGGCTACCTCACGTTGTCACTGCTGCCGGCGCTGGCCGGTGGCCTTTACCGGGTAGAGGGGGTGGCCATGGGGGTCAACTACGGCCTCAACCGGGTGCGCTTCCCGGCCCCGCTCCGGGTCGGCAGCGCGGTCCGCGCCACCGCGACCCTGGCCGAGGTTTCACCCGTGGACGGCGGCGTGCAGGTGGTCACCGCGGTCACCGTCGAGAGCGACGCCGGTGGCAAGCCGGTCTGCGTCGCCGAGACGGTCAGCCGCCTGGTGCGGGGCGTGGCCCGATGACCGCGCTGTCGCTGGCCATGGTGCTGGCCGAGTCCGCCCGCCGGCACGCCGACACCGTCGCCGTGGTCGACGGCGACGCCCGGGTGACGTACGCCGAGCTGTGGCTGGAGGCGCGCAGCTACGCCGCCGGGCTGCGCGAGCGGGGGGTCGGCCCCGGCGACAAGGTGGCCCTGCTGGCCCCGAACGTGGTGGACTTCCCCCGGGTCTACTACGGGGCCCTCGCCGCCGGCGCGGTGCTCGTCCCGGTGCACCTGCTGCTGACCGTGGACGAAGCGGCGCACGTGCTGACCGACAGCGGCACGAAGCTGCTGGTGTGCCACAGCTCCCAGCTCGCCCTGGGCGCCGCTGCCGCGGCGGCGGCCGGCGTGCCGCTGGTGACCGTCGGGCCGGCGGCCGCCGGCGCGGTCGCGCCCCGCCTGGAGGAGCTGAGCCACCCGCTGCCACCGCTGCCGTCGTACGTCACCCGGTTGGCGGAGGACCCGGCGGTGGTGCTCTACACCAGCGGCACCACCGGGGTGCCCAAGGGCGCCGTGCTCACCCACCTCAACCTGGTCATGAACGCCACCGTGAACGTCTTCGACGCCAACGACGCGCGCAGGACGGACGTAGTGCTCGGCTGCCTGCCGCTGTTCCACAGCTTCGGCCAGACGGTGGCGATGAACGGCACCTTCCGGATCGGCGCGACGCTGGTGCTGCTGAGCCGGTTCACCGGGCCGGCCGCCATCGACCTGATGCTGCGTGAGGGGGTGGACGTCTTCCACGGCGTGCCCACCATGTACGTGGCGCTGCTCGACGCCGCCCGGGACCGGGACGACCTGCCCCGGCTGCGGCTCTGCGTCTCCGGCGGGGCGTCGCTGCCGGTGGCCGTGCTGGAACGGTTCCACGCCGCCTTCCAGACGACGGTCTTCGAAGGGTACGGGCTCTCCGAGACCTCACCCACCGCCACCACCAACCAGCCGCACTTCGGCACCCGCGCCGGGACCATCGGGCACCCGGTCTGGGGCGTGGAGGTGGAGATCGCCCGCGCGGAGGTGGACGAGCGGATCGAGCTGCTGCCGACCGGAGAGCTCGGCGAGATCGTCATCCGGGGGCACAACGTCTTCGCCGGTTACCTGGGGCGGCCCGAGGCGACCGCGGAGGCGGTGGTGGACGGCTGGTTCCGTAGCGGTGACCTGGGACGCAAGGACGCCGACGGGTTCATCACCATCGTCGACCGGAAGAAGGACATGATCATCCGGGGTGGCTTCAACGTCTACCCACGCGAGGTGGAGGAGGTCCTTGCCGGGCACCCGGCGGTCGGCCAGGTGGCGGTGATCGGGGTGCCCGACCCTCGTCACGGCGAGGAGGTCTGCGCGGTGGTGGTGGCGGACCCGGCCGGCCCGGGCCTGCCCGACGAGCAGGAGATGATCGACTGGTCGCGGGAGCATCTGGGCCGGCACAAGTACCCGCGGCAGGTCCGGTATGTCGACGACCTGCCGCTCGGGCCGAGCCACAAGGTGCTCAAGCGGGAACTGCGTCGCCGGATGGCCCCGCCCGACTGACCACCGCCCGCCGTCCGCTGCCACCCGCCCAGGCCGCGGCCCTCGTCGCGCTCGCCGCGCATCGAGGGCCGCTTCCTCCGGCTGTCGCGCCGGCGAGCGTCGCCCGTCGTCGTGCTCGGCGGGCGGTCCCGGCGGTGGCGTCGAATACTGAGCCGATCACCAACCCCGACCTCGATCCCGAGGTACCGACGGGCTGCCGCAAGTCCGGTCGGTACACGATCTATAAAGCTGCCGGGGAGCCACAGTCAGGGGCGGGGGCCGGCCCGGCACCTGCTGACCGCGCTCGGCGACGTCACGGGTCGGTGATGACCTCAAGCGGCGGCTCAATGCACTCTTTGGTGACGTGGTTCAGGAATGAAACGGGAAGCCCGTCACCGTGACGGGCCGTGACGTTTCCATTGGTCCACTGGCGTGGACGCTACCTGCCACGCGCCGGGTCATGCTCACTCCAGCCCTGATCGAGGATCCGGAATCCCGCGTCGAGCATCGGATCGGTGTCACTCGTCACGAGTAGCTGGATCTGGAGGGCGAAACGAGCGTAGACCCGGATGTCGTCGCTCGGCTGGGACAGGCCGAGATCCTCGGTGATGGCCGCGACGAGTGCGTCCTCGTGGCGGAGCCACATCCGGGAGGCGTACTCCTGAAGGGCCGGTGTGGCTTCCATCAGCGACATGACGCGGCGGCGGAGCGGCGCCTCCTCGCCGGACCACATGGCGACGAACTCGGAGCGGTAGTAGGCCTTCAGCGCCTCCGAGATCGAGAGGCCGGCCGGTCGCTCGCGTACGGCGGCGACGAGTCGCTCGCGTTGCGCGTCTTCCTCGTGGAAGAGGAGTGCCTCCTTCTGGGGAAAGTGGGCGAAGACAGTGGTGGGGGAGACGTCCGCCTGGTCGGCGATCTCTCGCACGCTCACCGCGTCGAAGCCGCGCTTGAGGAACAGCTCCTGCGCAGCTAGCAGGATCGAGGCTCTGGTCATGGCCTTCTTTCGCTCGCGCCGCCCAGTTTGATTCAGCTCCCCTGCCATGCCCGTCATCGTACAACTCTGACCATTATTGTATTGACACCGAAACTGGTGCCACTACACTTTTGCAGTGATACCAGGGGCGTCCGTCCCTGCCGACCTCGCCGAAGGGCTCCCGGCCATGACACAACTGGTGACGGCAACGCCGACGGCAACCGTCTCTGCGGCGCAACGGAGCGGCCAGCGCCGGCCCGCCGGAGCAGCGCTCGCCGCAGCGGCAGCGATCTTCCTGCTGCTCGAGTTCGTCGCCGCCGCGGCCTGGCGGAGTCCGCCCTACAGCTACACCTACCACTACATCAGCGACCTCGGAGTCCACGGCCCGCTGACCGCGTTCGGCCAGTACGTGTATTCGCCCCTCTGGTGGGTCATGAACACCGGCTTCTCCCTCTTCGGAGTCCTGGTGTTCATCGGTGTCGCCCTGCTCAACGGCCTGCGAGGCTGGCGCCGGGGGGTCCTGCTCGGCATGGCCACCCTGGTCGGCGCCGGCGGCGTCGTGCTGGCGCTCTTCCCCGGCGACGGCGAAGCCGATCGGCAGGGCACTGTCGACTTCCACGGCCTGGGTGCCATGGCCGCCATCGTCGGCGGCAACATTCTGATCATCGTGCTCGGACGCATGTACCGAGATCTCGGCATCGGTAGGAAGCCCGGGAAGGCCATGGTCATGCTCGGCGCCTTCGGACTCGTCTCCACGGTGGCTTTCCTCGCCGTCGCCGGCTCAGGGGCCAACGTGTTGGTCGGCCTCGTCGAACGCTGCGCCGTCTACTCGATCCTCATCGGCCTCATCTCCGCAGGGGTTTCCATCTGTCGCCGCAGGTACCGGCGGGATACCGCCGCGCTCTAATACAGCGGCAGTTGTCCAGGGGGAGCCGCGTCGTCGGTAGTGGCAGATCCGGGCTTGGTGTTGGCGGCGTCGTCGCCTTCGGACCATCCCCGGCGCGGTGAAGCCGATCATCATGCCGTCACCGGGCCGGCTCCCTTTTGCGGTAATGGATCGGGCCACGGCAAGGCAGGCGTGGGCGGCCATCGAGAGCGTGATGGGCGTACCAGGCCCGTCAGTCGCGGACCTGGTACTCATAAAGGCCGGCTTCGTTCCTGGCTTGAATGGTGGTGTGCGGTGTCCGATGCACGGAAATGGACTGAAGTACACCGGTCCGAGCCCGAGGAATCCGGTGGCGTGGCCGCATCCGCCACAGCACCGGCGCCGCTGTCCGCAGGGCGGTGACCGGGCGCGAGGCCGTCAGGCAGCCGCAGGGGCAACTTCCCGGCCTTCGAGTTCGTCCAGGCGCCGCCACCATTCTGGAAACTCGGGCCGCAGTTCGGTGAGATCCTTCTCCTCACCGGCTATGAAACAGATGCCCTCGCCTGTGGCGGCGTCCCAGTAAGCGACGTCGCGTCCTTCGGCGAATCGGATGCGCACGTAGTCGAGATCCGTTCCGCCCACGATCAGGTGGGCGGCGAGGCAGGCCAGATCAGTGGCCGCACGGTCGACGGTAAGGCCCGCGATCGGTTCCTGCACCCGAAGAACATCAACCTCGCTTGAGCGTGCGGGGAATCCCTGGCCGGCAAGTCGCCGCACGATCGTTCTCTCCCATCGCACGGACGCCGCTCGGATGTCCCAACTGGCACTCATCAGTTCTACGATCTCGCGACCCGTGTAGTTCCCAGCGACGTAGCGCAGGTTAGCGACGAGAGCGGCGGCCTGCCGCGCGTCTGATGCGGTCAGCCTCAGCAGATGTTGATCAAGGCCGAGCGTCGGCGACAGCAGCAGTGCCTGAGCTTGATCGCGTACGGCCGAACGTAGCTCGTCGTCGAGGTCATATGCGGCGAGTTCGGAGAGGGCACGAAGCATAGTTTGTCGAGCCTTCGCCCCGGTGAGAACCTGCTCGGCGGCTGCGCGCTCCTCTCCGGGGAGCGAGGCTACGTTACTCTTCGGGCCCCACAGAAACGACCACGTAGCGAGCTGCGCCATGATCGCCCGTCCTGGGTCGATAGCGTCACCGTGCAGCAGCTCGCGCAGGACGTGGCCCAGGATGACCGCGTTGCGCACCGTCAGGGTGGGGCCGAGTTTCTCCTGAAAGGCTTTGTTCTGCAATGCCGCAGTGAATCGGATGGCGAGCCGGTTGCAGGCCATGCGGGTCCGGGTAGAGACGCTCAGGCGCCGCGTGAGCTCCTCCTTCAGCTCGACGTCGTCTGGTTCGCCTCCGGCGTCGAGGTCGTTGTCACGGTCGCCCATAGTGGACGGCCCGGCAGCCCCGCCCAGGCGAGCGGCGATCGAGCTGAGGATGACCTCGATGTCCGATGCGGGCTCTCCATCGGGCCCTCGGCTCCGTTGGTAGCCCCGATAGCGGGGGTGCCGGTAGAGCCGGTCCCAGTCGATTTCCTCCCACCGCAGCCGCTCCCCGTCACCCCCGTCCCCGGCTTCGGTTCCCGTCTTGGTCCCTGCCACCTTCCAAGCGGTCTCGGGATCGAAGATCAGCGTCTGCTCCAGCTGTCTGAGGAGCTGGAACAGGTCACTGTCGTCGCGGGGCAAGGTCCCCGTCGAGGACAGCAGATGATTGTCGTCTCCGCTTCGCTCCATCCGACCACGCAGCGAGTCCACGTGGTAGGGCCACGTCGGCTCCGGATCGGCGGTGCCGGCGCTGCCGGGCAGGCGGACGTCGATGCGCCCGCCATGCGTGAGCCGATCGACGTCCCTGTCAGCCAACCGGAACCGGAAACTCGTGCCGTCACCCTGGGCGGCCAGCGCGAGCACCGCGGTCCCGTCCGGAAAGACCAGGTCCGGCATACCCGAACCCAGGGCTGCGTTGAACACCAGCGTCAGGAGGTTGCCCTGTAGCTCGCTGTAGAGCAGTGCCACGGCACCTGCCGATGGTGTCGCACCGCCGCCCCGAAAGGTCAACGAGATCGATTCCGCGGTAGGCAGCGGCTGTATCGTCAGCGGCTTGTAGAGGCCAACGAACCCTCCGCGCGGCCGCGTCTCAATCACCGCCAGCTCGATGTTGCCGGTGGCGGCCGTCAGCAGCAGTGCCCGTCGAGACATGTTTGCCGAACCGGTGACCAACACCTCCTGCTTGCTGCCCACCACATGAATGAACTTGGCGTGCAGGAAGGCCGTCGGAGCGTCGGTCACGTGGACCCTCTCGAGCGACACCGCCGTGCCGGGGCGAGTCGCCAACGCGGTGAGGCGCCCCCCATCGACCGACGTGTCCGGGGTGAGCAGAACCCGCAAACGGCGGGGTCGTAGCCGGTCCAGCAGTTGCCCGAGCGCCGCCACATCCTCGTCGTAGAACGGTGCGTGCACCGTGAGCAACTCGACCGGACCGTCCACCGCGGCGGTGATCACCTCGATCAGCGGAGTATCGAGATTGTGGTGCAGCGGCTGCTGCGCAGTTGGCTGAGGGATCAACCACGGAGTGGAAGACCAAGCCAGGCCCAGCCCGGCGACTGCGGCGGGATCGAGCCACCCCCACGCCGCGATCCCGTCGATCAAGGACCGGAGCGCGGCGAACACGTCGGCATGCTCACCGATGCTGTCGTCATAGGTGTAGCGGTGCCACAGCTCACCGGGTTCGGCGTACCCGTCTGGCCCCAGATTGCCCGAGCCGACCAGCAACCGGCCCGCTGTGGACGTCGTCAGCAACACCGCCTTCGCATGCGCTGCCCACGGGTTGCGGACCGGTGCGGCCAGATAGGTTCGGTTTGCCTGACCGAGCCGCTGCCCGGATCGTGCCGCAGTGGCGAACTGCTCGGCCAGCCGCCGATCATCGGCCAGCACTATCCGGTTCGGCACTCGGCTCAACTGCCGAAGCAGATGGGTCTCGAAGAAGTCCAGGTGTGCCGAGTAGGTCAGCACGATCAGGTTCGTCCACGCACCCTGGACCTGCTCCGGGACGATGAACGGGGGCACGACACTCACCGCGCGTTCTCCCGGTGGAACCGCGCCGCCGCCTTCTGCGCCGCGCCAGCTGGGAGGTCGCCGTCGGTCAGGAGGGCCGACCCGGCGAGGGTCAGCTGCCGCTGCGGCAAGCTCAGGCTGGAGACGAGGCCGAGCTCGTGAGCGATCGTACTCAGGGCCCAGAACCGGCTGTCGTTGAAGCCGACCGGCGCGTCGGCGGGAAAGAACCGCAGCGCGTCACCGACCCGCCGGAAACGAAAGGTGTCCCCGCTGCTGAAGAGCTTCGCCGTGGCCACCCGCTCATGCTGGACAATCACGAAGTCGATGATGATCCATTGGAGGAGTTCGGCGATCGTCTGGTTTGCCATGAGCCGCTTGCGTAGCAACTCGTAGAAGCGGCTCATGCCGATGCGCTGGCCGCCACCCTCGGTAAGCAAATCGGCGTCGTCACCCAGGTCGGCCTGCCGCCCGGGGGCGCCGAGTCTGCGGTGAACGAGCAGCAGGATTCCCAGCATCGCGATCAGCGTTTCGGCGTCGTCCTCGGCGTTGGCGCACCAGTCGTAGAGGCTGTGCTCGTCGAACTCCTCGTGTCGAGGCCACAGATCGTCGACTCCTGGCGCCACATCGACGTGCCCCGTGAGCCACTCGGCGAAGGCCGCGCCCGGCATGTCGGCCCCGATTCCAGGATCGGGCAGGTCGCCGCAAAAGCTGTTGTCGTCGAGTTCTTCAGTAATGATCGCCCAGAGTTTACTCAGGGGAACCAGGCTCAGACCGTCGTCGGACAGCTCCAGCCCACGGCGTGCCACCCACGCCCACAGCCGATTGAAGGCAAATGCAAAATACTCGCGCGCCTGGTAGATGCGCCACCGTCGGGCGGTGATGAGCACTCCCGGCAGCGGTACGTACGGCTGGCCGTCCAATTGCCGGAAGTAGACAAGCTGGCGAAAGCGGTCCTGGCTTACCGCCTCCGCCGGAGCTGTCCGGCAGAAGTCGAGAATGAAGCGAAAGGTGGCGCGCCGCCGCTCAGCTTCCTCGGGCTCGCCGTGGTGCAGGAACACGTCTTGAAGTAACGGTAGGTCGGCGGTGGCGGCCGTGCGCAGCTGGCACAGGCAGCCGGCGGCTGCGAACTCCGTGAGAACCTCCCGCGGGACAGCGGCATCGCAGTCCGCGAAGTAGTCCCGGTAGAATCGGGTTCCGTCGACTGCAGCGCGATACCCGGCCGCCACCGACCGGCCCAACGGCGTCGGAGCGTCGAACACCACCCCAGTACCCGGATCGGTCAGCACGACCAAGCCCATCGTCTCCATCACCGTGCGGTAGTAGAGCCCGTATCCGCCGAGTGGCTCCTTGATGTAGTCGAACCCCGGATCGAACTCCTCCTGACCGATCACACCGTATGTGCGCCTGGACCCGACGATGCCGCTCGTCAGGGTCTCGTGCTCAGGCTGCTCACAAAGCTGGCAGGCAACGGAGTACAACGCCTCCCGGGGGCGATAGAACGCCCGGAAGGCGCTCCGGTGGCGCGGCAGATCCCGCGCCCAAAACTCGTCCAACAGGAACGCGTAGAACGACCAGTACCGTGGGTGGGCGGTCAGCACGTTGACGCCCGGCGACAGCCGCGTCAGCAGCCGATCAGAACTAACCGAACCGAGCCCGAGATGGTCCTGCCCCGAGCCGCGCGAATAGGCCCGCGCCGCCCAGAACGGCCCCGTCAGCTCACCCTCGGACGTCATACGCCGGCAGGTGCTGACAGCCGGAACGAAGCCGCCGGGGCTCCGCCATCCCATGGCCTGCCGGTAACCCGGCGTGTGCCGAGCGCGGACCCGCACCAAGCCGTAATCCAGCTCTGAGCCGTGTCGGCGTGGCATACGCGGTGGACACCGCCCTAAGCGAAGCCGCACTATCGCGGTCGAAAACCACGACCGATCGTCTAGCCGGAACGTATGGTACTCGTCCAGCCACCGCCCGGAAGGCTTCCATGCCGTTCTCCTGTCCGGTGAGCCGGGTACGACATTTCCACTGAGGACTGCGGTTGCCTGTCGTCCGAGCAGAATACTGCGTAACCGCCAGCATCGGTAAGCGCGGAGCAGCAAATGAAAGCGAACCAACTGGTCCGCGAGGCTGACAGCAATGTCCTAGGGTGATGTGGTGAGGATGCGGCGCCACACAGGCATGTCCGGCCGTGGGTGCCGACCTTCACCGGCATGCATCGAGCCGGCCGTCGATCCCCTGCGGGGCGGAGGTCATCAGACGAAGATCGGCGTCAACCAGGACCCAGCCCCAACCAGCCGCGATGTTAGCCAGGCTGAGAAACGCACCAGCCGACATCTTCGGGCAACGGCAGACGGCAGGACGGGGCATGATGCTCGGATGACATTGGCCGAGATCTGGCCCGTGCGCCGTCTGCGGGTGACGACGTCCGTGCTTGAGCTGGCTGTGCCGGGTGAGGACGAGCTCGCCGAACTGGCGATCCATGCGGCAGCTGGCATCTACGATCCGCAGAACCGCTTTCTGACGCGTTCGCCCGTGGCGGGATGGGAGTCGGGACCGTCTCCCCAAGCCGAGTGGTCGTTTCTGCGGTACTACTGGGCATCCCTGGCGGACTGGCGGCCGAGCAGATGGAACCTGGTAATGGCTGTGAAGGTCGATGGCGCGTGCGTCGGGGTGCAGGAGATCGGCGCGCAGGGCTTCGGATCACCAAGACCGTCTCGACGGGGTCATGGATCGCGCGGCGGTTCCAGCGGCGTGGTTACGGCAAGGAGATGCGGGGCGCCATCCTGCATCTCGCGTTCGCCGGGCTTGGAGCGGAGCGCGCCGAGTCCGCCGCCTGGTCCACCAACGCGCCGTCGCTGGGAGTCTCGTGGTCGCTTGGCTATCAGTCGAACGGCACCACAATCCGGGCTTTCGAGGGTGTCCGCCAGGAGCAGATCAACCTGGTGCTCGACCGCGAACGGTGGGAGAGCCGGCGTGACGACATCGCGATCCACGGACTCAGCGACGAGATGCTTGAGCTGATGGACGTCAAGCCGGCCGCATCCCGGTGATGGCCGCTGCCCGTGTGGCCGCACGTCCGTCGGGCTGCGTAGCCACTACCAGCGCAGACTCGGCCACTTGGCTTGAGACCTACTCGTCTAGGGCTCGAGCGTGGCGGGCATGCTGAAGGCGGCGACGTGACGGGCACCGATGAAGGCGTTGCTCTCTACGATCCTCCCGTTCTCGATCCGGAGTACGTCGACGACCAACGCCTCGTAGTGCGGGCTGCCGGGCCGGCGGAGATAGTTGATCAGTGCCGGGCGCCCGTTGGCCGAGGTGAGGAACGTACGCCAGTCGAGCGGTCGGCCGAGGAACTCCGCGGCCGCGTCGATCCCGACGACTGGCGGCTCGGGCGGCATCGTGATCCGTACGTCCTCGGCGAGCAGTGCCCGGATCGTCTCCGGGTCCTTCGCGTTGGCGTAGCGGCGCAGGATCTCTTCGTCCTTACTGGTGAGCTGCGGGCGGCGCCAGTCCTTCGGATCCGACGGAGCGCGCCGCCGGAGGGTGTGGCGGGCCCGCTGGAGGAGGCTGTTGACGGCCGCTACGGCGGTGTCGAGCGCGGCGGCGATCTCCTGCGGCGTCCAGCCGTAGACGTCGCGCAGCACGAAGGCCGCCCGCTGCCGCGGCGGTAGGTACATGAGCGCTGCGATCACGGCCAGTTCGACGGTCTCCCGGGCGGCGAGACCGGTCTGCGGATCGCCGCCCAGCAGGGCGTCGGGATAGGGACCGAGCTCGGTGGACCACTCCAGCGGGTCACCGTACGGTACCGTCCGGTGACTGGCCGCCTTGCGGCTGTCGAGGAAGACGTTCGTGGCGATCCGGTAGAACCAGGTGCGCGCCGACGCCCGACCCTCGAAGCGGTCGCGAGCCCGCCAGGCACGCAGGAAGGTCTCCTGCACCAGGTCGTCCGCGTCGGTGACGTTCCCGGCGAGGCGGTAGCAGTGGACGTGTAGCTCACGCCAGTGCTCGTCGAAGGCGCGCTGCAGCCAGACCGCCTGCTCATCAGGCGAGCCGGACATGTGGTTTCCCCGGGTCTGAGTGGTCCTCACAACCGTACTGACGACCGCGAACGCATCCGTCATCGGTCACCGATGACGATCGCCGACTCGGTCGTCTGTAACTGTGACCGATCCCCACTCCACGAAGGAGGCAGCCATGACGGCAACCCCCGCGGCCAGCGCCGCCGCGCCCTCGGTCGTCGACCGGGAGACCTGGCTGCGCGAGCGCGACGAACTGCTGGTCCGGGAGAAGGCCCATACCCGCGAAGGAGACGCGATCGCAGCCGCTCGTCGTCAGCTGTCGATGACCTTGGTGCCGACGGTGACGGTGCGGGGCCCTGGAGGGGACATCCCGCTGGTGGAGGTGTTCGAGGGCCGCCGAATGCTCATCGCCTACTTCCACATGTGGCACGACGGCAAGCCGTACGAGCATCAGTGTGAGGGATGCACCTTCTCGACCTGTCACATGCAGATGTTGGACTACCTGCACGCTCGGGACGTCACCTACGCCGTGTTCTGCGAGGGTCCGTACGACGAAAGTGCCCCGTTCGCGGAGTTCATGGGCTATAGGTTTCCCTGGTATTCGGCGAAAGACTCCGACCCGGCTCTTGCCGACGGTCGTGACTTCGGGTTCATCGCGTGCTACCTGCGCGACGGCGACAAGGTCTTCGAGACCTACTGGACCACCGGGCGGGGCGTCGAGGCGTTGATGACGACCTACCACGCCCTGGACCTCACGGTGTACGGCCGGCAGGAGAACTGGGAAAACTCGCCCGAAGGCTGGCCGCGGGTCACCGGGCACCCCTGGCGTCTCGACGGCCGTCCCACCGCGCAATGGTCACGCCCCGGCGTCGCACCGCGATGACGTCCTGATGATCGAGGCGATCATGCTCGGGTCGGCCGCGGTGTCAGCCTGCTGCTGCGTCGTGCCGCGGGCGGACGCTTTCCGCAGAGCCCGAATGCTTGCGTGCGACAGTGGCTGTCGTGGTCGCGGTGACCCTTGACGCCGCACCGGTTGTGCAGCACGCGGGCACGCTGCTGCTCCTGGCTTTGGCGGTGGCAATCGTCGTCGGCAGTCCGACCGAGGCCTGCCGAATCGCCCTCTCAGTCCAGCTTCGGTTGTTCGTACAGTTCGCGGGCGGACAGGTTCACCGCGCTGCCGTCTGCGAGGCGGACGGTCAGTGTGGTGGTGTTGCTGCTCGACTCGTCGAGGCCCTCGGGGTACCAGGCGCCGAAGTAACCGTCGCGAACGGTTGCCCGCGCCGTCCGTGACGAAGCGCCATCCTTGGTCCGCAAGTTGATCTCCACGCTCGTCACCTGTGAGCCGACATGTCCCGCCATGATCCGGACGTAGCCTTCGTCGGTGCGTAGTTGACCCCACGAGTACATCTCGACACCCCCGGCGCCGAGCCGCTCGGTGCTGGTCAGCACGGTAAGGATGCTGGTATTCGTCACGTCTCCATTGCGATCGCGGAAGCACGTCTGGCTTCCAGCCGGCGACACGGCGTTCACGTATGCGTACTCGCCGCGTTTTTCGCCGATGACCACCCTTGCGACGCTCGCGTCCTGGGCAGGCAGGCATTTGCTGGCGAGGTCGCGTGCCTCGGCATCCGAGATCGGGTTCGGCTCGGGCGTCCACGACGCAAACGCGGGACCAGCGTTGACAAGTGTCAGGGTGAAGGCGACAGCGGCGACGAGCGCTCCGGCCGCGCCGGCGATCGCCAGGCGGGGCCGACGGTGCGGTGTGCGCGCTGGTCCTGGGCGTGGCCGCCGATCAGTGGCGACGATCCGCTCGAGCAGTTCTCGCGCGGGTTCCTGCCCGACGCGTGCGGGCACCTGGACCGCGGCGGAGCGGATTATCTGGTCGAGGACATCGTCGTGGGTCATGCGGAGCCTCCGCGTCGTGAAGGGCCAGCCGGTGCAGGGACGTTTGTGGGTTCGCTGTTCGGCCGCTGACCAAGATGCTGACGCAGGCGGCGGCGGGCGCGCAGCAGGCGCAGACTGAACGCGGGCCGGGAAATGCCCAGTACGCGTGCTGCCTGCGGCCCGGTGAGGTCTTCGATCGCGGTCAGCGTCAGCACTTCCTGATCGGCGGATGACAGGCGCTGCCAAGCCTTCACCAGGTCGATGCGGGTAGCCGCGAGGTCGGCCTCGGCGCTGCTCGGAGCATCGGGTTCCCGTAGGACGCGAAGCGCGAGGCTCTGCTGCCGCTGGTCGCTGCGCTGCCGATTGTGCAGAACGTTGCGGGCGACGGTGAACAGCCAGGCGCGGGCCTCGCCGAGTGGTTTCGGTACTTCGTCCAAGCGGCGCCACGCTGTCAAGAACGTCTCGGCGACCACGTCTTCGGCAACGGCGAGGTGTGCACGGCGTTCGACGAAGAGCAGCAAATCGTCATACGCGGCCTCGAACAGCTCGCGGAAGGCGGAATCGGCATCCGCGGTCGTTTGATCCACACTCGTCCTCGTGTTCGGCGCGTTGCGTCTGGTGGTCATTGTCGTCGCCGGTCCGATACAAAGCCGCGGATCAGGGGTGCGAGTGGGCGCTCGACGAAGCGATGGACGAGCCAGGCTGCCGCCAGCAGCCCAAGCACGGTGCCGCCGATCAGTATCGACGCGGGGAGGTTGGTTTCCTCGTACACGTTGCGGATCACGCTGTATCCAATGCGCGGGTGCAAGAGGTAGAAGGGGTAGCTGAGTGCACCCGCGGTGGCCAGCCAGCGCAGTTTTACCCGGTCGGTGTAGCCGAGCGCGATGATGAGCATCAAAAGGTAAACCCCGGTGAGCAGTACCGGTGCCGGCCAGACGGCTACCTCGAAGCCGGGCTTCAACTCGAGGGTCCGCCCGTGCACGCGCTGCAGGCTGACCAGCCATGTGGCGAGTAACAGCACCCACAGCCATCGATCGGCTCGGTTGCGGCGAAGCAGGAACAGGGTGATTCCGGCGATGAAGTACGGCGCGAAATTGGACATCACTACCTCGTCCAGGGCGGCACCCCGGAAAACGGGCATGATCACGGCGGCGGCCAGCCACACGGCACTGAATATTTTTGCTCCCCGGTCGGTCAGCTTGGCCGCAAGAATGCACGCCGCGATCAGATAGAACCGAAGCTCGATCCAGAGGGTCCAGTACACGGTGTCGACAAGCGGCGTGTTGAGGGGCTCCGCCAGCATGGTCAGGTTGACCAGCACGCCCCACCCGTCCGGCGGAGGTGGGAAAGGCAGCCCGCCGCTGATCGGCAGCACTGCCGTTACGGCTGTCGTGGTCACCACACACACCCAGAACGCCGGATAGAGTCGCGCGGCGCGGGAGGCAGCGAACTCGCGAACGGTACGCCCCCAGCCGCTCATGAGGATCACAAATCCGCTGATCAGAAAGAACGTCTCGACTCCGAGGAAGCCATAGATCAGCACCGGTGCCGCGTCCGGCAGGAAGTATGCCGGCGGGCGCACCCCGTCCAACCTCCACGAGTCGCCGAAGTGGTATCCGGCCACCGCAAGAGCACAGATCAGCCGCAACCCGTCCAGCACGTACAACCGTGGCGCCCGCCCGGGAGGGCCGCTGACGGGCGACGGCGTCGGCGCACGGTCGAGCAACGCGGTCGTCGTCATACTCTGCTCCTGTCCTGGACACACGACTGCGCCCAGGACAGACATGTGCAGCACCGCGCCAAGTGCTACAGGTGATCACCGTCACTGTCCTCTGACGAAGCGGGCCAGTATCGCGAGCCTGACGCTGTCCCGCTGCGATAGGTAGGAATGACCGCTCAGGACGACGCCGAACTCCTGGCCCTGACCGCAGGCGACGAATGGAACGCGGTCGAGGTGTTCTACCGCCGGCAACGCGGACGTGGGCGCCGCGGGGAGGATGCTCTCGCCAGGGTCGGCTGCGGCTGCACGTCCAGCTCGGGGGACGGACGCGAGTCAGGGCAACTGGGCATCGAGTTCGTCGAGCGTGTCATGGACGTACTCCTGCCCGACGCCGTCCGGCAGCGTGGCACGGACCGCGTAGGCGAGCTCCACGAATGCCTGCCGTACCGTTGCCAGCTCTGCACTGTTCAGCTCGATGCGGTGCCATGACGCTGTGGGCGACTTGGCCGGATCGTCGACGAGTCGGTGGGCGACGGTCCGGGCCAGCGCGTACGGAGTACCGGTCCGCGCTTCCCACTCGTCATCGCCCAACTCCTCCGCCACACACTCGACGAGCTGCCCCCAGCGGCGGAACTCTGCCGGATCGCCGCGCAGCTCGTACCCGGTGGGATGCAGCCGCACGGTCGTACGGGCGATCGGTACGTCGTCCAGGCCAACGCTCATCTCGCCGAGTCGGAACTGAACGTTCTGCCGCTGCCAGCCCCGTGCGATCTCGAGCGCGCCCGCATGGTCAGCGCCGGCCAACAGCAGCACGCTGCTCACGGCCC
This sequence comes from Micromonospora sp. NPDC048169, assembly GCF_040652815.1. Classification (NCBI taxonomy): domain Bacteria; kingdom Bacillati; phylum Actinomycetota; class Actinomycetes; order Micromonosporales; family Micromonosporaceae; genus Micromonospora; species Micromonospora sp. NPDC048169. The sequence continues at coordinate 38,362 of NZ_JBEZMS010000010.1, forward strand.
GCTCGTTGCGTTCGATGGCGTGCATCAGCGCGGTGTGCCCGTAGCCATCGACCGCGTTCGGATCAGCGCCTGCGGTGAGAAGCACGTCAACGGCGGCGTGGTCACCGCGCCGAGCGGCGAGGATGAGCGCTGGGGTGCCGTCGGAGCGCCGCGAGTTCGGATCAGCGCCATGGCCGAGCAGCATGCGGATCGTGGCAGGTGCGGCCGATCCCAGCACCGCCTGGACGATCGGGCTCTCCTCGCCAGGCGCGGGCTTGGCACCGAGTTCCAGCAGGTAGCGCAAGACCTCCAACGCTGCGGCCTGCGGTCGGTGTCGGGTGGCGGCGATCGCGGTGGCGAGAAGGCTGCCGTTGGCGTCCAGGTCGAGCGCCACGGCTCGCTCGCCCAGACGCTCCACCGAGAGCTGGACGCGCTCAGCACGGGCGGATGTCAGGTGCCGGGCAGGCGGGATCCGGTTCGGCATGGAGCGGTAGGATTTCTGCTTCTGCACGGAACAGGGCCGTGCTCGGCCGGTCGCGCCGCTTCGGCCTCGCCGGGCGCCGTGGCGTCCGGGACGAAGGGTGGACACTCCGGATGCACCAGCGGATCCTGCTGCGAGCCCGCAAGGGCCCGTTCGACGTCGTCACCGCAGAGGAGACCTACGAGCGGGACTGGATCGGCAAGAACAGCGGCAACCTGGTCTTCAGCCACGCCGCGCACAAGCTGCTGGCCACCTCGGCGGCGGAGATCACCCCGTCGCGGTTCCGGGCGGACCCGCGCGATGCCGACGAGATCAACGAGAAGTACGACGCCTTCGTGATTCCGCTGGCGAACGCGTTTCGCCACGACTACGTGAACCGGCTGACGTCGATGACGCGGCTGATCGAGCGGCTCAAGATCCCGGTGGTGGTGCTCGGGGTCGGGGCGCAGACCGACGTGGACGGCGACCTGGAATACCTGCGCCCGATCGACGAGCCGGTGAAGGCCTTCTGCCGGGCGGTGCTGGACCGATCGCACAGCATCGGCGTACGCGGCGAGATCAGCGAAAACTACCTGCGTACGCTGGGTTTCTCCGCCGTCGAGCAGATCGGCTGCCCGTCGATGTTCCTGCACGGCGACAGCCTCCGGGTCGAGAAGGCGAAGGCGACCCTGAGCACCCAGGATCGGCTCGCGTTCGTCATCTCGCCGTACGTCCGCGCGCTGGCCCCGATCGTCGCGCACCACCACCAGCGTTACCCGAACCTGCGCTACCTGGCGCAGGGCCTGTACGCCCTCGGCACCCTGCTCTACGGCGACGCGCCGAAGTTGCTCGGCAAGACCGACGACATGCCGATCTACACCTCACATCCGCTCTTCGTCGAGGACAAGGTGCGGATGTTCGTGGACCCGTGGCCCTGGATGGAGTATCTCTCCGGATTCGACTTCGCCTTCGGCACCCGGATCCACGGCACGATCGCGGCGCTGCTCGCCGGCACTCCCGGGTATCTCCTCGCGCACGACTCGCGCACCCTGGAACTGGCCCGCTACTTCGACATCCCGCACCGGTTGATGCGCGATGTGCCGGCCGACATCGACGCCGCCCAACTCTACGAGGAAGCCGACTACACGGCCCTGAACGAGGGCCACAAGGAGCGCTTCGCCCGGATCACCGCGTTCCTCGCCAAGCACGACCTCGGCCTTTCGTTCGCCGACGGGGACAGCGCCACCCGTTTCGACGAGCAGGTCCGCCAAACCGTCTACCCGCAGGCGGTCCGGCCGGCCTCCGCCTACACCGCCGAGGAACTGCTGGCGCGCATGCGGTGGCTTCGGGACGAGAACCAGGCGCTGCGGCAGAAGCTCAAGGCGCTCGGCGCGCAGCCACTGCGCGACCGGGTCAAGCAGGCGGTGGGCGGTCGGGTCCGCCGGATGCTGTCGCGCTGACCGTCGTACGCCTGGTCGGCAGCGGAGCAACCGGCGACGGTGTCCGGCCCGGCGCCGACGTCGATCACCCGCCGTCCGGCCCGCACCCCGCCGCGTCCAGCAGCGCTTCCGCCGGGTACGCGCAGAGCTTGGCGAAGCTGCGCTCGTACGCTTCGGCCCGTCCGGCCCACCGCGACCGTTCGTGTACGAGAACGTGCGGCGACCGGGCAGCCAGCCCTCACTCCAGAGCGAGCAGCACCGCTGTTTCCTTACGTCACCAGCGGTGACGAACGCCAGCACGTCAGGAGCTGAAGATCACCGCCGACCACGTTTTGGCATCGATGCTCGCCGACCCTCTCGACGCATGCGGTGCAGTACTCACGGTGTGCTGTACTTCCCAGTAAGTCGCGGGACCTATGTAGTCGCCCTGGTCTCTTGCTGTCCTGTTCGAAGGGGTGATGACGATGATCCAGACGTTGTTCGACAGCAGGGACTTCCCGGTCGACGAGCGATTCGACCGCTGGCACGAGATGACGATGCGATCGCTCGCGGCCTCGGACGTAGCCACCGAAATCCCGCACCAGGACTTTCGGGCAACGATGCAGCATCTCGACCTGGGCGCGGTCCAGATCGTCGCCATGACGTATCCCTCGTTGCGGTGTCGGCGTACGCCGAGAATGATCCGGCAGAGCGACCCCGGGTATCTCAGCCTCGGGATGATCCTTGGGGGCAGGCAAGGGATCGCCCAACGCGGCCGGGAAAGCGTTGCGGGGCCGGACGACCTCGTGCTCTACGACACGTCACATCCATACGAGGCGCACGTGACCGCCGCGAATCCGGTGGTGGCTCGCACGGTGGTGGCACAGTTCCCCAGAGCGCTGCTGCCCACGCGCAACGTCGAGCAACTGCTCGGCGCGCGCTTGTCCGGGAGAGTCGGAACCGGAGGTCTGGTCGCACAGTTCCTGTTCGGACTGGTCAGGGGTGCACGCGACTACGAGCCTGCGGACTCCCCTCGGCTGGCCACGGTCTTCCTCGATCTGCTGTCCATCACACTCGCCCGGGAACTCGGCGCTGGATGCGGACTGCCGTCCGAGAGCCCTCAGAACGCTCTCATGCTGCGCATTCACGCCTTCATCCAACAGCACCTCGGTGATCCGGAGCTGTCCCCGGTGACCATCGCCGCCGCGCACCAGATCTCGGTCCGCCACCTCCACCAACTCTTCCGGCAGCAGGACTTGACCGTCTCTGCCTGGATCCGTCGTGAACGACTGGCCCGTTGCCGCCGCGATCTCGCCGATCCCCGGCTGCGAGACCGTCCGATCCACGCGATCGCGCTGCGCTGGGGCTTTCCGCGACCGGCCGATTTCACCCGGACATTTCGGCTCTCCTACGACATGACGCCCAGTGAGTATCGGGGGATGGTTTCGCACAGCCTGGTCGGCATCGAGAGCTAAGCGGCGTGCGCTCTGCGCTAACGCCATCCTGACTCGTGGCGTCCACAATGGCTTGCAGGTCGACTCGCGCACCCACGTATGCGCGATACGGGGACTCGCCCCCGTCTTTCCGCGATCGCTGGAGCATGGAGGTTTCACGCGCTCATGAGATTCATCAAGAGGACGGCCCTGATGGCTTGCGCAACGGCGACGGCAGTCATGGCATTCGCCACTCCGGCCAGCGCCGCCACCACGTTGAACTTCTATGCCAACGGGCCAGCTGATTCGGGCCGCGGCTGTGATATGACGACCAAGGCGGGGGGCACCTACACCTACTACGCGAATGGCGGCGTCAAAGGTGGCTACCAGGCATTCGCAGGTGGCTTCGACGCATGGGAGCGTGATCTCTGCCCGGATGGTTACGGTGCGGCGCTGCACCTGACCTACTACAAGTGGAACGGCAGTTCATGGGTTTACTCGACTGCCAACCCGATCAAGGTGACCACCGGGGCTTACGACACTGTGTATCACAGCTGGACCTTCAAGGACGTTCGCGACGTGCAGATCTACAGCTGCAGGATCAACAGTGCGGGTGCGGTCTCGTCGTGCGCCAAGGCAACCCTCTTCTAGGGGGCCGGAACGGGCATCGGCCCGCTGGTCACCCACGACATCACGCGGCTGTGGATCGTCTCCGGCCCGCCTCCGTCGCCCTCTCGCCGAGCTTCCCGAGGGCTGCGGCATCCCGTCGGTGAGATTCGCCGCGGCAGTCGCTCAGCACGACCATCCACCTGCCGGGCTCCGGGCCATGAGGTCCGGAGCCCGGCCGGGTGGGGGAGCGGTCGGTAGCCGTCGCGTTCGGGTGCGGCGACGTGCCCTTCGTGGCATGTCGGCGTACACCGGGCGATCGATTATCCGGCCGGGAGGCGCAGACACCGGGGCCGGCCCAGAGCGAGTATCGACGGCGCGAGCAAGCAGTGCCGCGCAGCTGAGTACCGTCCCGTGGGCGCCCACACAGTTCTTCGAGTTCCTGCAGGGCATTGTCGACGCCGCCACGGACGGCGACACCGTGCACCTCGCGCCGGTGCTGATCCAGCCGATGGCGGCGGACGACGCCCGCCTCGACGACTGGCGAACGCGGGCGACCCGCAGTCGGTAGACCATCGCGCTGCGGCGGCTTTCCGGGGCAGTCCGGTGGCGCCGTTCGTCAGGATCCCGCCACGGGTGGAAGGACCGGCTCCGCGCGTCTTCCGCGGCGTCCGCACTTCCGTGCTCCCGTTCGCGGCGCCGCCGTCGGCGTGACGCCGCTGTCCGGGAGCGGAGGCGAGGGCCGCCGGTGTCCTTCGCGCGGAGTCACGCCCCTTGCTCCGAAACTTTCGGCGCTGTGCCGATCAGGATTCCACCCTGCCGTCCGGCGCTCTCGCTGGCAGCGCGCCTGTTGACGGACGGCGGGGCACTTAGTAGCCTCAGCGCACAAAATCATGGCATGTAAATATCTCGATAAGTTTCGGAGGCGGCGAGATCCCGCCACCCCACCATCGCCGCTCACGATCACCCCGTTGGAGGGCCGTTGAAACGCGTCCGGACCACCACCGTCGCCGTCGTCGCCGCCATCGCGCTCCTCCTCGCCGGCTGTGGGGGATCAGACGGCAAGTCCGACTCGAAGACCTTCGAGTTCTGGTCGTTTGCCAACATCAACCAGAAGGCCGACGTCGACGTCTACACCAAGGCGCACCCCGACGTGCGCGTCAAGCTCACCGAGGTGGGCACCACGACCGAGACCGCACAGGCGCTCACCGCCGCGCTGGCCGGGGGCAAGGTGCCCGACCTGGTGCTGATCCAGGCCGACGACCTGCCGAAGTTCATGCAGTCTCCGGAGAACTTCGTCGACCTCACCACGCTGGGTGCGAACGACATCAAGGGCAACTACCTCGACTGGGTGATGGCGCAGTCGACGACCGAGGACAACAAGATCATCGGTGTGCCGACTGATGTCGGCGGCCTGGCGGTGGCCTACCGTACGGATCTGTTCAAGGCGGCCGGCCTGCCCACCGACCGGGAGGCGGTCGCCAAGCTCTGGCCGACGTGGGACGAGTTCATCAACGTCGGTAGGCAGTACGTGCAGAAGACCGGGAAGCCGTTCGTGGACAACACGCCGACCAGCGTCTTCTTCCAGGCGGTCAACCAGGGCAGCCAGCGCTACTACAGCGCCGACCGCAAGCTCGACTACGACAACGAGCAGGTCAAGGCGGCGTTCGACGTGACGCTGAGGGCCTTCGACGCGGGCATCTCCGCCAAGCAGGGGTCGTTTTCCTCCGGCTGGACCGCGGCGATGAAGAAGGGCGACTACGCGGTGGTGTGCTCACCGTCCTGGATGCTCAGCCAGATGAAGACGAACGCCCCCGAGACGAACGGGAAGTGGGACATCGCCACCATTCCCGGTGGCTCGGGGAACTGGGGCGGCAGCTTCCTCGCCATCCCCAAGCGCGCCAAGAACGCGAAGGCGGCGTGGAACTACATCTCCGAGATGCAGTCGCCGAAGGGCCAGCTGGACCACTTCCTGATGCAGGGGTCGCTGCCCACCACGCCGTCGGTCTACACGGATCCGCAGCTGGTCGGGAAGACCGACCCGTTCTTCAGCAACGCGCCGATCGGCAAGATCTACACCCAGTCGGTGGTGGGGATCAAGCCCTTCTACTTCGGTCCGCAGGACGGACCCGTCGGCACCGAGTTCCTCAACACACTCACCAGCGTCGAGCAGGGCAAGGTGAATCCGGCGAACGCCTGGGACACCGCGCTGAAGAACGTCAAGAACGCCGTACGCGAATGACCGAGGGCTGATGCGCGGCGGCCGGGTCGTGCCCGGCCGCCGCCTTCGGGAGGGTGACGATTTGACCACCATGCTCGGCCCGGCCCCGATCCCGCCGGACGTCCGGAGGCCCGCTCGCAACCGGCGGATCCGGCAGGGCGTACGGGAGTTCCTGGCGCCGTACGCGTACATCTCGCCGTTCTTCGTGTTGTTCCTGATCTTCGGCCTCTTCCCGTTGCTGTTCACCTTCTACATCTCGCTGTTCGACTGGGATCCCATCGGCGAGCACCGTTTCGTGGGGCTGGACAACTTCTCCGAACTTCTTCACGACCCGCGATTCTGGGGGGCGCTGCGGAACACGTTCAGCATCTGGGTGCTGTCGACGGTGCCGCAGTTGCTCTTGGCGCTCGGCCTGGCGCACCTGCTCAACCACGCGCGGCTGCGGCTGGCCGCGTTGTTCCGGATGTCGGTGCTCGTTCCCTACGTCACCTCGGTGGCGGCCACGACCATCGTGTTCGCCCAGATGTTCGACAGGGACTACGGGATGATCAACTGGTTCCTCGGGCTGCTGGGCTTCGACCACATCGACTTCACCGCCTCGCTGTGGGGCAGCCACGTCATGATCGCCACGATGATCGCCTGGCGCTGGACCGGATACAACACGCTGCTGTATCTCGCCGCGTTGCAGGCGGTTCCGCGGGAACTGTACGAGGCCGCCGCCGCCGACGGCGCGAACGGCTGGAAGCAGTTCCTGCACATCAGCATTCCCTCGCTGCGGCCGATCATCGCGTTCACCGTCGTGACGTCGACCATCGGCGGGTTGCAGGTCTTCACCGAGCCGCTGCTGGTCAACCCGGTGGGCGGACTCACGTGCGGGGCGGCACGGCAGTGCCAGACCGTCACCCTCTACCTCTACGAGCAGTCCTTCGGGCAGTTCCACTTCGGCTACGGCGCGGCGGTCGGCGTCGCCCTCTTCGTCATCGTGGTGGTGTTCTCCGGACTCAACTATCTGCTGGCCACCCGCATCCGTTCGGAGCGCCCATGAAGCCCGCACCCACGACCGTCGCGCCCACGCGGGTCCGCCGGCGCTCGGCCAACCGCGTGCCGATCCCGGTGTACGCGCTGCTCACCCTCATGGCGCTCGTCAGCGTCTTCCCGCTCTACTGGATGTTCGTGGTGGCGACGACGGACTCCGCCACCGCGACGACCCTCCCGCCGACGATCACCCCCGGCGGCAACTTCCTGCACCTGGCGGAGCTGGTCTTCACCATCGTGCCGTTCGTGCAGTCCCTGCTGAACAGCGTCATCGTCGCCACCACGATCGCCGTCGGCCAGGCGGTGCTCTGCGCGCTGGCCGGCTTCGCCTTCGCCAAGCTGTCCTTCCCGGGCCGCAACACGCTGTTCCTCATCGTCGTGCTGACCATGACGGTGCCGGCGCAGCTCGCGGTGGTGCCGCAGTACCTGATCATGTCGGAGCTGAACTGGGTGGACAGCCTTCAGGCGGTGATCGTTCCCGGGCTGGTCAGCGCGTTCGGCATCTTCTGGATGCGTCAGCACATCGGCAGCACCATCGACGACGAGCTGATGCAGGCGGCGCGGGTGGACGGCGCGACCACCTGGCAGATCTTCTGGCGGATAGCCTTCCCGCTGGTCCGCCCGGCGGCGTACGTGCTGGGGCTGTTCGCGTTCGTCTACGCGTGGAACGACTTCCTGTGGCCGTTCATCGTCCTGAAGTCGCCGGAGAACTACACCGTCCAGATCGCCATCAAGGCGCTGCAGCAGAACCGGGACATCGATCTGGGCCTGGCCATGTCCGGCTCCTTCCTGGCCACCATTCCGCTGCTGGTGTTGTTCGTCTTCGTCGGGCGCCGTCTGGTGCAGGGAATCATGGAAGGCGCGTTCAAGGGGTGAGTGATGACGAGCCTGCGCCGCCGACTGGCCGGGTGGCGCCGGAAGGCCCGTCGCGACACGGCCACCAGCCCTCGTACGCCTTCACCGTGCGGCGCGGGCTGCGCGTGCCGATGGACGACGGGGCCGTGCTGATCGCCGACCTCTACCTGCCGGTCGGCCCGGTGGAACCGCCGCTGCCCACGGTCGTCGTCCGCTCGCCGTACGGCCGGCACGCCTCACTCACACACGCGCCGGCGCTGGCCGGCGCGGGGTTCACGGTGCTGGTGCAGAGCTGCCGCGGCACCGGCGGCTCCGGAGGCAGCTTCCGGCCCCAGCTCGACGAACAGCGCGACGGCATGACCACCCACCGGTGGGTACGCCGCCAGCGGTGGTTCACCGGCACTGTCGCGACGTTCGGCGAGAGCTACCTCGGTTACACCCAGTGGGCCGTGGCGGGCCGGATGTGCCGGGAGGATCCCGTCAACGCCCCTGATGCCCTGTGCCTGAACGTCACGATGGCCGACTTCGGCGCCGTCACCTGGAACAACGGCGCGTTCTCGCTGGGCGGCTCGCTCGGCTGGTCGCGCCGGATGGCCCTGCGGGGCGTGCACGGCACCCTGGTCCGGGCGTGGCTCGCGCGGCGGCCGGACCGGAGGCTGGCCGAAGCCTTCGACGTCCTGCCCCTGTCCGGCGGCGACACCGCCGTGGCGGGCCACCCGATCGGCTGGTACCAGGACTGGCTGGCCCACGAGAAGCTCACCGACGACTACTGGACCCGGCAGTCGCACACCGCGTCGGTGCCCGACGTCACCGCGCCCGTGTACATGGCCACCGGCTGGTACGACATCTTCCTTCCCTGGCAGCTGCGCAACTACGCCCAACTCGCCGCAGCCGGTCGCCCGCCCCGGCTGACCATCGGCCCGTGGGGCCACAGCAGTGACGAGAGCCCGTTTCTCGCCGAGTCGATCGCGTTCCTGAGGGAACACTTCGCCGGTGCGCCCGCGGCCCGGCCGGCGCCGGTGCGTGCCTTCCTCACCGGCGCGCAGCAGTGGCGCGATCTGTCCGCGTGGCCACCGCCGGGCACCACGACGCAGCGGTGGCACCTGCACCCGTCCGGGCTGCTCGACCCGGCCTCCCCCGAGGCGGGCAGCACCCGCTACACCTACGACCCCGACCGGCCCACACCCGCACTCGGCGGCCCCGGCCTGGGCCCGGCCTGCGGGCCGGTCGACAACAGCGCCCACGAACGCCGTACGGACGTGGCGGTCTTCCGCAGCCGACCGCTGGAGCAGGCTGTCGTCCTCGCCGGGGAGCCGATCGCCCGCGTCCGGTTCCGCTCGACGGCAGCCAGCGCGGACGTCTTCGTCCGGATCTGCGACGTGCACCCCGACGGCCGCTCGATGAGCGTGTGCGACGGCATCCGCCGCGTCGGCGGCGTCGGCACCGCGGCCACCGACCCGCGGCCCGACGCAGACGGTTTCGTCGAGCTGGACGTGTCGCTGTGGCCGGCGTTCCACAGCTTCGCCCCCGGCCACCGCGTCGCCGTCCAGGTCAGCTCCGGAGCGCATCCGCGCTACGCCCGCAATCCCGGCAGCGGCGAACCCGCCGCCACCGCGACCACCACGGTACGGGCGCAGCAGGAGATCTCCCACGACGGCGCCCGCCCGTCCGCCATCGACCTGCCGGTGTGGACGTGAACGGGCGCGGATGTGCCGGCCGCCGCGCCGAAGGCATCTCCATCAATCGACGAGGAGGGCTCCCCGATGACATCCGTGTTCCATGTGGCGATCAGCGGCTCGGATTCCGCCGACGGCTGCGCCGAGCGGCCGTTCCGGACGATAAACCGGGCGGCGGGCGTCGCGCAGCCCGGTGACACGGTGGTGGTGCACGCGGGGGAGTACCGGGAGTGGGTGAAGCCACGCCACGGCGGTCTCAGCGACTCCCGCCGTATCACCTACGAGGCGGCGCCCGGCGAGCACGTGGTGATCAAGGGATCGGAACGCGTCACCGGCTGGGAGCCGCTCGGCGGGACGGTGTGGCAGGCGGTCGTCGACAACGTGTTGTTCGGCTCGTTCAACCCGTTCGCCGAGGAGGTGACCGGCGACTGGATCGTCTACCGCGATGGTGCGCCACGCCGGCATCTCGGCGACGTCTACCTGAACGGCGTGAGCTTCTTCGAGGTGGGGAGCCGGGCGGAGGTCGACGATCCGCCCCGGCGTACCGAGATCGTCGACGACTGGACCCGGGTGACGCATGCGATAGGCGATCCCGACCGGACCCGGCTCGTCTGGTTCGCCGAAGTCGGCGAGCGGACGACGATCTGGGCCAACTTCCAGGGCGCCGACCCGAACACGGAGCTGGTCGAGATCAACGTACGCCGCAGCGTCTTCTACCCGGAACAGCCGCACCTGGACTACATCACGGTCCGCGGCTTCGAGCTGGCGCACGCGGCCAGCCCGTGGGCGCCGCCGACCGCCGACCAGCCGGGCCTGATCGGACCCGGCTGGGCGAAGGGCTGGGTCATCGAGGACAACGTGATCCACGACGCCAAGTGCGCGGCGATCTCGATCGGGAAGGAGGGATCGACCGGGCAGAACTTCTCGGCCCTGCGCGGTGACAAGCCGGGCTACCAGTACCAGGTGGAGTCGGTCTTCGCAGCCCGCCGGATCGGGTGGGACCGGGAGCACGTCGGCTCGCACCTGATCCGCCGCAACACGATCTACGACTGCGGCCAGAACGCGATTGTGGGCCACCTCGGATGTGCGTTCTCCACGATCGAGGACAACCACATCCACCGCATCGGAGTGAAGCGCGAGTTCTACGGGTACGAGATCGCCGGCATCAAGCTGCACGCCGCCATCGACGTGGTGATCCGGCACAACCGCATCCACGGCTGCTCGCTCGGCACCTGGCTGGACTGGCAGGCGCAGGGCACCCGGCTGTCGCGCAACGTCTACCACGACAACTGCCGGGACCTCTTCGTCGAGGTCAGCCACGGCCCCTACCTGGTCGAGCACAACATCTTCGGCTCGCCCGCCTCGCTGGAGCTGTTCAGCCAGGGCGGCGCCTTCGTCTGCAACCTGATCTGCGGCACCGTGCGGCTGGAGCCGGTGCTGGACCGCGCCACGCCGTACCACCTGCCGCACAGCACGCAGGTCGCCGGGTACGCGGTGATCTACGGCGGCGACGACAGGTACGTGGGCAACCTCTTCCTGGGCGGCGACCCGGGCGCTGCCTACGGCGCGGGTGCGGAGGGTGAGGGGCCACCGACGGCCGGCACCGCCGGATACGACGGCCATCCCGCGTCGTTCGAGGAGTACCTGGCCCGCCTCGCCGACCAGCCGCCGAGCGACCAGCAGAAGTACGTCGAGGTGAGACAACCGGTGTACGCCCGCGCGAACGCCTACGCCGCGGGAGCCCGCCCGTTCGAGGGTGAGCCCGAGCCACGGGTGCTGGGCGTTGCGACGGCGACGGTCGTCGACGACGGTGACGGGGTCTGGCTCGTCACCGATCTCCCCGACGCGTTCGACGCGGCACGTGTCGGTGTGGTCACCGGCCGGGACCTGGAACGGGTCCGCTGCGCCGACGCGGAGTTCGAGGAGGCGGACGGCAGCCCCGCCGTCATGGACGTCGACCTGACGGGCGAGCCCCGGCAGCCGGGACGGGACGGCGCCGTCGGCCCGATCGCGGTTCTTGCGTCCGGCGCGCGCCGTACGCGCGTCTTCTGACGGCGGTCACTGTGCCGCCGCCGGCACCGTGAGGACGGTGGCGCCAGCCGTCCGGCGCCACCGTCCGCGCCGGACTCAGCCGCGTGCGGCCCAGTCGCCGAGGGACCAGTCGCGGACCTCGGGCATGTCCTCCAGGTGCTCCACCACGTACGCCTCGTGGCGGTCGAGCTGACTGCGGCACCACGCCTTGAGGTCCGCCGCGCCGCGCGGGAGACGCTTGGCGTTGTTGATGGCGTCCATCACGAGGTGGTAGCGCGACGCCTTGTTGCGCACCGTCATGTCGAACGGGGTGGTGGTCGTGCCCTGCTCGATGAAGCCGCGCACGCGGAACCGGTCCGCGTCCGGGCGGCCGTGGACGAGCTGGTGGATCGCGCCCGGGTAGCCGTGGAAGGAGAAGACTACGTCCACGTCATCGGTGAACAGCTCGGTGAACAGGGTCTCGCTCATGCCGTGCGGGTGGTCCTTGGGCCGGACCAGGGTCATCAGGTTGACCACGTTGACGACGCGCACCTTCAGACCGGGCAGCCGGTCGCGCAGGATCTGTGCCGCCGCGACCGTCTCCATGGTGACGACGTCACCGGCGCAGGCGAGGACGATGTCGGGGTCGCTGGTGCCGTCGTCGGTGCCGGCCCACTCCCAGATCCCCGCGCCGCGGGCGCAGTGTTCGATCGCCTCGTCCATGCTGAGGTACTGCAGCTGCGGCTGCTTGTCGATGACGATCAGGTTGATGTACGACCGCGACCGGAAGCAGTGGTCGGCCACCGACAGCAGGGTGTTGGCGTCCGGCGGCAGGTAGACCCGGGCCACGTCGCCGCGCTGGGTGAGCACCACCTGGATCAGGCCCGGCCCCTGGTGGGAGAAGCCGTTGTGGTCGTTGCGCCACGCCGTCGAGGTCAGCAGCACGTTGAGGCTGGGCACCTTCGCGCGCCACGGCAGATGCTTGGCCTCCTGCAACCACTTGCCGTGCTGCACCGTCTGCGAGGCGCTGACCATGGCGAACGCCTCGTAGGTGGCGAACATGCCGTGCCGGCCGGTCAGGTTGTAGCCCTCCAGCCAACCGTGGCAGTTGTGCTCGCTGAGCACCTCCATGACCCGGCCGTCGCGGCTGATCGCCACGTCCTCCGGGGTCACCCGCTCCATGAAGGCGCGGTCGGAGACGTCGAAGACGCCTCCGAGGCGGTTGCTGTTCGTCTCGTCCGGGCAGAACAACCGGAACCGGTCGGCGTTGCGCGTGTAGATGTCGCGCATCATCTCGCCCAGCTTGCGCGTCGACTCGGCCCGCTGCTGCGCCGGCTGGGGCACCTCGATCGCGTAGGAACGGAAGTCCGGCAGGTCCAGGTCCCGGGTGAGCAGGCCGCCGTTCGCGTGCGGGCTGGCGCTCATCCGCAGGTCACCGTCGGGGGCCTGGTCCCGGATCAGCGACACGGGCGTGCCGGTGGAGTCGAACAACTCCTCCGGACGGTACGACTTGAGCCATCGCTCCAGCAGCGCGAGGTGCTCCGGGTTGTCCTTGACGCCGGACAGCGGCACCTGGTGCGAGCGCCACGTCCCGGTGACGGTGACCCCGTCGACGGTGTCCGGGCCGGTCCAGCCCTTCGGCGACCGCAGGATGATCAGCGGCCAGGTCGGGCGGGTGCCGTCCCAGGAACCGTCCCGGGCGGCGGTCTGGATGTCGCGGATCCTCGTCCAGGCGGTGGCGAGGGCGGCGGCGAAGCGGTGGTGCATGCCGGGCAGGTCGGAGCCCTCGACCTCGATGACGTCGTAGCCGTGGCCCCGCAGCAGGTGGCGTACCTCCTCGGGGTCCTTGCGTCCCAGGACGGTGGGACCGGAGATCTTGGCGTCGTTGAGGTGCAGGATCGGCAGGACCGCGCCGTCGCGCTCCGGGTTGAGGAAGGACACCCCCTTCCAGGAGCCCTCCAGCGGCCCGGTCTCGGCCTCACCGTCGCCCACCACCGCGATGGCCAGCAGGTCCGGGTTGTCCATGACCGCGCCGAACGCGTGGACCAGGACGTAGCCCAGCTCACCGCCCTCGTGAATGGAGCCCGGGGTGGTCACCGACACGTGCGACGGGATACCACCGGGGCTGGAGAACTGCCGGAACAGGCGCAGCATCCCGGCCTCGTCCTGGCTGACGTCCGGGTAGATCTCGCTGTAGGTGCCCTCCAGATAGCCGGCGGCCACCAGCGCCGGCCCGCCGTGACCCGGACCGGCCAGGTAGATCGCCTGCTGGCCGGTGTGCCGGATCAGCCGGGAGACGTGCGCGTAGATCAGCGACAGGCCGGGGCTGGTTCCCCAGTGGCCGAGCAGGCGCGGCTTGATGTGCTCGGCCGCCAGGGGCTCGCGCAGCAACGGGTTGCCCTGCAGGTAGATCTGCCCGATGGTCAGGTAGTTGTTCGCCCGCCACCACGCGTCCAGACGGGCGAGTTCGGTGTCGTCGAGTTCGGCGAGCGTACGGATTTCGGATTCGACCGCGGTCACCGTGCTTCCTTTCACTGATCTCGTCATGTCCGGATCCAGGTTAGGCCCAGCCGGGCCCGGCCACCGGGGGCCGCAGGCCGCAAGCCGAAGGACCTTCGGCCCTCGATGGCGACCGCGACGCGCCGACCGGGCACGTTCATGACGTCCCTTCCGCGCGTTGCTTGATGCCCAGCAGCATCCGGCGCTCCATGACCAGGCTGCCCGGTTCCATCACCATCCGGTACGCGGCCCGGCCCGGTCCCGGACGCCCCGCCAGGGAGATCCGGTTGCGGCTGATCAGCCGGGTACCCGCGCCGTCCGGTCGCAGGTGGAAGCCCCACACCCAGGCCCCGTCGGCGGACCGGAACACCAGCGTCCGGCGCGGGTCGAGGATCTCCACGCGCATGGCCAGCCCGTTCTTGCCGAGCGGTAGTTCGTCGCCGCCGGCGAGCTGCTGGAACTGCGGCAGGATCGCGTCGGCGCTGTGCATGTCGAGCCCGAACAGGTTCTCGATCCAGTCGTAGGTGTAGGCGCCGCCGCGACCGCTGCCCATCTGCACGAGCCACGGCCAGACCGCCTCGGGTGGCGCGTCGATGGTGATCGCCCGGGTGGAGACGACGTCCGGATCGGCGAGGAACTCGTCACCGGGCAGCGCCGCGTCCACCTCGATCGCGGTGGCTCCCCAGGTGAGCCACCGTCCGGGCCGTTGGAGCACTGTTCCCTTCATGACCTCTCCCTCCTGAGCGAGGCGGCGGTCACCGGCGGGTCAGCCGGCGGCCGCCGGTCCGTAGTACGCGGCGCGCATCAGTTCCTGCATGTCGCCGAGCATCGGCATCCGCGGGTTGGCCGGCGCGCACTGGTCCTCGTAGGCGTTCAGCGCCTGTTGCGGTAGCGCCGCGAGGAAGGCCCGCTCGTCCACGCCGACCGCTGCGAACGACGGCTCGATGCCGACCTCGTCGCGCAGTCGCTCGATCGCCGTGGCCAGGGCTTCGACCGCCTCGGCGTCGGTCGTCACGGGAAGCCCGAGGGTACGGGCGATGTCGGCGAAGCGTTGCGGCGCGCGGTACGTCTCGTACTTGGGCCAGCCGGTGAGCTTGTTCGGCACGGTGCCGTTGTAGCGGATGACGTGCGGGAGCAGGATCGCGTTGGTGCGCCCGTGCGCGACGTGGAAGGTGGCGCCCAGGGTGTGCGACATGGCGTGCACGATGCCGAGGAAGGCGCTGCCGAACGCCATGCCGGCGATCGTGCCGGCGTTGTGCATCTTCTCGCGGGCCACCGGGTCGGCGGCGCCGTGGTGGACGGCCCGGGCGAGGTTGCCGAAGATGAGCCGGACGGCGTGCAGGGCCAGACCGTCGGTGAAGTCGTTGGCGTAGACGGACACGTACGACTCGATCGCGTGGGTGAGCGCGTCGAAGCCGCTGTCCGCGGTGACCACCGCCGGCAGGTCGGCGGCCAGGATCGGGTCGACGATCGCCACGCTCGGCGTGAGGGCGTAGTCGGCGAGCGGGTACTTCTTGCCGGACGCGGTGTCGGTGATGACCGCGAACGGGGTGACCTCGGCTCCGGTGCCGGAGGTGGTGGGGATGCAGACGAGCTGGGCCAGCGCGCCGAGGGTGGGGAACTTGAAGGCGCGCTTGCGGATGTCGAAGAACTTCTCCCGCAGATCGGCGAAGACCACCTCGGGGTGCTCGTAGCGCAGCCACATCACCTTGGCGGCGTCCATCGCCGAACCGCCGCCGAGCGCGATGATGGTGTCCGGCCGGAACGAGCGCATCGACTCGGCGCCCCGGTCGACGGTGCGCACGCTCGGCTCCGGCTCGACGTCGTCGATGATCTGCAGGGCCACCTGCTCGCGGCGGCGGTGCAGCACGGACAGCACGCGGTCCACGTACCCCAGTCTGGTCATGGTGTGGTCGGTCACCACGGTGACCCGGTGCACGTCGGGCATGTCGGCGAGGTAGCGGATCGCGTTCGGCTCGAAGTAGATCTTCGGCGGAACCTTGAACCACTGCAGGTTGTTCGTCCGCCGGGCGACCCGCTTGACGTTGATGAGGTCGACCGCCGTGACGTTGTGCGACACCGAGTTGTGGCCGTAGCTTCCGCAGCCCAGCGTCAGCGACGGCAGGAAGGCGTTGTACATGTCGCCGATGCCGCCCTGCGAGGCCGGCGCGTTCCAGATGATCCGGACGGCCTTGACCCGGCGGCCGTACGCCTCGGCCAGGTCGGCGTCCCGCGTGTGGATGACGGCGCTGTGGCCCAGGCCGTCGAACTCGACCATCTGCTCGGCGTACCCGAAGGCCTGGTCGTGACCGGTGGCGGGCAGCAGGGCGAGCACCGGGCAGAGCTTCTCCCGGGTCAGCGGCTCGGCCGGGCCGACCCGGTCGACCGGGACCAGGATGATCGAGGCGTCCGGGGCGACCGGGAAGCCGGCGTGTTCGGCGATCCAGGTCACCGGCTGCCCGACCACGTCCGGGTTGAGCTTCCCGGAGCCGAAGAGCAGCTTCTCCAGCAGCGACTTCTCCTCCGGCGTCGCGATGTGGGCGTGTAGGCGCCGGAACTCGGCGAGGGCGGCCGGCCGGATCGCGTCGTCGATGATGACCGCCTGCTCGGAGGCGCAGATCATGCCGTTGTCGAACGCCTTGGAAAGCACCACGTCGTTCACCGCGCGGGCGACGTCGGCCGACGCCTCGACGTACGCGGGGACGTTGCCGGCGCCGACACCGAGCGCCGGTTTGCCGGTGGAGTAGGCGGCCCGGACCATGGCGTTGCCACCTGTCGCCAGGACCACCGAGACGTCGGGATGGCGCATCAGCTCGTTCGTCGCGGCCACCGACGGTTCGTCGATCCACTGGATGCAGTGCTCCGGCGCGCCGGCGGCGACGGCGGCGTCGCGCACCGTGCGGGCCGCCTCCGCGCTACAGCGTTGCGCCGCCGGGTGGAAGGCGAAGATCACCGGGTTGCGGGTCTTGAGGGCCAGCAGCGCCTTGAAGATGGTGGTCGAGGTCGGGTTCGTCACCGGCGTCACCGCGGCCACCACCCCCACCGGCTCGGCGATCTGCGTGATGCCGGTGATGTCGTCCTGGGCGATCACCCCGACGGTGCGGACGTCGGCCATGTGGTTGGTGACGTGCTCGCAGGCGAAGATGTTCTTCACCGCCTTGTCCTCGAACACGCCGCGACCGGTCTCCTCGACCGCCAGCATCGCGAGTTCGGCGTGCCGGCCGAGCGCGGCCACCGACGCCTTCTTCACGATCCCGTCGATCTGCTCCTGGCCGAAGGAGTCGTAGCCGCTCAACGCCGTGAGGCCGTTCGCCACCAGGGTTTCGATCATGCTTCCGCCCTCCATCGGTCCGTCGCCTCGACCATAGATCCGCGACGATCGATGCGGGCACGGCCGATGGACCCGTGCGGACGGGACCACCGGCCCGCGTCCGTACGCCTGCTACGTGACCCGGCGAGGTGCGGTCACGGTGCCGGGTGCGGCGTCGCGGCCGGCCCGCGCTTGGCCCGCTGGATCTGCTCGTAGACGTGGGTCCGCAGTTCGGTGAATCGGGGCAGGGCCCGGGTGGTGAGCTGGTCGCGTTCCCGTGGGAGGTCGATCACGAGGTCCTCCCGCACCCGGGTCGGTGAGTTCGACAGGACGAGCACGCGCTGGCCCAGATAGACCGCCTCGTCGATGTCGTGCGTCACGAAGACGGTGGAGATCCCGCGCGTCAGGTGCAGGTCACGGACGAGATCCTCCAGGTCCGCGCGGGTCTGCGCGTCGACCGCGGCGAACGGCTCGTCCATGATCAGCACTTCCGGCTGGTACGCGACGGCGCGCGCGATGGCCACCCGCTGCTGCATCCCGCCGGAGAGCTGCCACGGGTGGCTCCGCGCCGAGCTTGGCAGTCCGACCGCGTCGAGGGCGTCGGCGACCAACCGGCCGCGTGCGGCGCGGGAGAGCTTCTTGTGGCGAAGCGGAAGCTCCACGTTGCCCCGGACCGTCAGCCACGGGTAGAGGCTGCGGCCGTACTCCTGGAAGACCACAGCCATCGCCGGGCTCGGGCCCGTCACCGGTGATCCCTCCATCTCGACCAGGCCGCTGGTGGGCCGGAGGAGCCCGGCCAGGCATTTCAGGAGAGTGGTCTTCCCGCAGCCCGAGGGACCGACGACGCACAGCAGCTCACCGGGACTCATGGTGAAGCTGATGTCCCCGATCGCCTCGACCTCGCCCCGGCCGGAGGCGTAGACCTTCCGCAGGTGCTCGACCCGCAGCAGAGGGCTCCCGTCAGGCACGGGTGACCTCCTTCATTCCGTGGTACCAACGCAGGACGCGGCGTTCGGCGACACCGAAGAGCACGGCGAGGACGACGCCGATGAGGCCGAGCAGGAGGATGCCGCTCCACATCTCAGCGATCAGGTAGTTCCGCTGGAAGTAGGCGATCCGGTATCCGAGGCCGGCGGACGACGCGAACATCTCCGAGATGACCATGAGGATCAGGGCCACCGAGAGCGCCTGGCGTACGCCGGTCATGACGCGCGGGCTCGCCGCCGGGAGGATCAGCAGCCACAGCCGGTCCCACCGGGAGATCCGGAACGAGTACGCGGTCTCCAGCATCACGCTGTCGGTCGCCCGGACACCCTCGATCGTGTTCAGCAGGATCGGCCAGATCGCGCCGGACACGATGACGACGACCTTCATGGTGTCGGTGATGCCGAGCAGGAGCATCGCGACCGGGATCAGCACGGGTGGCGGAATCGCGCGGAAGAACTCCAGTAGCGGTTCGAGGATCTCGCGTAGCGGGCGGAACCGGCCGATGAGGACGCCGGCGGCGACGCCGAGGAGGACCGACGCGAACAGGCCGATCAGCAGCCGGTACACGCTCGGCAGCACGTCGTCGACGAACGCCGGACCGATCCAGGTCTGCCGGAACGCGTCGAGGAGCGTACGGGGGCCGACGAGGAACCGGTTCGCCGACCGGGTGGACCAGACGGCCCAGAGCACCACGGCCACGACGGGAAGCCCGACCGCGAACAGGACGTTCTCGGCGACCCGGATGCCGAGGCCGCGACGGCCGGCCCGGCCCGCGCCGAGGGCGGTCACCGGGTTGCCCCGTCCGCGAGCACCGACTGGTGCCAGGCCAGCGAGCGGCGTTCGGCGAAGCGGAAGACGACGTTCACCAGCAGGCCGAGGAGCCCGGTGACCACGACGAGTCCGTACAGGCCGACGGCGTCCCCGGTGGAGCGGGACAGCTCGATCATGCGCCCGAGACCGGGGTTGCCGATCACCATCTCCGCGGTGACGGCCAGGATGAGCGCGACGGCGGCGCCGAGACGCAGACCGGTCATCAGGTACGGCAGCGCGGTCGGAAGGACGAGATACCGCAGGCGCTCGAGGCGGGTCAGGCCGAAACTGCGAGCGGTGTCCCGGGCGACGGTGTCGACGTCCGCGACCCCGTAGATGACCTGCACGAACACCTGCCAGAACGCCGCGTAGACGATGATGACGAGCGCGGCGCGCATCTGCAGGCCGAACATCAGCACGGCGAGGGGGATCAGCGCGACCGACGGCACCGGCCGCAGGAACTCGACTGTCGTGTGCGTCGCGCGACGCAGGAACGGCACCAGCCCGACCACAGTCCCCAACGTCACCGCGGCGAGCGTCGCCACTGTCAGTCCGATCGCCCACGACGTCATGGTGAGCCGGATCCGCCGCCAGAACGCCAGGTCGCGGACCTCCTCGGCCAGCCGCCCGAACACGTCGGTGGCGTATGGCAGGTAGTGCGGGTCGACGAGTCCCAGCGTCGGGAGCAGTTGCCAGACGGCGAGGAACCCCAGCAGGCCGGCGGCACCCAGCAGGACCTTGCGCATCGGCCGGCTACTGCTGCTGGACGAGGCGGTCGAAGTCGGGCCGCCGGTCGAGGACGCGGTACTTCTGGGCGAGCGTCGCCAGTTGCTCCAGGCCGGGCCGGTCGAGCTCCCACCCGAACGCCGGGAGCCGCACGGAGTCCGCCACCGCGTCCGGTAGTTCGAGATTGTCCTTGATGGCCTGCCGCAGGGCCGTCTCGTTCGCCGGATCCTTGGCCCAGGTGAGCGTCTTCTTCATCGCCGCCGAGAAGTCGGCTACCAGCCCGGCGTCGGAGTCCGTCAGCTTGCTCGACGTGATCGTGGTCAGGGTGGTGAGACCTGGCACCGTGGCCTGATAGGGGGCGACCACGAGGACGTCACCGCGCTTGCGCATCTGGGTGATGAACGGTTCGGTCACCCAGGCGGCGTCGATGTTGCCGGCGGCGAGCTGGGCCGGGGCGTCCGGGAAGGCCACCTCGACGAACTTGACCTTGGTGGGGTCGCCGCCGTCCTTCTCGACCGCCGCCATGATCGTGACGTCGCCGGCGGCGCCCAGGCTGTTCACCGAGACCTTGCGCCCCGCGAGCTGGGCCGGCCGGGTGATGCCGGACTTCGCCGACGCCAGTACGGCGTTGATGTCGTCGCCGTCGGCGTATGACGACGCGTAGTTGCCGATGATCACCACACCGAGGTTCTGCAGATCGGCGCGGAACGGGCCGAACGGCTGACCGATGGCGAAGTCGATGTCGCCGTTGATCAGGGCCGGGATGGCCTGCGCGCCGCCCTGTGCGGGCACGACCTCCACATCGAGCCCTTGCTCCCGGAAGATGCCCGCCTTGATGCCGCCCCACAGCGCGGCGGTCTCGCTGATCGGCAGCGCCGCCACGCGGACCTTCCGCAGGTCGCCGCTGGCCCCGGGGGACGGATCGGTGGCATCGGAGTCCGTGCACCCGGTCAGGGCGATCACGACGCCGGCGAGAACAGCGAGGGCGGTGGCCTTCTTCATGGACGAGCCCTTCCGTGCGCAGCCTTTGTGCAACCTCGGGAGCGGGGCCGGCCCAGCGGGGGTGAAGCATCCGACCGCGTCGATCAGCGTCATGCAGAAACGATTGATTGTCAAGAATTCAGATAAGGCGGATCGCGGTGCGATCAGAGTGGTCCGGCATCGATGTGAATGCGTCTTGACGAGCGACGATTTTGTGACCAAACTGTGCGGTTGGTGGTGCGGTGGCGGAGGGGGCGACGACTTGGCGATCGTGATCGTGGGCGCTGGTATCGGTGGCCTCACCACCGCGCTCAGCCTGCACCGGGCCGGCTTCCGTGAGATCACCGTCTACGAGCGCGCCGCCGCGCTGCATCCGCTCGGCGTGGGCATCAATCTGCTCCCGCACGCCGTTCGTGAATTGACCGAATTGGGCCTCGGTGAACGCGTGGAAAGGCTGGGCGCCGCACCCGGCACACTGGCCTACTACAACCGGCACGGTCAGCAGATCTGGAGCGAGCCGCGCGGGCTGGACGCCGGATATCGCTGGCCGCAGCTTTCCGTGCACCGTGGCCGGTTCCAGATGGAACTGCTCGCCGTGGTGCGGGAACGGCTGGGGGCCGACGCGGTCCGTACCGGACACCGGCTCGTCGGCGTCCGCGACGGCGTCGCGCGCTTCGAGACGGCGGCGGGGGAGGTCAGCGTCGCGGGTGACCTGATCGTCGGAGCGGACGGCATCCATTCCGCGCTGCGCCGCCAGCATCAGCCCGCCGAGGGAGCGCCGCTCTGGAACGGGCTGACGCTGTGGCGGGGGACGGCACGGGCGCCCGGATTCCTGGACGGGCGGACCATGATCATGGCAGGGGACGCCGAACAGAAGTTCGTCGCGTACCCGATCGGCGCCGGCCTGATCAACGTCGTCGCCGAGCGGCGCGGGCCCGGTTTCGCCGGGCCGAACGCGGACTGGAACCGGGCGGTCGACCCCGCGCCGGTCGTCTCGCTCTTCGCGGACTGGCGCTTCCCCTGGCTCGACGTGCCGGAGCTGCTGGCCGCCGCCGACGAGATCCTCGAATACCCCATGGTGGACCGTGACCCGATCGACGCGTGGACCCACGGGAACGCGACGCTGCTCGGCGACGCGGCGCACCCGATGTATCCGAACGGTTCCAACGGGGCGTCGCAGGCGATCCTTGACGCGCGTACCCTCGCCTTTCACCTCGCCACCGCGCGGACGGTGCGGGCGGCGCTCGACGCCTACGAGGCGGACCGGCGGCCGGCGACCACCGCGCTCGTGCTGAGCAACCGGCGGCAGGGCCCGGAACAGGTGATGGTGCTCGCCCGCGAGCGCGCGCCGGACGGGTTCGCGCACATCCACGACGTCATCCCGCCGCAGGAGCTGATCGAGATCGCCACCGGATACAAGAAGGCGGCCGGCTTCCTGCCCGCCGACCTCAACGAACGGGCCTCCCTGACGCCGACGGTCTTCTCGGGCGTCCTGCCGTGACCGGCCCGGAGCCGACCGGGCTGGACGCGGCGCGACTGGCGTCGGTGATCTCACCGCTACGCCGCACGCTGCTCGCCGCCGCCCGGGCCGCCGAGCACCTGCCGGAGATCCCGGACGCGCAGATCGAGATCGTGCGGGCGCTGCCACGGGGCACCGTGGCCGGCCCCGGTGAACTGGCCGAACGGCTCCGCCTGAGCCGGTCCACTGTGAGCAACCTGCTCACCACGATGGAGGGCAACGGTCTCGTCGAGCGCCGTCCCCGTCCCGGCAACCACCGCCACGTCGACGTCCTGGCCACCCCGAAGGCCCTCGACCTGTTCGCACGCTTCGACCTCGCGAGCGGAGACCTGGTCGCCCGCGCCGCGGCCACCCTGCCGGCGGCGGACCGCGTGGCCCTCGCCGCCGCGGTGCCCGCGTTGGAACGCCTGCGCGACGCCCTCGCGCAGACCAAGGACACCCCATGAGTACGCGCCGAGCCGCCGGCCCGGGCCCGGCGAGCGAACCGCCGGTTCCCGGCCTGGAGGCCGCGTTCGAGGTGGAGGCGCGGCTCGGCGCCCTGGAGGATCACGGGGTGACCCGCGCGGGCCACCGGCGCGTGGTGCCCGTCGTCGGCGGCCGGGTCACCGGCCTCTTCGAGGCCGACATCCTGCCCGGCGGCGCGGACTGGCAGGTGGTCCGCCCCGACGGCGCGATCGAGATCGACACGCGCTATTCGGCGCGCACCGCCGACGGCGGCCACGTCTACCTCCGCACCTTCGGCGTCCGCAGCGGCCGCCCGGAGGTCCTCGAGGCGTTGTTGCGCGGCGACGCGGTGGACCCCGCCGAGTACTACTTCCGCCTGGGCGTACGACTGGAGACGTCGGTGCCCGCGCTGGCCGTGCTGGAGCAGTGCGTCTTCGTCGCGTCGGCGATCCGGGAGGCCGACCGGGTGCGCTACACCGCCTACCGCGTCACGTAGGCGTTCCCTGGCAGCGCGTTTGGACGCGTTCGCCCGCCCCGTGCCCGTCCGCTGTGATATCCCATCTACTATGCGCCTGTAGTAGATGCTGGTGCCGGGCCGGACGTGCGGAGGGAATGGGATGGGACGCGCTCACCCGCTGCTGCGGCTGGCGCTGTTCGTCGCCGTGACGTTCGGGGTGTTCGGCATGCACACCTTCGGCCACCCGGCCGGGCTCGACGCCGCCCACGCGAGCGCCGTACACGGGAGCACCGGCCACGCCGCCACCGCTCCCGATGCCGCGCACGGAGACGACGGCTCGCCCGGGCACCGCGAGGGGACGCACGTGTTCACCGTGTGCCTGGCGGTGCTGGGCGGCGCCCTCGTCCTCGGCGCCATGTCCCTGCTGTGGCGGCCCCGCCGCGGGGCCGGCGCGCCGACCGGCCCCCGATCACACCTGCCCGGCCGGGACCGGGGTCCACCCCGCCGGCCCATCGGGTTGCGACTGCGAGCCGTGACGGTCCTGCGTACGTGAGGAGAGCACGGTCCGGCGCCTCGCCCGGATCCGACGACTCCGTTCCGGCACACCTCACGACAAGGACCACGTACCTGATGAGACCGACCATCCTGCGCCGCGCCGCCCTCGCGGGCGTCGCCCTGTCCGCCCTGCTCGCGACCGCCGCCTGCGGCGGCGGGGACGACACCGGCGGCATGACGCACGGCACCGGCAGCGGTTCCACGGCGGGCGCCTCCGCCTCGGCCGACGCCACATTCAACGACGCGGACGTGATGTTCGCCCAGATGATGATCCCGCACCACCAGCAGGCGGTGACGATGGCCGACCTGGCCCCGACGCGCGCGAGCGACCCCGAACTGAAGGACCTGGCCGCAAGGATCAAGGCGGCGCAGGATCCGGAGATCGCCACCATGAAGGGGTGGCTCACGGCCTGGGGGAAGCCCACGGACCTGCCCGGCGACCACAGCATGCCCGGCATGAGCGCCACGCCCGGGCACGGCATGCCGGGGATGCCCGGCATGATGTCCGAGCAGCAGATGGCGGGCCTCACTGCCGCGAACGGCACCGCGTTCGACAAGATGTTCGCCGAGATGATGATCGCCCACCACAAGGGTGCCATCGACATGGCCAGGACCGAACAGGCCGACGGCCGCAACCCCGAGGCCAAGGCGCTCGCCGCCAGGATCGCCTCGGATCAGGCCGCCGAGGTGCAGACCCTGCAGAAGATCCTCGACCGCCTGTAGCGTGCCGGGTGCGGCCGGCCCCGGCCACGGCGCCGGGACCGGCCGCACCGCCACGACACCTGACGTACCCTGTCCGGCACGAAGGGAGAGCGCGTGGCGGAACTGGGCAGACTCGAGTCGGCGGTGATGGACGTCCTGTGGCGTGCCCCCGAGCCCGTGCTCGTGCGCGACGTCCTCGACGCGGTGACCACCGGCCGGGCACTGGCGTACACGACTGTCCTCACCGTGCTGGACAACCTGCACCGCAAGGGCTGGGCCGTACGGCAGAAGGACGGCAAGGCCTACCGCTACCGTGCCGCCGGCACCCGTGAGGAGATCATCGCGCGCACGCTGCGCCGGGTCGTCGAGACGAGCAGCCATCCCGACCTGGTGCTGCTGCACTTCGCCCGGTCCGCCTCCGACCACGAACTGCACATCCTGCGGCAGGTCCTCGACGAGCGGGAGTCCGAGGCGTGAGCCTCGCGCTCGCCCTCGTCACCGGCGCGACGGTCGTCGCCTGGTGTGGCCCCGCCGCGCTGCGGCTGTGCTTCCGGCACGTCGCGGACCCCGTCGCGATGCTGCTCGGCTGGCTCGGCCTGATCGTCGCGGTGATCGCCACCTTCGTCCTCGCCACCGTGATGCTCCTCGCCCCGGCCAGCACCCGGCAGTGGGCGCTGCACGACCTCGCCCGCATCTGCTGGCACTGGGCGCAACCCAGCCGGCCACCCGCCGTCGACGAGATCGCAGGGGCGACGGGAGCACTGCTCGTGCTGGCCGTGCTCGCCCGGTTCACGGTGACGTGCACCCGCCGGGCGGTGCGCGCCCACCGCGCTCGCCGCGCCCACGCCGACCTGCTCACCCTCGCCGGTGGCCGGTCGGAGGAGGGCGGGGCGGCGGTGCTCTGGATCCCCCACCCGACGCCGATGGCCTACAGCCTCCCCGGATCCGGCGGGCTGACGGTCCTGGCCAGCGCCGCCGGTGACCTGCCGCCGGACCAGCTCGCCGCGGTGCTCAGCCATGAGCGGGCACACCTGCGGGAGCGTCACCATCTCCTGGTGGCGGCGGTGGAAGGGCTCGCGGCGGCCGTACCGTGGCTGCCCCTGACCCGGCAGGCCCCCGCGGCCGTGCGCCTGCTCGTCGAGCTGCGCGCCGACGCCGCGGCGGTCCGCGAATGCGGCCCGGCCGCCGTACGCGACGCGTTGCTGGCTTTCGCCGGTGCGCCGCACCCGTCGTCCGCGCTCTCGATGGCCGGTGCCGACGTGGCCGTCCGGCTCCAGCGCCTCCAGGGCCGCCCGCACCGCCGCGAGGTTCTCGCCCGCGCCGTGCTCGCCTCGACCGCCCTGGCCGCGCCCCTGGGCGTCGGCGTGGTGACCGGCCTCCTGTTCTGCCTGTAGGCCCCGACCCCCGGTGAGCGCCGCCTACGTGCCGGCGCTGACCAGGAGCGCGGTGGTCATCAGGACGGCCACCATCAGCGTCGCCTCCGCCAGCACCGTGTGGCGCAGGCGACGCATCCCGTCCGGCGTGGGATCGTCCAGCCGGGGCACCACCCGCCTGCTGTTGTAGAGCCCGACGACGGCGACGACCGCCACCAGCGCGACCTTGACCAGGAGCATCCGGCCCCAGCCGGTGCTCACCAGGTGACCCGGCCGGTCCAGGATCGCCACTGTCAACGCGACACCGGCGACACCCGTGAGCGCCACCGCCGCCGTGGCCGGAACGGAGAACCGCACCGCCATCTCCGCGGCGCCGGTCGGCACACCGAGACGCGCACGACCCAGCAGCAGGGCCGCCAGGAGCAGAACCCCGCCGACCCACACCGCCGCGGCGACGGTGTGCGCCACATCCGCCGCCACGACGATCGCCCGCGGTCGCGCGGTGACGGTGTGCCCGTCGAACAGGAACGACCCCACGAGCAGCGCCACCGTGACACCGAGGAGCACCGGCCGCGCCGCTCGCGCGCGAACCCGTTGCGCCTCGTCGCCGTTCGCGCCACCGGCGGGCGGCACCACCAGCGGGCGAGGGGCGGTCGGGATCGCGGCGACAGTCGCCACGGCGTGCCGCCCGACCGCGTGCCGGCCCCGGATCAGCGCCGCCTCCAGCGAACCGGCCGCGAGCAGCCCGGCCGCACCGACGAACCGCAGGCCCAGCCCGGCCGCCACCGGCGTACGGCTGAGCGCGGTCACCGCGTCCACACCGAACGCCGAGACGAGAGTGCCCTCGACGCTGAACGCCGCCGCCAGCGCGACGAGTTCGAGCAGCGTGCCGGCCACCACCGTCAGGCCGGCGGCCCGGACCCAGACCTGGACCAGCCGGATGTCGCCGCGCGTTCCCACCAACGTGGTCAACGCGAAGACCAGTCCGCCCACCCCGAGCAGGATCGCCCCGTAGGACAGCCACCGTCCCGTCGCGCCGACGAAGCGCACCGAACCCCGGTCGGCGTCGGCGGTGTGCCCCACCGTGTGCCCGCCGGAGTGGACCGGCGGCGACGCCGAGGGAGGCGCCGGCGCACCGTGACCGGCATGCCCGGGTGGACCGTTGCTGTGCCGGGGGGTGGCTGTCGCGCTTGCCGGGGCCACGGTGAAGGTGACGTCGCCGGTCAGGGGGTGGGCGTCCGGGGCGGCCACGCTCCAGCGCAACGTGAACTGCCCGCCGGTCAGCGCGGTGGCCGGGTGCACCAGCCACGTACGGCCGTCGTCGGGGGTGTGACTGGTCACCGGAACGGCAGCCCCCTCGCGGGAGAGCCGGAAGCCGGCCCCGGTGGGGGTGCCCGGGGCGCTGAACGTCAACCGGATCTCCGTGACCGCGCCGTCCACGCGCGCGCCGTCCGCCGGTACGACCTTGAGCAGCTTGAAGTGCGCGGCGGCGGGCGAGGCGAACCCGAGCACCAGGAACACCGCGGGACAGCACGCCAGCCACACGAGCAGCAGCCACCGCGCCGCGCCGCGCGCCGGCAGCCGGTGACGCCCTGGGAAAGGCACCGCTGATCCCTTCGTCAGGGAGACATGGACCCGGCGCCCATCGCTCCGACCAGATGCGGTCGCCATCCTAGGGGAACTACTAGCAGTCGGTAGTAGAGCGTCGGCCTGATCAAGCTCGTGGCCGAGCGGCGGTTCCGGTTTCGCCGAGCCGGATGCGGACCGAACCCGTCACGCCCTTGTTCCCGGAGACGGACGGAACCCGGTCTTCAGAACCGCACGCCCGCGTAGATCCGGGGCACGATCAGCGCGTACGCGAGGACGAGCGCCGCGACGGTGACCAGCGGGGTGCCGACAAGCACCACCGCCGACGCCACGCGGACCCGGGTGCGCAGCCCTGTGTGCATGTCGGGGGTCCGCGTCAGCACCACCAGCGCTGTGAGCCACGTGGCGAGGCCGACAGTGGCGACGATGCCGAGCCACGACAGCAGCACCATGACGTTGGTCCCGAACCGGTCACCCGCGTCGCTGCCGTACTCCAGCAGGTACGGCCGGTTCCGCAGCCCGACCCAGAGGTTGACGCCCACGAACGCGCGGTGAGGGCGACGGACCACAGGGCGGCGAATCCGACGGCGGTGCCCCGCAGGCGGGTGCGGGTACGCTGCGCTGCCTCGTCGAGTACGGCCACGCACGGATGCTAGGCCATGGCTGGTTCACCTGATCGCCGCACGTTCCAGGGCGCGCTTGTCCGGCTTGCCACTCGGCCCCACCGGCACCCGGTCGATCCACTGGATCGTCCGGGGGACCGACGCTTGCCCCAGCGCCTCCGCCACCAGCGCACGCAGCCGTCCGGCATCGGGCACGTGATCGGCGGCGGGCACCACGTACGCGTGCACCGCCTCCCCGGTGACGTCGTCGGGACGGCCGACCACGTACGCCTCGGCGACAGCGGGGTCGGCGGCGAGCACCCGTTCGACCGGACCGGCGTACACCAGGTTGGCCTGCACGATGATGACGTCCCGGATCCGGCCGAGCAGGTGCAGGTAGCCGTCGGCGTCCAGCCGGGCCAGGTCGCGGGTGCGGACCCAGCCGTCGACGAAGACCTCGGCGGTCTCGGCCGGATCGTTCCAGTAGGCGGCGGCCTGCGCCGGGGTCCGGACGAACAGTTCCCCCTCGGTGGCGGGGCGGCCGTCGGCGTCCCGGATGGACAGCCCGGTCACCGGGGGAGGCCGGCCCACCGAGGCGAGGGCGGCCGGGTGTGCCAGCATCTCGGCCGGCGTCACCATGGTGATCATGCCGGTCTCGGTCTGGCCGTAGCCGTGGAAGACGACGGGCCCGAGCACGTCGAGGGCCTCGGCGAGCCGGCCCGGCGCGAGCGGGGAGCCGGAGACCAGCAGGGCCCGCAGGCTGCTCAGGTCGGCCGGGTCGGCGCGCTGGTCGCGCACGAGCTGGTTCAGCTTGCCCACGGTGATCACGCTCGCCGTCGCCCGGTGCCGGGCGATCATGCCGGGGAAACCAGGAGGGCGGGCCGCGACCACTGTGCCGCCCGCCGCCAGGGTGAGGATGCCGTACTCCAGCATCACCTGGCTGCTCAGCGAACCGAAGACGAGGTACCGCTGGAGCCGGGTGGCGAGGTCGGCGATCGCCGGGGGCCAGCGATCGGGGTACGGGGCCCAGGCCGCGCTCATCGCCGCGTACGTCTGCGCGCAGCCCTTCGGGCTGCCGGTGCTGCCGCTGGTCCAGATGATCCGGGCGACGTCGTCCGGGCGCCCGGCGGCGATCAGCCGCTTCCCGTCGTCGGGGCTGCGCGCCAGTTCGGCGACCCGGGCGTCGTCGAGCAGCAGCGTGTTCTCACCGAGCTGCCAGGCGCGGTGGGCCGGGCTCAGGTCGGGGCGGATCCCGGAGACCCGGGCGCCGACCGCGAACGCCGCGATGATCGTCGCGAACGCCTCCGCTGTGACGCCGAGCCGCAGGGCCACCCCGACGCCGGGGCCGGCCCCGGCGGCGCGGAGCCCGGCGGCGACGCGGCGGACCAGCCGGTACATCTGGGCGGTGGT
Organism: Micromonospora sp. NPDC048169; assembly: GCF_040652815.1. Lineage (NCBI taxonomy): Bacteria > Bacillati > Actinomycetota > Actinomycetes > Micromonosporales > Micromonosporaceae > Micromonospora > Micromonospora sp. NPDC048169. The sequence goes on from NZ_JBEZMS010000010.1 coordinate 68,017, forward strand.
GACGGTCCTCGCGCCCTCCTCGAAGACCGGACGGTCGTCGCCGGTGGCGAGCAGATCCAGTACGGGCTGTGGCCAGACCTCAGCCGGCATCGGAGAGCACGCCCTTGAGGAAGAGCACGAGTGGCTGGTGGTGCACGTCCGGCAGATTCCAGTGGTTCTCCAGGTTCTCCGCGAGGTGGTGCGCCGCGACGACCCGGCCGCCGCTGTGGACCCGGACGACGGGGTGCAGGTAGCTGGCGTCGTGGGCGTGCGCGGCGTCGTTCTCGGCGATCCGGGGCACCGTGATGTCGAACGGGTCGACCTGGTCGTGGTCCGGCCCGTACTCGAGCGTGACCACGAACGCGAACGGTTCCGGTCCCAGGCCGCCGTCGTTCAGGTACGCGACAGGCACCTCCTCGTGGTAGCGCGCGGTGTCGCCGGAGACCACGACGACGTCGCCGAGGACGGCGAACTGCTGCCACAGCGCCGAGGTGCGGTTGATCCGGGCGATGATCGCGTCGGCGATCGCCTCCGGGGTGACCTCCAGCGGCGTGCCGGGCCACGGCGTGCCGTGGTGGCGGGCGCCGAGGATCCGGTGCAGGGCCCGTACGCCGTACCGGAAGCCGTGGATGAACCCGTTCGTCGAGCGTTTGAAGTCGCGCTGCTGGGTGAGCGTGCCGGCGAAGTACAGGCCTGGTACGTTCACCGACTCGTACGCGGAGGTCTGCTCGGGAAAGCGGTCGTTGATGACGAGCCGTGGCCGGGCGGACGGGTCGAAGATGCTCGCGTCGAACCGGAATCCGGTGCAGAGGATGATCCGGTCGTAGTCGATCGGCCGGATCGCCTCGACGGTGCGGGCGTACCGGAAGTCGATCCGGTAGCCGCCGTCCTCGCGCCGGACGATCCGCTCGACGGTGCCGTCGAGTACCGCGTTCTGCGACTTGAGCTGGTACGTGTCGAGGAAGTTGTTGTTCACCGCGCGCAGGTGCCCGACGTAGTGCGACTGCCATGCCAGCTTGATCGAGTGCGGGCCGGCGACATGGATGACCGCCGCCGTCTCGACGAGCGCGTCGGCGGTCTCGAAGGCCGAGTTGCCCTTGCCGATGATGAGCACGCGCTGGTCGGTGAAGTCGTCCGGGTCGACGCTGACCGTGTCGTACCGTTCGGCCAGCTCGGCGCCCTCTATCGGCGGGACGTACAGCTGGGACACGCCGGTGGCGACCACCACCCGGCGGGCGGTGACCGTCTCGTCGCCGGCGCGCACGGTGAACAGGTCGCCGTCGCGCGCGACGCCGGTGACCCGGGTGTCGTATCTGACCCGCAGCCCGCGGGCGACGTCGGCCAGGTAGCGCACCAGGTCCTCGGCGTCGGGGAAGTAGCGCCGGCTGTAGTTCTTGAACAGCAGCGCCGGATCGTCGGTGAGCAGTGAGTTCCAGTCCGCGCGCAGGTTGAACTCCGGATCGTCGGAGCCGGTCCAGACCTTGTTGATCGAGATGAGTTGCCGGTGCCGGGGATAGGTGGTGAAGAACGTGCCCGGCGCCGGGCCGGCCTCCACGACCAGATAGTCGCGGCCGTCGCGCTCGAGCAGGTGAGCGAGCTGCAACCCGGCCGGTCCGGCTCCGATGATCAGATAGTCGAGCGTCATGCGACGCAACGTATCGACCCGATCTCAGAGCGCTCTGAGAATCCGTCTCTAGGGTCCGGTCGCATGACGACAGAGGTCGACCTCGGGGTTCCACTGCGGATCGCCGACCTGCGCGCCGCCCGCGACCCGATCAAGATCGTGGTCGGTCCGCGGGTCCGCGATCGGGTCACCGCCGCCCGTACCTTCCTGGCGACGGTGCTCGGCGACGACCGCGCGGTGTACGGCGCCACCACCGGCTTCGGCGCGCTCGTCGGGTACGCGGGCCGCGCCGACCTGCGCGACCAGGCCGACAACACGCTCGCCCACCTCGGCGCGGGCCAGGGCCCGGACCTCGATCCGGAGGTGGTCCGCGCGACGGTGCTGCTGCGGGCCGCGTCGCTGGCCCGGGGCGCGTCGGGGGTCTCCCCGCACGTGATCGACGCCCTCGCGGCGATGCTCGCGACCACGTTCGTCCCCGCGATGCCCCGGCTGGGTTCGGTCGGTGCCAGCGGCGACCTGATCCCGCTGGGCGCGGCCGCACAGGCGCTGCGCGGCCGTGGCCACGCCTACCTGGACGGGGTACGGCTACCGGCCGCCGAGGCGCTGGAGCGGGCCGGCCTGGAACCGCTGCCGCTGGACGGCCGGGACGCTCTCGCCCTGGTGAACGGCACCTCGCTGACCACCGCGGCGACGGCGCTGGCGCTGGACGCGGTCCGCGCCGCGCACCTGGCGGTCCAGGTGCTCACCTGCCTGCTCGCCGACCTGCTCGGCAGCGGCACGCAGTTCATCGACGCCCGGCTGCTACGCGCGTACGGCCATCCGGGCGCCATCGACGTGGGCGCGCGGATGCGCCGGGTCAGCGCCGGGCTCGTCGCGTCCGGCACACGCCCGCTCCAGGAGCCGTACAGCATCCGGTGCACGCCGCAACTGCTCGGCGCCGCCGAGGACGCCCTGCGTTACGTCGACGCCGTCGTCGCCGCCGACCTCGCGAGCGTCACCGACAACCCGTTGTTCTTTCCCGGCGACGACCTCGTCGTGCACGGCGGGAACTTCTTCGGGCAGCCGGCCGCGTTCGCCGCCGACGTGCTGTCGATGGTCGTGGCGCAGGTCGGCAACCTCGCCGAACGGCAACTCGACCTGCTCGTCGACCCGAACCGCAACGGCGGCCTGCCGCCGATGCTGGCCGCCGGGCCGGGACAGCAGCACGGGCTCCAGGGGGTGCAACTGGCGGCGACCGCGCTGATCACCGAGATCCGCCGGGACACCATGCCGGCGAGCATCCAGAGCGTGCCGACGAACCTGCACAACCAGGACGTCATCCCGCTCGGCACCCAGGCCGCGCTGCGGGTGCTGGACCAGGCCCGGCTGCTGCGCCTCGTCGTCGGGTCGCTCGCGCTGGGGCTGCGCCAGGCCGCCTACGTCGGTGCGCGTACGCCGACCGCGCCCGGCTGTGCCGAGGCGCTGGCCGCGCTGGCCGCGGCCGTACCCCCGGTCGACCCGGACCGGCCGCTCGACGGTGACGTGCGGCGCGCGGCCGACGTGATCGCTGATCTCTCCGTTTCTCTTTCCTGAGGGTGGACGCACATGACGCTCGACTACCTGATCGTCGGAGCCGGTCCGGCCGGCCTGCAACTCGCCGCGCTGCTGGAGGCCGACGGCAAGCGTGACTATCTGGTCCTGGAACAGGCGGACATCCCGGGTGCGTTCTTCGCCACCCATCCCCGCCACCGGCAACTGATCTCCATAAACAAGCCGCACACCGGCTCGGACGACCCGGAGCTGAACCTGCGGCTGGACTGGAACTCGCTGCTCAGCGACGACCCGGCGCTGCGGTTCACCGGCTACACCGAACGGTACTTCCCGGACGCCGACGTGATGGTCCGCTACCTGGCGGACTTCGCCGCGAAGACCGGGGCGCGCGTGCGGTACGGCACCCGGGTGACGTCGGTCGGCAGGGTCGACGGGCTGTTCGAGGTCCGGGCGGGGGAGGAGGTCTTCCGGGCGCGACGGCTGATCGTCGCCACCGGCGTCTCCCGGCCGTACCTGCCGGCGATCCCGGGACTGGAACTGGCCGAGCAGTACGCGGACATGTCCGTCGACCCGCGCGACTACCTCGACCAGAAGGTGCTGATCATCGGCAAGGGGAACTCCGCGTTCGAGACGGCGGACAACCTGATGGAGACCACCACGCTGATCCACGTCGCCGGGCCGAGTTCGGTGCGGATGGCCTGGCGCACCCACTACGTCGGGCACCTGCGCGCGGTGAACAACAACTTCCTGGACACGTACCAGCTGAAGTCGGCGAACGCGATCCTCGACGGCGAGGTCAAGCGCATCGAACGCGACGGCACCGGCTTCACCGTGACGTTCTCGTTCTCCCGGGCGAACGAGGTGGTCAAGGAGCTGTGGTACGACCGCGTTCTCGTCTGCACCGGGTTCGCCTTCGACGCGTCCATCTTCGACGACACGTGCCGGCCGGCGCTCGCGATCAGGGACCGCTTCCCGGCGCAGACCCCGGAGTGGGAGTCGGTGAACGTCCCCGGCCTGTTCTTCGCCGGCACCATCACCCAGGAACGGGACTTCAAGCGCTCGACGAGCGGCTTCATCCACGGCTTCCGGTACGGCGTGCGGGCGCTGCACCGGATCCTGGAGCGACGGTACGGGGGGGACACGCCGTGGCCGGCGGAGAAGCTCGACGCCACCCCGGAGTCGATCGCCGACGCCGTCATCGCGCGGGTCAACCGCACCTCCGCCCTGTGGCAGCAGTTCGGCTTCCTCGGTGACGTGGTCACGGTGGCCGGGTCCGAGGCGCGCTACCACGACGAGGTGCCGGTCGAGTACTTCACCGGCACCGGCCTGCGCACCGCCGACCACGACTACGCGCACGCCTTCGTCGTCACCCTCGAGTACGGCCCCGAGCACGACCGGGTGGACCCGTTCGACGTCACGGTCAACCGGATCGCCCAGGACGTGCCCGGCCAGGCTCACGACGCCGCGTACCTGCACCCGGTGGTCCGTCACCACCACGCGGGCCGGGTCGTCGCCACCCATCACCTGGCGGAGAACCTGGAGAACCGGTGGGACCGGCCGCAGACGCACGTCGCGCCGCTCGTCGCGTTCCTCGGCCGCTGCCTGAGCAGTGCCGAGCGTTGAGATGCGTCCGTTCGAGGGCGCGGCGCCGCCCGGTTCCGCGCTGGACGGTCCGGCGCTGAACCTGGCCGACCTGGCCGCCGACGCCCGGGCCCGCCTGGACCCGGTGCACTGGGACTTCTTCTCCGGTGGGGCCGGCGAGGAGCGTACGGTCCGCGCCAACGAGGCGGCGTTCGCCCGGCGCTACGTGGTGCCCCGCGTCCTGCGCGGCGCGAGCCGGCGCGACCTGCGGATCTCGCTGCTCGGCAGCCGGATCTCGATGCCGGTGCTGATCGCGCCGACCGCGTTCCACCGGCTGGCCCACCCCGAGGGCGAGGTGGCCACGGCACGCGCCGCCGCCGAGGCGGGCACGGTCATGGTGGTCAGCATGGCGGCCACCCGGCCGGTCGAGGAGATCGCCGCGGCCGGGGGGCCGCTCTGGTTCCAGCTCTATCCGCAGACGGACCTCGACTTCACCGCGTCAGTGGTACGGCGGGCGGAGAAGGCCGGCTGCACCGCTCTGGTCGTCACGGTCGACTCGCCCGTGTTCGGCCGGCGGGAACGCGACCTGCGGCACGGCTTCGTCGACCTGCCGGCCGGGCTGGTCTGCGAGAACATGCGCGACGCGACCGGCCGGGTGCGCGACATCGGCATGGACGCCGGGCTGGACTGGGCGCGGATCGCCTGGCTGCGCGAGGTCACCACGATGCCGATCCTGCTCAAGGGGGTGCTGCATCCGGCGGACGCGGCGCTGGCCGTCTCGTACGGCGTCGACGGTCTGCTCGTCTCCAACCACGGCGGCCGGCAGCTCGACGGCGCACTCGCCACCCTCGACGCGTTGCCCGCCGTCGTCGAGGCCGTCGCGGGGCGGCTGCCGGTGCTGCTCGACGGCGGGGTCCGCCGGGGGTCCGACGTGCTGGTGGCGCTGGCGCTGGGCGCGAGCGCGGTGCTCGTCGGCCGTCCGGTGGTCTGGGGGCTCGCGGCCGGCGGCGCCGCCGGGGTACGTCACGTGCTCGACCTGCTGCACGCCGACCTCGACCGGGCGCTGGCGCTGGCCGGCGCGACCGGGCCGGCGGACCTGCGCGTTGACCTGGTCGCCACGGTGGCAGCCGGATGAGCGCCCTGATCGTCCTGATGGTCCTGGCGGGGATCGCGTGGACCGTGCCGTACTGGCTGCCCCGGACGGTGGTCCGTCTGCGCGAGTGGGTGTTCGTCACCGTCAACGGCGCCGAGGGCGTCCCGGTGCCGGGTCCGACAGTCGGCATGGAGCACTTCGAGCGCGTGTACGCCGATCCGGCGGCGGACGGCCGCAGCCGGGGTGCCGGACTGTCCGACCTGTTCTGGTACTGGCTGGCGCCCGGGCCGCACATGCACCAGGAGCATCTGGAGCCGGGCGACCGCTACCGGACGGTGGCCGCCACCACCCGGCGCGTGCTCGCCGTACGCCGTCAGCGCTGCGACGACCTCGCGACCGCCGCCACCCGGCGTGCGCTCGACCGGCTGCCGGCCGGCCGGACCAGCCACGTCCGGCTGCGCGACCTGATGATGCCGGTCTGGGCCGAGGTCTACTACGAACTCGTCTTCGGCGAGGCGTGCCCGCCGGACGCGCGGGCGTTGATCGTCACCAACGCCGAGGACGTGGTCAACGGGCTCAAGTGCACCGGCCTGCGGCACATGCGGCGGCGCGACCGGCTGACCCGGTATCTGCGCGACCGGATCGAGGCGGGGACCTGCCCGGTGACGCTGCCGCCGCCGTTCACCACGCAGGAGACGGCCTGGTACCTCCAGGGCGCCTTCTTCAACACCGCAGTGGTGCAGATGTCCGAGGCGACGGCGCACGTGCTGCTGGCTCTCGCCACGCATCCCGGCGTCCAGCGGGGACTCGACGACGACGAGGCGCTGGACCGGGTGATCGACGAGACGCTGCGGGTGCACCCGCTCTTCGGCGTCGCGCACCGGATCACGTCCGCGCCGATCACGCTGCCCGACGGGGTGTCCCTGCCCGCCGGAACGGTGCTGCTCTTCAACTACCTGGCGTTCCACCGGGGCGGGTCGGCCGGCGACGACCGGTTCGACCCGGACCGGTGGCTCACGCTCAAACGTGCCGACGCGCACTTCATCCCGTACGGGGTCACCGCGAACCGGGCCTGCCCGGCGCGCGGGGTCGCGCCGGTGATGATGCGCGCCGCGATCCGCGAGGTGCTGCGCCGGTACGTGCTCACCTCCTCGGCCTCGCACACCCGGTCGATGCCCAGCCGGGGTCCGGCCTACCTGACGCCGGCCGGGCGCACCGGCCCGGGGCGGCTGCGGCTGGCCGCGATGCGGTCGCGGGACCGGTGGGCCGACGTGGGCCGCAGTGTCCGGCAACTGGTGTTCGGCACCTGGATGGTGGTCGACGCCCGCCGGCAGCGGTTGTGCACCGACTATTTCGAGAGGGCTGTCCGATGACACCAACTGAGCTCGCGCCACGGTTCTTCATCGCGGTCACGGTGATCCTGATCTTCTGCAAAGGAGTCGCCTGGCTGCTCGGCAAGGCGGGTCAGCCGGCAGTGGTCAGCGAGATGCTCGCCGGCGTACTCCTCGGGCCGTCGCTGCTGGGGCTCCTCCTGCCGGACGTGCAGGACGCCCTGTTCCCGGCCCCCCTGCTCCCGGTCCTCTACGTCGTGGGTCAGGTCGGCCTGGTGCTGTTCATGTTCCAGGCCGGGTACGCGTTCAGCGCCCACCGGGTCACCGGGCTCGCCGGCACCGCCGGCGTGATCTCCCTGGCCGGGGTCACCGCGCCGCTCCTTCTGGGGGTGCTGCTGGTCCCGGTGGCCGCCGGTGCCGTGCCGATCCAAGCCGAGGGGACGTCCCTCGGCGTCTCGGCCGCGTTCGTCGGCGTCGCCCTGGCCATCACCGCGTTCCCGATGCTGGCCCGGATCATCACCGAGCACGGGCACGCCGGCACCCGGCACGGCACCCTCTCCCTGGCCAGTGGCGCGATCGACGACGTGGTCGCCTGGATCATGCTGGCCGCCGTACTGGCCTTCGCCTCCGGCCGGGCCGGTCCCGCGATCGTCACCGCGGGCGGGGCGATCCTGTTCGCGCTGGTGCTCTGGTTCGGCGGGCGGCCGGTCGCCTCCACGCTGATGGGCCACCGTGCCCTCAACGACCGGGCCCGCCTGCTCGGCACCGTCGCCCTGCTCTTCCTGGTCGCCTGGTACACCGACGAGATCGGCCTGTACGCGGTCTTCGGCGCGTTCGCGGTCGGCGTGGTGATGCCCCGCACCGCCAACACCGACCGGGTGGTGGACACGCTCACCCCGGTCGCGGCGACGCTCTTCCTGCCGTTGTTCTTCACGTACTCGGGCCTGCGGACGGAGTTCGGCCTGCTCGCCTCCCCGCCGGTGCTGTTGTTCGCGCTGGCCTGCGTGACGGCGGCGATCGTCGGCAAGTTCGGCGCCTGCTGGGCGGCGGCCCGGCTCCGCGGCGAACCGCAGGGTGTCGCGCTGCGGGTCGGCGCGCTGATGAACGCCCGCGGTCTGATGCAGCTCATCGCGCTGAACGTGGGACTGGAGGCGGGCATCGTGAACCCGTCGCTGTTCACCGTGCTGGTGCTTGTCGCGTTGGTCACCACGCTGATGACCACGCCGGCGCTGAGCTGGATCGAGCGCCGCGAGGCCCGCCGGCCCGATCCGGTGCGCGCACCAGCGCTCGCGGTTTCAGATAGTTGAAGAGGCAAATACCAGTGCGTGCATCGGTCGCTATCTATGAGATCGTTAACATATGCGGGGCGGAAGATCGAACCGGCTGCTGCTGGTCGAGGACGACACGGACCTGACCGAGATGCTCACCGAGACGCTCGGCCACGAGGGCTATCTCGTCGACCGGGCCTTCGACGGCCAGCGCGGGCTGCACCTCGGACTCACCCGGTCGTACGACGTGATGGTCATCGACCGGATGCTGCCGGCGCTCGACGGCCTCGACTTGGTCACCCGGCTGCGCGCCCGGGCGGTTCCGGCCCGGACCCTGATGCTCACCGCGCTCGGCACCGTCGACGACCGGATCGCCGGGCTGGACGCGGGCGCCGACGACTACCTGGTCAAGCCCTTCGACCTCGACGAGCTGAGCGCCCGGGTCCGGGCGCTGTGCCGGCGCACGTCCGAACCGACGGACGTGCTGCCGATCGGCGCCGGGCAGCTCGACCTGGGGCAGCGGGACGCGGTGCTGCCCGACGGCACCCGGGTGGCGCTGTCCACCCGCGAGTTCGAACTGCTGCGGGTGCTGGCGGCCCGGCCGAGCACCGTGCATCCCCGGGCCGCGCTGCGACGTAGGGTCTTCGAGGAGGCGGCGGGGGCCTCGGTGGTGGACACCTACGTCTACTACCTCCGCCGCAAACTCGGCCGGCCGGTGGTACGCACCGTGCACGGGTTCGGCTACCGCCTCGGGACGCTCTGATGGAGGCGGCCGAGCAGGCGGTCGTCCGCCGGACGCGGCTGCGCATCGGCCTGCTCGTCGGCCTGACCATCGGCGCCCTGCTGCTGCTGGGCGGCGGCATCTCGTACGCGGTCCTGGTCCGCAGCCAGGAGGCGCAGATCCAGCGCGAGCTGGAGTGGGGCACGGAACACGGCGCGATCGCCGGCCCGCCCGCGTGCAGCTGGATCTTCCGGTACGACGGCGTCACGGTGCGCACCGGCACGAACCCGCCGCCCCCGGGCTTCCCGTTACGCGGGGCGCTGGACACCGTGGCGGCCACCCGGCACACCGAGACCACCACCGTTTCGCGTAACGGCACCACCTATCACGTGCGTACCGAGGCTCGCGGCGACGACGTGGTCCAGGCCGTGTTCGACGCCCGGTTCCAGCTGTCCGACCGGCGGCATCTGCTGCTCGCGTTCAGCCTCGCGGCGGCAGCCGGGCTGCTCGCCGCCATGCTCACCGGTGTGCTCGTCGGTCGCCGGGCCGTCGCACCGCTCGCGGAGGCGCTGACCCGGCAGCGCCGCTTCGTCGCGGACGCCAGCCACGAACTGCGAACCCCGATCGCGCATGTGCACACCCGGGCCCAGCTGATGGCGCGGCGGGCGCGCGACGACGGCACCGCCACGAACCTGGACGACCTGGAACGGCTGGTCGGCACCACCCGCCGGCTCGGCGAGATCGTCGACGACCTGCTGCTCTCGGCCCGGCTCGCCGCCGCGCCCGCGGACCGGGAACCGGATCCGCAGGTCGATCTCACCTCGCTGGTCGGGACGACCGTCGCCGCCGAGAGCGACCGCGCCGCCGAACGCCGGGTCACCCTCACCCTGGACACTCCCGGCGACCCACTGCCGGTGCCGGGTGTCGAGTCGGCCCTGCGCCGGGTCGTCGGGGAACTGCTCGCGAACGCGCTGGCCCACACTCCCGCGGGAGGCCGGATCGACGTGACGCTCCGGGCCGTCGGCGACGCCGCCGAGTTCGTGATCGCCGACACCGGGAAGGGCTTCGACCAGGCGGACGCCCGGCGGATCTTCGACCGGTTCCACAGGGGCGCGGGTGCCGGGGACCGCCGCTTCGGCCTGGGGCTGGCCCTGCTCCAGGAGGTCGTCACGAGCCACCACGGCACCATCGAGGCCGAGGGACGCCCAGGGCGGGGAGCCCGATTCACCGTACGCCTTCCCGTGACGGGCCCGCCGAGCCCCACCGGGAGGGTGTCGCGGATCAGGAACCGTCGGATGTGGCAGGTGGGAGCCGGTACGTGAGCGCCGGATCGTGCGGCGGGTTCTCCGGCCTGCCCGACCGGCCGGGCACGACGTGCAGGATCGCGGTCGGAGCGTCGGCCAAGCCGCCGGCCGGCTGCCAGGTCGCCGGGGGAGCGGCCTCCGCCACCGCGCTCGGTGCGTTCCTCCGCCGCACCAGCACCAGTGCGAGCGCGCCCAGGCCCGCGGCGACCAGCAGGCCGCCCAGGAGGAACATCGACGTACTGCCGCCCTCGTCGCTGACGGCCTTGAGCGTGGGCGGCGCGGCCGCGGGGGTGCCGTCGTCGTCCCCTGCCGCGAGAGGGCTCGCCTCCGCGGTGGGCGACGGCGGCGTCGTGGCCGGCGTTGCCACGGCGGAAAGGGTCAGCCGTACGGTGGCGACGTCACCGGCGCTGCCGCGTACGGTCGTGCGGGCGGAGCGGTAGCCGTCCATGCTTGCTCGGACCGTGATGGGTCCCTCGGCGATCGTCTTGCCGGCGCCGGACGTGATCGAGAACTGGCCGCTGCGGTTGCTGGTCGTCCGGTACTCGTGGCCCGCGCTGTCCCGGATGGTCAGGTCCGCGCCGTCGATCGCCTTTCCGTCGGCGTCGCGGACCCGGCCGGAGACGCCGCTGACTCCGGCCGTCGCCTCGGCCGCACCGGACGGCGACGCACCCGGGCCGTGCACGTAGACCAGCTTGTAGGCGTAGCTGTTCTGCCCGGCCAGCCGCACCCCGACCGAGATGTTGAGCCCGGTGGTCTCGCCCGCGCGGGCATCCGGGGCGACGAGCGTCGCGTCGAAGGTCCGGCTCTCGCCGGGCCCGAGGTTCGGCTCCGCCCGGCATCCGGCGGTGCACCGCAGGCCGCCGCCGACCACCACCACGGCCTTCTCGGCCCGGCGTCCGTTGTTCGTCACGCGGAACCGCACGCGTACCGCCTCGCGGGGTTTCACGTTCTCCGCCGACACGCTCAGGATGCTCACCGTCTCCGGTGCGGCCGGCGCGGCCGTCGAGGGTGCCGCCGGCAGCGCGAGCGTCCCGGCGGTCAGCGTGACAACTGCCGCCGCCCGGGTCCATCGGACACGTGAGCGCGTCGTCACTTCCCACCACCTTCGCCGATATTGGCAACACCGGTCGATGGAGCCGCGGCCACTATGCCCTGTGCGAGACGTGTTGCGCGACCCGGTCCCGAGTGCGGTGGGTCTTCTCCCGCTGCGGGCAGCGCCTGACGTCGACCGGCGGCCGTGCCGACCGGTGGGTGAGGCGGTCCGCCGCGGTCCCCGCCGCTCGTCACGAGGACGGTCCGGTGGGTCGGCCGTCGGCCCGGTCGGTAGGTTCGTGGCATGAGTGAGGACACCTTCCGGTCGGTGGAGATCGAGCGCACCAGCGTGGGCAGATACGTCGCGCGCAACGCCCGTGGCGGCGAGCTGTCCATGGGTACGGGGGAGGACGCGACCTTCACGCCCGTGGAGCTGCTGCTCGCGGCGCTCGGTGGCTGCACCGCCGTCGACGTCGACCACGTGACCAGCCGTCGTGCCGAACCGACCCGGTTCGCGGTCACGGTGACCGGCGACAAGATCCGTGACCCGGAGGCCGGGAACCGGATGGAGAACCTCACCGTCACCTTCGCGGTGACGTTCCCGGCCGGCGCGGACGGTGACCGGGCCCGCGAGGCGCTGCCCCGCTCGCTGCGGCAGTCCCACGACCGTCTCTGCACCGTGTCGCGGACCGTGGAGCTGGGCACGCCCGTATCGATCGTGGACGGCAACGACCCGGGCGCGACCGGGTCCCGATAACCACGGAAGCCGCGCCGGAGGCAGCGCGACCGAGCCGTCCCGGCCGGCGCTTACCTTGACAGCCGTCGATGTTATCGCAAACATGGCTGGTAACCCGGACGTAACACCGCCGCCATGATCCTTGTGCCTGATCGTGACCTCGGGAGCCGGAGGCGACCACGCGCAGGAGGTTTCCGTGACAGGGACCGCTCGGAGGACGCGTACGGCGGCGGCCCTGGCCTCGGCGGCGCTGCTCCTCGCCGCGGGGGTGGTGGCCGGGATGCCACCGGCGTCGGCGGCGACAGTGGACACGTCCGCGTCGTACGTGGTCGTGAACCGGCACAGCGGCAAGGCGATGGACCTGTACGACTGGTCGACGGCGGAGAACGCGCCGGTGAACCAGTGGACGCGCAACGACCTCGCGGTGCAGCAGTGGCAGTTCGTGGACGTCGGCGGCGGGTTCTACAAGGTGCGGTCCCGGCACAGCGGGAAGGTGCTGGAGTTGCCGGACGGTGGCGACGGCACCCAGCTCGTGCAGAGCACCGACCGGTCGTCGGCCACGCAGCAGTTCCGGTTGCGGGACTCCGCGGGCGGGTTCGTGCGGTTCGTGAACCGGCAGTGGGGCAAGGTCGTCGACGTCTGGGAGTGGTCGACCGCGGACGGTGGGCGGCTGGCCGGTTACGCCGATCTGGACGGCGCAAACCAGCAGTGGCAACTGATCCGGCTGGGCGGTGGCACGCCGACCACGCCCGCGCCGACCACCCCGGCACCGGCCTACCCGCAGCCCGGCCGGGTGACCGGGGACATCGGCGTCCACGACCCCACTGTGGTCAAGCGGCCCGACGGCACCTACGTCGTCGCGCACACCGGTGACGGCATCACGCTGAAGACGTCCACCGACCGGATCGCCTTCCGCAACGCCGGCGCCGCCTTCCCCGGTGGCGCGCCGTGGACCACCACGTACACCGGGGGAGCGCGCAACCTGTGGGCGCCGGACCTGTCGTACCGCAACGGGCGCTACTACCTGTACTACTCGGCGTCGACGTTCGGCTCCAACCGCTCGGCGATCTTCCTCGCCACCAGCACCACCGGGAACGCCGGGAGCTGGACCCACGAAGGGCTGGTCGTCGAGTCGCGGACCACTGACGACGTCAACGCCATCGACCCGAACCTCACCGTCGACGACCAGGGCCGCTGGTGGCTCACCTTCGGCTCGTTCTGGTCCGGCATCAAGATGATCCCGATCGACCCGGCCAGCGGACGCCGGCTCGGCACCGCCGTCTACGCGCTCGCGAACTACGGCCCCGGCATCGAAGCGCCCGTCCTGGTCAAGCGCGGTGCCTGGTACTACCTGTACGTCTCGTTCGACCGCTGCTGCCAGGGCGCCGCCAGCACGTACCGGATCATGGTCGGTCGTTCGGCGAGCCCCACCGGGCCGTTCGTGGACCGCGCGGGCCGGGACATGCTGGCCGGGGGCGGCACGCAGATCCTGGCGTCGCACGGCAGCGTGCACGGCCCCGGCCACCAGGCGGTCCTCGCCGACACCGACGGCGACGTCCTCTTCTACCACTACTACGCCGACAACGGCGCGTCACTGCTCGGCGTCAACCGCATCGGCTACGACGCCGCTGCCTGGCCCTACGTGTACTGATCTCCGGCTACCTGGGAGGGCGCGCATGTCGCCTCGGCACCTACTCCGCCCGATCCTGGCCGCGGCGCTCGCGCTGCTCACCACCTCAGCCGGCCTCGCCGTGCCCGGCCCCGCGTCGGCCGCGCCCGCGGTGAGCTACACCAACCCGCTGGTGAACCAGCGGGCCGACCCGCACATCGTCCGGCACACCGACGGCTACTACTACATGACCGCGACGGTGCCGCAGTACGACCGGATCGTGCTCCGGCGGGCCACCACCCTCCAAGGGCTCGCCACCGCCACCGAGACGACGATCTGGCGCCGGCACACCAGCGGCGAGATGGGCGCCCACATCTGGGCCCCGGAGATCCACTTCATCAACGGCAGATGGTACGTCTACTTCGCCGCCGGGCGGACCGACGACGTGTGGCGGATCCGGATGTACGTGCTGGAGAACGCGAGCGCGAACCCGCTGACCGGCTCGTGGACCGAACGCGGCCGGATCACCACGCCGTGGGACACGTTCAGCCTCGACGCCTCGACCTTCGTGGTGAACGGGGTGCGCTACCTGACCTGGGCCCAGCAGGAACCGGGCATCGCCACCAACTCCAACGTCTACCTGGCCCGGATGGGCCCGGAACCGTGGCAGATCACCGGTCCGGTCGCGCGGCTGGTCGTGCCGGCGTACGACTGGGAGACCCGCGGCTACCGCGTCGCCGAGGGACCGACGGTGATCCAGCGCAACGGCCGGGTCTTCCTCACGTACTCGGCCAGCGCCACCGACGCGAACTACTGCCTCGGCATGCTCACCGCGTCGGCCGGCGCGAACCTGCTCGACCCCGCCGCCTGGAGCAAGAGCCCGGTCCCCGTGTTCGCCAGCAACGCCGCCACCGGCCAGTACGGCCCCGGCCACAACTCCTTCACCGTCTCCGAGGACGGGCAGAGCGACATCCTGGTCTACCACGACCGCGACTACCGGGACATCAGCGGTGACCCGCTCAACGACCCGAACCGGCGGACCCGGATCCAGAAGCTGTACTGGAACGCCGACGGCACCCCGAACTTCGGCATCCCCGTACCGGACGGAGCCACCCCGGTCCGGCTGCGCTCGCACGACCTGACCACGAGCTACGTCCGGCACTACGACTACCGGGCCCGGGTCGAGCCGAACGTCAGCAACCTCGCCGACTCGCAGTTCCGTGTCGTCCCCGGCCTCGCCGGCGCCGGATCGGTGTCGCTGGAGTCGACGAACTTCCCCGGCTACTACCTGCGGCACCGGGCCTTCGCCCTCTACGTCGAACGCGACGACGGCTCGGCCCTGTTCGACGGCGACGCGAGCTTCCAGCGCCGCACCGGCCTTGCCTCGGCCGACGGGCTGTCGCTGGAATCGCAGAACTATCCCGGCCGGTACGTCCGCCACCGGGACGGACTGCTCCAGCTCGAGACGGTGGGTACGAGCGCCGACCGGGCGGCGGCCACCTTCCACCTGGAGTAGGCACCCCGGAACCGCTGACGCCGCCCTCGGCGTACCCCTTTCTCGGAGGTCGAACGATGCTCAACCCCGCAGTGACGGCACCGCACCGCGGCCGGCCCGCCGGCCTGGTGCTGGCCCTGGTGGCCGCACTGGCCGCAGTGATCGGCGTCGCCGTGGTGGCCGCGCCGCCGGCGCAGGCGGCCACCGTCGACACCAGCGCCTGGTACGTGCTGGTGAACCGCAACAGCGGCAAGGTGCTCGACGTCCGGGACACCTCGACCAGCGACGGCGCGGCCATCCAGCAGTGGTCCCGCAACGACGGTGAGTGGCAGCAGTTCCAGTTCGTCTCCTCCGGCAGCGGCTACTACCGCCTGCGGGCCCGCCACAGCGGCAAGGTGGTGGACCTGTGGGAGTGGAACGTCGCCGACGGCGCGGAGTACCGGCAGTGGCCCGACCTCAACGGCACGAACCAGCAGTTCCAGGTCCTCGACTCGGACGGCGGCTACGTCCGTCTGATCAACAGGCACTCCGGCAAGGCCCTGGAGGTCTGGGAGAGGTCGACAGCCGACGGTGCCCGGGTCAGTCAGTACACCGATCTCAACGGCACCAACCAGCAGTGGCAGATGGTCCGGGTGGGCACCGGCGGCACGCCGACCACGCCGCCGCCGTCCACCGGGTGTGGCAGCGGTGCCTACCAGGCCGAGGCCGTGCTGAGCGGCGGCACCTGGACGGCCCGCAACGGATCGTCGACCGTGTACTCGGGCTCGGACATGCTGGCGGCGGCGCAGGCCGCGGTGAACTCCCTCTCCGCCGGGCGGACCGCGAAGCAGCGGGTGGTGGTGCGCGGATCCGGATCGATGAGCGCGGGGTCGCGGCTGTCGCTGCCGTCGTACACGACGCTCGCGGTCTGCGGCACGATAAACGTGACCGGCTCGGGGTCGGGCGACTACGCGCCCGTCTACTCGCGCGGGACCACCGACGTCGAGGTGCAGAACCTGACCCTCACCGGGGCGCCGCTGTACGGGATCTTCATGCGCAACGTGAACAACCTGACGCTCGGACAGATCGACATGCGGCTGTCCGGCGGCCTGGGGATCCGGATCGACAACCACGGCGGCGACCGGGCGGTCAAGGTGCGCAACGTGCGCATCGACACCGTGTACGTGTCCGGAACGGGCGCGCACGGCGTGGAGACGTACGGTGTGGACGGCCTGACCATCGGCACCGTCACCGCGCGCAACACCGGCTACTCCGGTCTGCTGCTCAACGACACGATCAACGCCACTGTGGGCACCGTCGACGCGCAGGGCGCGGGCACCGGCACCGGCTACGCGGCGTTCCGGATGGCCAACCGCAACGGCCGGATCGGCAGCTCGTACCCGACGAACATCCGGGTCGGCACGGTGATCGCGTCCGGCGGTGGCCGGGGGATCTTCTGCGTGTCGGAGTCCGGCGGCGCGGTCATCGACCGGGTGACCATCTCCAACACCGGCAACAACTCGATCCTCGTGGAGAACTGCTACAACGTCACGATCGCCGGGGTGTCCGGCACGGTGACCGGCGGCGGCGAGGTGCGGATCGCGTCGCGAACCGAGTTCCCGATCTCCTCCGGTATCCGCTTCCAGAACCTGACGGTCACCAACACGAACATCACCCAGAACCCGTGCGGCGGCGCGAACAACACGATCAGCAACGTCACGCGAGTCAACTCGACGCTGACCTGGTGCTGACGGGCTCCCGCTCACCTGGCTCACCCCGCTGATCACCCAGACCCCGGCGATGGGCGCGCTGCCGACCCTGCGCGCCGCCACCGACCCCGCCGTGCTCGGCGGCCAGTACTACGGCCCCGGCGGACGCTACGAGGTGAAGGGCCACCCGCGGCTCTGGGTCATGTCCGAGGACCTCACCGGGGTGCGGTTCCCGGTCCGGCCCGTGCAGCCTCCCGTCCCGGCCGGTACGAGGTGGCCAGCCCCGGCCCTCGGTCCGGCTCGTCGACGACATCCGGCCCGGCGCCGCCGGCTGTTCGCCACCGGTGAACCCGTGGGGGGCGACAATCAGCTGGTGGTGGACAAGGTTCTGCAGACGCTCGTCGGGCTGCCGCCGGTCCTCGTCCTGACGCTGGTGTTCGTCCTGCCGGCGCTGGAGTCCTCGACGCTGCTCGGGCTCGTCGTGCCGGGTGAGACAGCGATCCTGATCGGCGGGCTGGTGGCCCACGGTGGCGCGCTGCCGCTGTGGGCGGTGGTGGCCGCCGGGACGGCCGGGGCCTGCCTCGGTGACCAGGCCGGGTACGCCCTCGGCCGCCGGTACGGCCCGGGTGTGCTCGCCCGCGCTCCACGGGTGCTGCGACGGCGCCTCGACATCGCGCGGGCCCGCCGCCTGGTCGCCCGGCGCGGGGCGTGGGCGGTGCTCGTCGGACGCTGGGTGGCGGTGCTGCGCGCCGTGGTCCCCCTGGTGGCCGGCACCGGTGGGATGCGGTGGCCGGTGTTCCTCCGGGCGAACCTGGCCGGCGGGCTGGTGTGGGCGACGGCCGTGGCGTTGCTGGGCTACCTGGGCGCCGCCTCCTACCGCTATCTGGAGCGGGAACTGGGCATCGGGGAGTGGGCCCTGCTGGCCGTGATCGGCGTCGTCGTGGCGCTGCGGGTCTGGCGGATCCGGCGCCGGGCGGCCCACCGCTGAACGGTGGCGTCAGCCGCGACCACGTACCAGGGGCAGGAACACCTCGTCCACGATCTCGACCAGCACCTCGTCTGGGACGGACGGGACGCCGCGCATCGCGTACTCGGCGCGCAGCAGCATCATCGGTACCGTCGCCACCCGGTGACGGACTGCCGCCGCCGGCGCCTCGCCCCGGGCGGCGGCCCGTTCCAGCATCCCGATCCACGCGCGGTCCATGGTGTCGGCGCCGGATCGTTCTCGCATGAGCGTGAGCAGCTCCGGATCCTCGGCCGCGGCGGCGAGCAGGCCGCGCAGGACGGCCCCGTGCGGCGACGACCACGTCTCGTTTGCGAGCCGGAGCATCTCCAGCGCGTCGCCTCGCAGCGTGCCCGTGTCCGGGTTCGGCATGGCGTCGTCGGACAGGTGGCGGTACGCCGCGATGCCCAGCGCCGCCCGGTGCGGCCATCGGCGGTAGATGGCGTTCTTGTTGGTCCCGGCTCGCGCGGCGACCCCGTCCATCGTCATCCCCGCGTAGCCGGACTCGCGTAGTTCCTCCGCCGCGGCCCGCAGGATCGCCTGTTCCAGCTCCTCGCCCCGTCGCCTCCTGCTCATGCTTGCAGGGTACGCGTCGTACCTTATAGGGTACGACGCGTACCCTATGCAGGCGGGGAGTGAGCGATGCGCGTCTTCGGCATGAACTACGACACCGGCTTCGTGAGCGCCGGGTCCACCACCCACGAGCCGTTCGACCCCGGCATCGTGCGGAGCGACCTGCGTGTCATCCGCGACGAGCTGCGGTGCGACGCGATCCGCGTCACCGGCGGCGTGCAGGACCGGCTGGAGCTGACCGCGCGGCTGGCGGCCGAGGCAGGGCTCGAGGTGTGGTACTGCCCGTTCACCAACGGCCTGGACCGCGACGGCCTCATGGCGTTCCTGCTCGACGGCGCCGAGCGGGCCGAGCGGCTGCGAAGTGACGGCGCACCGGTCGTCTATCTCACCGGTTCCGAGATCTCCATGTTCACCGACGGTTTCCTGCCCGGCCGTGACCTGACCGAGCGCATGGCGCTTTTCACCGACCCGATGCGCATGCGGGAGGCGGTCCCGGCCGCCCGGGCCGCGGTGCGCGACTTCCTCGCCGAAGCGGTACCCGCGGTGCGGGAGCGCTTCGGCGGCCCCGTCGGATACGCCTCGATTCCGCTGGAGGACGTCGACTGGGCGGCGTTCGACATCATCGCCAGCGACGCCGGCTACCGCGACGCGACCAACTCCGCGGCGTTCCCGCAGTCCCTGGCGGCTGCCGTGGGACAGGGCAAGCCGTACGCGGCGACCGAGTTCGGCTGCTGCACGTTCCGCGGCGCGGCCGAGGTCGCGGGCGCGACCGAGCCGGTGGTCTACGACGAGCGCGGCCGTGCGGCGAAGCTCACCGCGAAGCTGGAGCGCGACGAGGAGGGCCAGGCGCGCTACATCGTCGATCTGCTGCGCGACTACGAGGCCGGCGGGGTGGAAGCGGCGTTCGTGTACACGTTCGCGAACCGGCACCTGCCGACCACCCGCGACCCCGAGCACGACTACGACCTGGCGTCACGGGGGATCGTGCGCGTGCTGCCGGACGGCTCGTGGACGCCCAAGGCCGCCTTCCACGCCCTGGCCGAGTACGGCCGCGTCCGTGCGCTGAGCCGGACCGAATTCGGTGGTGACGATCGCGACGGGCGGGCAAGGTAGGACTGCACACCGGCGGCGAGCGCCGCCACCACGACAAGGACCAGGAGAGACAATGCGAGCAGCTTCCACGCTTCGGACCCCTGACCGTCCTACCGTGGAGCTCCGCCTTGGCCCTGTTGAACCTCGGGATCGTCGCCCATGTTGACGCCGGAAAGACCAGCCTGACCGAACGCCTGCTCCACGAGGCGGGCGCCGTGGCCGAGCCGGGCAGCGTCGACGCCGGCACGACGCGGACCGACTCGATGGAGCTGGAACGCCGCCGTGGCATCACCATCCGGGCGGCTGTCACGTCGATCGCCGTCGGTGATCTGCGCGTCAACCTGCTGGACACGCCCGGCCACCCCGACTTCATCGCGGAGGTCGAGCGGTCGCTGACCGTACTCGACGCCGCCGTGCTCGTGGTGTCGAGCGTGGAGGGCGTCCAGCCGCAGACGGTCGCGATCTGGCGGGCGTTGCGCCGTATCGGCGTACCGACCGTGTTCTTCTTCAACAAGGTCGACCGCGGCGGCGCCGACGTGGACCGGGCGACGGCCCAGGTGCGGCAGCGGCTCGGCGCGCGGCCGGTCCCGCTCACCACCGTCACCGGCCAGGGCACACGCGAGGCCCGGGTACGGGCGGTCGGCCTCGACGCCGAACCGGTGGTGGCGGAGGTGGCGGAGGTCGACGACGCGGTGGCGGCGCGCTGGCTGACCGACCGGCCGGTCCGCGTCCGCGACGTCAGGCGGGCGATCCGGCGCGCGGTGCGCCGCGCCGACCTGGTCCCGGCGGTGTGCGGCTCGGCGATCACCGGCGCCGGGGTACGCGCGTTGTGCGACGTCCTGGCCGGCCTGCTGCCGTACGGCGAGGCACGGGACGGTCCGCCTGCGGGCACCGTCTTCGCCGTCGACCGGGACGGGCACGGCCGGCGCGTCTGGTTGCGACTGTGGTCCGGGCATCTGCGTGTGCGGGACCGGGTGCGGCTCGACGGCGGTCGTCCGCAGCCGGTGACCGAGATCGCCGTCATCGAACCCGCGGGCGTGCTGGTGCGCCGGACGGTCTCCGCCGGGCAGATCGCGGCGGTACGCGGGGTGTCGGCCCGGATCGGCCAGCACATCGGCGACCCGCCCCGGCGGCACGGCTACCGGTTCCCGCCGCCGACCCGCCAGGCGGTCGTCGAACCGGTCGACCCGGGGCAGCGCCTCGCGATGTTCGCCGGCCTGGCCGAGTTGGCCGACGAGGACCCGCTGGTGGACCTGCGCCTCGACGAGCAGCAGGCGGAGGCGGTGATCCGTCTGCACGGCGAGGTCCAGAAGGAGGTTCTCGCGGCCCTGATGGAGGAGCGGTACGGCGTCCGGGTGCGGTTCTCCGGCACGCTCACCGCCTGCGTCGAACGGGTCGCCGGCACCGGCACCGCCGAGGAGCGGGTACGGGAACGCGGCAACCCGTACCTGGCCGGGCTGGGGTTGCGCATCGAGGCCGCACCGGCCGGGCACGGCATCGGGTTCCGGCCCGGGATCGAACCGGGCCGGCTGCCCCCGGCGTTCGTCGCCGCCACCGAGGAGGGCGTACGGGCGGCGCTACGGCAGGGCCGGCACGGCTGGCCGGTCACCGACTGCACCGTCACCATGACGGCGTCGCGGTACTGGCCCCGGCAGAGCCGCCCGCACCAGAAGTTCGACAAGTCCATCTCGACGGTGGCGGCGGACTTCCGCAACCTCGCCCCGGTCGTGGTCGCCGCCGCGCTGCGGCAGGCCGGGACGCGGGTGTGCCAGCCGATCGAACGGTTCGACGTCAACCTGCCCCGGCACGCGGTGGAGACGGTGCTGGCGCTGCTCGGCCGGCTCGGCGCGGTCGTCCACGACACCGCCGTCGCGGGCGGCTACCTGGAGGTGAGCGGCACCCTGCCGTCCGCCCGGGTGCCGCGGGTGGTCGCCGCCCTGCCCGATCTCACCGGCGGCGAGGCGGTCCTGACCACCACCTTCGACCACTACGCGCCGGTCACCGGTGAAGAGCCGCCGACGCTGCACCGGCGCGGGCCCGACCCGGACGACCGGGAGGCGTGGTTCCGGGCCGTGCCGAGGTAGGCCGGCCGGGCGGCGACTGGCACGTCACGGCGATAGGATCACCGGCGCCCGCCGCCGCCCGTACCCGTTGGAGCCCCGCTGTCAGCGCAGCCGGCCACCCGTCCGACCCGGCGTGTCCGCCGGGTGCTGGCCGTGGTGTGCCTGCTCGTCGTGGCCGGGCTGCCCGCCGGGTCGTCGAGCGCCGGCACCACCGGTCCGGGAACGCTGCGGGTGCTCCAGATGAACCTGTGCAACAGCGGGCGGGCCGGCTGCTACACCGGCCGGGCCGTCCGTCAGGCCGCCGACGTGATCGCCGCCGAGGCGCCCGACGTGGTCACGCTCAACGAGATCTGCCGCGACGACGTGGTGACGCTGGGGCGTACGCTGCGGGCCGCCCGTACCGGCGGCACCGTGGTGTCCGCGTTCCAGGCCGCCGGTGACCGCCCCTCCCGGGGGCCCACCCGGTGCGACAACGGCGAGCCGTACGGGATCGGTCTGCTGACCCGCCTCGACGGCCGGGACGCGCGGTCGTCGGTGCACCGGGGAACCTATCCGGCGCAGGACCTCGCCGACCCGGAGGAGCGGGTCTGGCTCTGTGTCCGGGCCGACGGGCTGCACGCCTGCACCACGCACCTGGCGAACACCAGCGGCCAGGTGGCGCTGGCCCAGTGCGGTCAGTTGCTCGGCGCGGTGGTGCCGCAGACCCGGGGCGACGGGAACGCGCCGACCGTCCTCGGCGGCGACCTCAACCTGCGCGCCGGTGGCGTGCCGGACGTGCGCTCGTGCGTGCCGGTCGGATACCGACGCATCGACGACGGTGCCCGGCAGCAGATCCTGGCGTCCACCGGCGTGACGATCTGCTGCCGGCGCGCGGTGGACATGCGCGGGACGACAGACCATCCGGCGCTGCTGGCGACCATGATCCGCTCGTGGTCAGCGCCGCCGCCGGGACGGTACTGACCGGGACCGGCGCGGGCGCGGCGCAATCGGGTGGGCCGCGCGTGCAACGTCTCGGGTGGGTCTGTGCGTTCTACCTCCGTCATGAGGAGGCAGTCAGTTGAGAGCCGAAGACGAGCAGGCGTTCCGCGAGTTCGTGACGTCGCAGATGGCGTCGCTGCGCAAGCTGGCGTACATGACCTGCGGCGACTGGCACGCCGCGGAGGACGCCGTGGCCAACGCGCTGGTCAAGCTCTATCCGCGCTGGCCGAAGCTGGAGCGGCCCGATCTCTACGTCAAGACCATGGTCTACCGGGCCGCGGTCGACGAGACGCGCCGGCCCTGGCGGCGCGAGCGGTCGGCCGGCGACGCCGTGCCGGACGTCACGGTGCGGGACACGGCGGCGACGACCGACGAGCGGATGCGCCTGCAGGTCGCGCTCGAAGCCGTGCCGGCGCGGCAGCGGGCCGCCGTGGTGCTGCGGCACTACCTGGATCTGAGCCTGGAGGACACCGCCGCCGTGCTCGACTGCACTGTCGGCACGGCCAAGAGCCAGGTCTCCCGAGGGCTGGCGAAGCTGCGCGAGTCACTGGGCGGCGAACACCTCGATCTCACCGGCAAGCCGATAGGGGAGTGGACGAATGCAGTTGCGTGAGCTGGTGGACACCGTGACCGCCGACGAGCCGCCGATGGGCCGTACCGTCGACGACATCGTCGCGGCCGGACGGCACGCCGAACGGCGCCGCCGGACCCGGTTCGCGACAGCCGGCGCGGCGGCCCTCGTCGCGGTGGCGGTCGCCGGCGCGATCACCGTGCCGATCCTGGGGGCGAGGCGCGACGCCGGGGAGACCTCGGCGGTGTCCGGGGCGCCGCGTCCGGGCGCCAGCCCCTGGCCTGACGCCTCGCCGTTCACCTTCACCTTCACCGGGTACGACGCGGGCACGCTGCACGTGCAGGATCCGATAGTCGTGTCGACCGCGTACCAGATCGCCCCCGTCTACTCCGACCGGCACACCTCGAACGACAAGCCCGTCAGCGCGGAAGAGGCGGAGTCGTGGGAGCAGCACGAGAGGGCGGCCGCCGGGGCGAAGCCGTCGCTCTGGGCCTACCTGACCGTCTATCGGCCCGGCGCCTTCGATCCGGCGGCGATCAAGCACGGGCGGAACATCACGGTGGCCGGGCGCAAGGCGGTGCGGGCGACGCTGCCGTACGCCCTCGACCCGAGTCAGCCGCTGGAGCCGGGCAACAAGCTGTTCGCCTGGCAGTACGCCCACAACGCCTGGGCGGCCGTGACGTCGATCTCCGACGACCCGGCGACGCCGAGCTTCGGGGACCTGACCGGCCTGGTCGCGGGCCTGAAGCCGGCCGGGCCGACGCCGGCTCCGCTGCCGTTCACAGTGGGCTACGTGCCGAAGGGCTACGTGCCGTTGCAGGTCGGCACGCACGCCATGCCCGGCCTGAGTGGCATCGCCACCGCCCGTGGCGGTGACTACGGCGGCGCGACGTACACCAGGCCGGCCCTGCCCACCACCGGCCTGACCGCACCGTTCGACTCGGGCGAAGGCACGATCAGGGACGGGTTCCACATCTTCGTCACGCCGAGCCGCAACTCCAACCAGTCACCGGAGCCCGGTGCGGCGAGGTGCTATCCGGGGCCGGCCCGCAGAGGCGGGTTCTGCAACATCTGGAGCGCTGACGGCACAGTCGTCGTCCAGGTCAGCTCCCAGACCCTCGGCAGCCGGCTGCCCCAGGCCGAGCTGCTGAAGATCGCCCAGGGGATCACCGTCGCCGACGACGTGCGGGACGAGGCGACCTGGACGCCCGCCGTGGACGCCCTGATCCCCTGACCCCCTGAGCCCCGAACGACCCGGTGACGGTGGAAGCGGCCAGCCCGCTCCCACCGTCACCACGGGATCTACAGGAACCGCCAGCGCTGGTGCGCGGCCCCGGTGTCGTCGGCGAGGACCGCCTGCGCGCCCTGGGCGCCGGAGCCGCCGCTCAGGCCGAGCACCCGGCCCCCGTTCGCGCACTGGATCCGGAACCAGCCTCCTCCGACGTACCGCGGCCGCCACCTGTGGTCGGCGGTGCCGTTGTCGGCCCACTGGACGATCCGGGCGCCGGCCGCGCTCGAACCGCCCTCGACGCCCAGCACCTTGCCGCTGTTGCCGTTGCGCAGTCGCAGGTAGCCGCCGGTGTCCACCAGGGCGGTCCAGAGGTGGTCGGCGGTGCCGGTGTCGCCCCACTGGATGACCGGCCCGCCGTCGGCGGTCGACATGTCCTGCACGCCGAGCACCAGCCCGCTGCCGAGGTTCTGGATGCGCCGCGCCCCGTTGGGCAGGAACCGCCACTGGTTGTCCGGGCTGCCGTTGTCCGGGTCCTGCACGGCGAAGGCGCCCTGCGCGGTCGAGCCGCCGGAGATGCCGAGCAGCTTGCCGGTGTGTACGTTGCGCAGCTTGTGGCTGCCGTCGCCGACGTCGACCACCGTCCACAGATGGTCGGCGGTGCCGTTGTCCGCCCACTGGAGGATCCGGGCGCCGTCGGCCGTGGACATGTTCTCCACGCCCAGCACCTTGCCGCTGTTGACGTTGCGCAGCCGCAGCGCCGACCCGTCGACCACGAGCTGCCAGTCGTGGTCGGCGGTGCCGGTGTCACCCCACTGCAGGGCGAGCCCGCCGTCGGCGGTGGACATGTTCTGGATGCCGAGCACCAGCCCGCTCGCCGCGTTCGCCAGCCGGAAGCTCGCCTCACCGCCGCCACCGCCCGCGCCGACCCGCCAGTAGACCGTGTAGTTGTGCCCGTGGGCGTCGTAGAACGGGCCGAGGTTGACGGTGGCGCCGTCGGCCCGGGCGGTGAACGCGAGACTGCCCGTGCCGGTGCGGGTGACCGAGGCGGGGTCCAGCGTCGGCAGGGCACTCAACGCGGTGTTGCCGTAGTTGCCGGAGAGCACCACCGGCCCGTACGTGACGGCCTGGACCGCCGCGTCGTCGTTGGCGGCGACGGTGGCCACCCGCATGGGCAGCCGGACCGTGACCGTGTCGCCGGAGGTCCAGGCGCGGGTCAGGACGGCGTAGGTGCCGGGCGTGGTGGCGATGCCCGCCGCGACGCCGTTGACGCTGACGCTCGCGCCGCTGGTCCACGCCGGGATCCGGATCCGCATCGTCCACGAACCGGCCACCGAGCCGGTGACGGTGAGCGTCGTGGTGTCGCCGACCGGGTACGAGGTGGCCTGCGTGACGGTGATGCCGCGCTGGCTCCAGGTGAGCACCGACGGGACGAACAGGTTGACGGTCAGCGTGGTGCCGTTGTGGAAGTAGATCGCGTCCGCCAGCGTCGTGTTGGTCTCCAGCCCGGTGCCCTGGCAGCACCAGAAGGAGTTGTAGTCGGTGCTCCACGTTCCACCGCCCCACGCCGGGCCGACGCCGCGCCGCCCGCCCGGGTTGAGCGGGGTGAAGTAGGTGACGTGGCCGTGCGCGTCGGCCGGGTTCTGCTGGCCGATCATGTGGTTGAGCAGCGCGCGCTCGTAGAAGTCGGCGTACGCGACCCGCTCCGGGTCGAGCTGCCACAGCTCCCGGGTCAGCTTGAGCATGTTGTACGTGTTGCACGCCTCGCAGGTGTCGTTGCGCAGGTAGCCGGCGATCGCGTTCGGTGCGCGGAAGTGCTCGGCCTGGCTGTTGCCGCCGATGGCGTACGTGTGGGCGCCGACCGTGATGGCCCACGCGTTCGCGGCGATGTCCCGGTAGCGGGTGACGCCGGTGGCCTTGTACTCCCGGGCCGCGCCGATCCACTTGGGCACCTGCGTGTTCGCGTGCAAGCCGTTGAGCTGGTCGGAGTTGGCGGCGAGTGGATTGAACACGGCGGCGTGGTCGAACCGCTGCGCGACGGTGAGCCACCGCCCGTCGCCGGTCTGCTGGTAGAGGTCGGTGAGCACCGCGTTCATGCCGCCGAACTCGGTGCCGAGCATGGCCTGCGTCTGCGCCGAGGTGAGCCGGCCGGTGCGCTGGTCGACCCACCCGGCCAGCGCCAGCAGCACGTCCCGGGCCTGGGTGCTGCCGATCAGCCGCCACACGTCGAGCAGCCCGGCCAGCGTCTTGTGGATGCAGTAGTAGGGGACGTTGCCGTTGCTGAGCGTCCGGGCCTCCAGCGCGGTGAAGTCGGACTCCGGGAAGCCGGACAGGTAGCCGGCGCCGAAGCCGGCCGCGCCGTTGTTTGCCTGGCAGCGGGCCAGCTCGGCGACCATGGTGAGCGCCTTGTCCCGGCAGGTGGTGTCGCCGAGCACCGCCCACGCCTGCGCCCAGGCGGTCAGGAAGTGCCCCTGCATGTGGGTGCGGAACGGGAAGTTCGGCGCGTCCCACCCGCCGTTGGCGGCGGCGCCGCCGGTGGAGAGACGGTGGTTGGCCCGGAAGTTGTAGAGCAGCCGGTTCACGTCGACGAAGCGCAGGTAGGCGACAGTACGGTTCTGGTTGTCCTGCCAGCGGCCGGCGGTCAGCCTTACCTGGCCGGGGTCGAACGCGTACGCGGACACGCCGATGTCGGGGCGGGCCGGCGGCAGCGCGGCGCGCGCCGTACCCCCGGAGAGGACGGACCCGGCGGCGGCGCCGGCGGTGGCCGCGACGGCGGTGGCGCCGGTGGCGCGGAGCAGGAAGCGGCGGTTCACCAGGGGAGCGGGCATGGACTGCCTCCGTGGCGGGGACGGTGGTGGTGGGACGGTTACGCGGTGACCCGGAAGGTGGCGTCCTGCCGGTCGATCGCGGGGGAGCCGGCGCCGAGCGGGTCGATGCGCAGCCGGTAGTCGTAGTGCCGCAGGTAGCGGGTGGGGAAGTTGTGCGAGCGGAACGACGACCAGGCGGCGTCGGCCAGCCCGGCGGTGCGGTGGAAGGTGGCGTCGGCGCGGAACGTGGCGGTGCCGTCGTTCGGGTCCAGCCGGACCGCGTAGTCGTAGTGCCGCAGGTAGTTGCCGGGATAGTTGACCGACTCGAACGAGACGCCGGCGGAGTCGGCCAGGCCGGGGACCATGCGCCACATCTGGTCCTGGTACGGGTCGAACGGGTACGCGTCGACGCGGGCGACCCGGTCGGCGTGCCGGACGTAGCGGTCGGGCAGGTTCGACGACTTGAGCCGCACCCAGTTGGGCATGCCCCAGCGGTTGACCAGCCCGGCGTACTCGGCATCGGTGATGCCGATCATCGAGCCGTGCTTGGAGTTCAGCGGCGGGGTGTAGTCGCGCTGGTTCAGCGGCGTCCACGAGTTGCCGGAGATGGTCGTCGTGGACCAGGCGTAGTAGTCGTTGTTGACCGGGCTGAACGAGTCGCCCCACAGCCGCCAGCCACCCTCGTTCGTACGCAGCAGCAGCGGCGCCTCGATCGCGTTGCCCTGCCGCAGCCCGCTGGTGTACGTGGTGAAGCTGTTCGGCGCGGCGGTGGTGGAGCGGGCGCCGTAGAGGTATCCGTCGTTGAGGTTCTTGTAGTAGAGGTACGTGGTGGCGCCGTCGACCACCACGTCGCCGTCGAGCACCCCGAAATTCGGGCTGAAGTAGACCTGCGGGGCGCTGACGGTGCGGAAGTCGTTTGTGTAGTTGACCAGGAACACGTCCCGGCCGTTGTTCGCGGAGTAGACGATGGCGTACTGGCCCCGGGCGGCGTCCCAGAACGCGGTCGGCGCCCACGTGTGGGTGTCGAGCGTGTGCATCCGGATGCGCCGGTAGCCGGTGAACGCGGTCAGGTCGGCCGAGTCCCACACGTGCAGGTACTGGCTGGTCAGCCCCCAGTTGGTGCCCTTGAGGTCGGTGGCCAGCACCACGAACGTGCCGTCGGTGCGGCGCAGCACGAACGGGTCGCGCAGACCGAGCTGACCGGCGGTCGGGGTGACCACCGGGTTGTTCTGGTTCAGCGGCGTCCAGTTCAGCCCGTCCCGGCTGACGGCCAGGTGCAGGCCGTAGTCGGCGCCGAGGCCGTTCGGCGTCTCGGTGAAGTAGGCCATCGCGTAGGCGGTGTTCGCGGCCGCGAGCGCGCCGCGCGGCAGGCTGAGCGCGCCGGTGGCGGTGGCAGCGGCGGACAGGGCGCCGACCGTGAACGCACGTCGGGTCAGGGGCACGACGGTGGCCTTTCTCTGTGGTGGAGATGACGGCCGCGTTAACGCTAACAACGTCCCTTAGCCTGGCGTTCACATAGCTTGATGTCAATGAATTCGTTAGCGCTCGCCGTTCGGCGCCGGTAACGCCGCAGGGCGGGCCGCGACGCGGCCCGCCCTGCGCTGTCACCCTCCTCCCGGCGTCGCGGCCGGGTGAGGATCAGCGGTTGCGGTAGTGGTTCATGGCCAGGGCCACGCCGGACGCCAGCGCCAGCGCGCCGAAGGCCGAGCCGGCCCACGGGTTGTCCAGCAGGCTCGACAGCGTCACGTTCGCCGCCACGCTGACGATGAGCACCAGCCACAGCAGCGGGCGCATCCGGGTGACGGGCGTCGTCGCGGCGGTGTTCTCGGCGGTACGGTCCAGCTCGTTCACGGCTGCCTCCTCGGGCGATCTCGTCTGCCACCAACGCTAGGCGCGCGGCCCGCCCGGAACGATCCCGCCAGCACGACGACCGAGGTACAGCAGGCTGTACTTTCCGTGCCCGGCCCTGCCGCGCGGGGACCGCGGTGACCTATCGTGTCGGCCGGGGGTGGGCCGGGATGGAATACGTGCGCGGGCGGTTCCGCGCCTCGGTGGACGCGCTGGAACACCTGGTCGGCGGGCTGGGCACGTCCGTGCTGGCACTGGGCGCGCTGTTCGGGGTGATCGTCGTGGCGGCCGCCTGCGCCGGCGGGGTCGGGCTGCTGCTCGTACCCGGGATGCTGCGGGCGGTGCGGTCGGTGGCCGACCGGGAGCGCGCCCGGCTGTCCCGGTGGGGGTCGCCGATCCCGGCGCCCGGCCCGGTGCCGGACGGGCTGCGGCCGGCGCTGCGCGACCCGGTCGTCCGGCGGGAGCTGCGCTGGGTCGGCGCCCACGCCACGCTCGGCTTCGTCGCCGGGCTGATCGCGCTCGCGCTGCCGATCTACGCCGTGCAGGACATGACCTTCCCGCTGTGGTACCGGCTGGTGCCGCCGGAGGCCGGCGCGCCCGGGATCGGCTGGTGGCGCGTCGACGGGCTCGGCGACGCGCTGGTGGTCGGCGTGCTCGGCATCGGCTGGCTGGTGCTCGCGGTCGCGACCGGGCCGGCGCTGGCCCGGATCCAGGCCCGGCCGGGCCGCCGGCTGCTGCCCCCGCCGCCCGGGTTCGACCTGTCGCTGCGGGTCGCCGAGCTCACCGCCACCCGGGCCGCCGCGCTCGACGCCCACGCGGTGGAGCTGCGGCGGATCGAACGCTCGCTGCACGACGGCA
Source organism: Micromonospora sp. NPDC048169 (assembly GCF_040652815.1). Classification (NCBI taxonomy): domain Bacteria; kingdom Bacillati; phylum Actinomycetota; class Actinomycetes; order Micromonosporales; family Micromonosporaceae; genus Micromonospora; species Micromonospora sp. NPDC048169. Next base: position 98,029 of record NZ_JBEZMS010000010.1, read on the forward strand.
CCCAGAACCGGCTCGTCGCGGTGAACGTGCTGCTCGGTGCCGCCCGGCGGGCGGTACGCCGTGACCCGGACCGCGCCGACGAGATCCTGGAACGCGCGCAGAACGCGGCCGAGCAGGCGCTCGGCGAGCTGCGTACGGTGGTGCGGGGCATCCTGCCGCCGGTGCTCGGCGACCGGGGGCTGGCCGGGGCGCTCGCCGGGCTCGCCGCGGAGTGCGCGGTGCCGTGCCGCCTGTCGGTGGACGTCGACGCGCGCTGCGCGGCGTCGGTCGAGGCCACCGCGTACTTCGTGGTGGCCGAGGCGCTGACGAACGTGGTCCGGCACAGTGGCGCGGGCGCCGTGGAGGTCGCCGTGCGCCGGGAGGGGGACCGGCTGCTCGTGACGGTCACCGACGACGGGCGCGGCGACGCCGACGAGGCGCGCGGCTCCGGGCTGACCGGCATCCGCCGCCGGGTCGAGGCGTACGACGGGCGGATGACGCTGACGAGTCCTGCGGGAGGACCGACGAGGATGCACGTGGAGCTGCCATGCGGATCGTGATCGCCGAGGACGACGCGCTGCTGCGCGAGGGGCTGGCGCTGCTGCTGCGCGCCGAGGACCTGGACGTGGTCGCCACCGCCGGCACACCGGAGGAGTTCCTGACCGCCGTGGACGAGCACCGCCCGGACGTGGCGATCGTCGACGTGCGGATGCCGCCCACCCACACCGACGAGGGGATCGTCGCCGCGGTCGAGGCCCGCCGCCGCCTGCCGGGCCTCGCGGTGCTGGTCCTGTCCGCGTACGTCGAGCAGGCCTTCGCCACCGAGCTGTTCTCGGTCGGCGCCTCCGGGCTCGGCTACCTGCTCAAGGAGCGGGTGGGCCGGGTCGAGGAGTTCCTCGCCGCGCTGCACCGCGTCGCGAGCGGCGGCAGCGTGATCGACCCCGAGGTGGTCGGGCAGCTGCTCGCCCGCAACCGGCGGCCGGACACCGCGCTGGCCGAGCTGTCGCCGCGGGAGCACGAGGTGCTGGCGCTGATGGCCGAGGGGCTGGGCAACGGCGCGATCGCGGAACGGCTGTTCGTCACCGACGGCGCGGTGCACAAGCACATCCGCAACATCTTCGCGAAGCTCAGCCTGCCGCCGGACGACCGCGCGGACCGCCGGGTCACCGCCGTGCTGCGCTATCTCGACGGCCGGCGATAGGCGTACGCACGCGCGCCGCCTCGCGGAGAGACGGCGCGCGTGCGGTGTGACCTGGATCAGTCGGTGCCGCACAGGGCCGCGTCGACGGTGCTGGTGACCGCCTCCAGCATCTCCAGGCCGGTCGGCAGCGCGGTCACCGCGACCACCGCGCTGCGCCCGTCCGTGGTGGACAGGTTGCGCGTCTCGAAGCCCTGGATGTCGCCGCCGTGCCCCCAGGCGTGGCCGCCGCAGGGCAGCTCGTGCCGGGCGATGCCCAGGCCGTACGCCCATTCGCCGCTGGGCTCGAAGTCGGCCGCCGGCACGGTACGCGTCAGGGCCGCCTGCTGGGCCGGCTTGAGCAGCTTGCCCGCCAGCAGCGCCTCGAAGAACGCGCGCAGATCCGACGGCGTCGAGACGAGCTGGCCGGCGGCCCAGCCCAGCGACGGGTCCATCCGGGTCACGTCGACCCACGGCGCGCCGGGCCCCACCGCCACGTATCCGCGCGGCAGCCGGCCGGGCAGGTCCTGCTCGCCGGTCTGCGGCCAGTACGTGTCGCGCAGCCGCAGCGGCTCGATGATCCGCCGGGTGATCTCCTCACCGACCGGGCGCTTGGTGACCCGCTCGACGATCAGTCCGGCCAGGACGTAGTTGGTGTTGCTGTACTCCCACTTCGTCCCCGGCGGGAAGCGGCGGGACTGGGTGAGCGCCTCGTCCACGAGCCGGCGCGGGTCGAAGTACTCGCTGCGCCTGTCGATCAGATCCTGCTCCTCGGTGAAGACCACGTCGTCGTAGTCGGGCAGGCCGCTGGTCTGCTGCAACAACTGGCGTACGGTGATCCGCCGCCCGTCGTTGCCGTTGGCGCGCACCATGCCGGGTAGGTAGCGCTCGACGGTGGCATCCAGGTCGATCTTGCCCTCGCCGACGAGCTGGAGGACGACCACTGCGGTGAACGTCTTGGTGTTGCTGCCGACGCGCACCCGGGCGTCACGGGGGATCCCGGCGCCGGTGCGCAGGTCCCCGACCCCGGCGGTGTAGTCGCGCACCCGGCCCTCGCGGCGGACGGAGGCCAGCGCCCCGGGGAAGCCGTGCTCGGCGACCAGGCCGTCCAGTCGCGTCTGGACGGCGTCGGCGGCGGGACGCCGGGTGTCGGTGGTCGCGGCGGACGCGGCGGGCACACCGAGCGCGGTGACGGTCAGCAGGGCCGTGGCGCCGACGGCCAGCGGGAAGGTACGGCGGGTCATGGGAACTCCTCGACGGAGATGAACGGGTACGTCCTCAAGCCTCGCCAGAACCGGGCCCTCGCTCCATACCGCCAGCTGCCGAGCCGGGGTAGCGCTGGCACCACTTGATGGCACCGGTGCCGCCGGTTAGGCTCCGCGCAGCGTCGCGTGCCGGTGGCAGACCGTGTCAGGCATGGAGGCGCCGGACCGAAGGGAGCACGACGATGACACTCGTCGTCCCTTCGCCCTCGCCTCGTGGCTGAGGGCGAACAGGCCAGGCTGGTGGCCTGGAGCCGGGAGATGCGCGCCGTCCACGGGCGGCTGCGCGAGGCGCTGGAGGTGACCCGGCGGGCGCTCGCCGACGGTGAGCCGGCCCGCCCGGCGGCGCGTGACCTGCTGTTGTTCTGTCACGGGTTCTGCGCGGCGCTGACCGCGCACCACGAGGGCGAGGACCGCAGTCTCTTCCCGGCGATCGCGGCGCGGCATCCGGAGCTGCGCGGCACGCTGGACCGGCTGCGGCAGGACCACTCGATGATCGGGTACCTGCTGGCCGGGCTGAGCGCGGCGGTGGCCCGCGACGCCCCGCCGGGGGAACTGGCCCGGCACCTGGAGGGCGTGGCGGCGATCATGGAGTCGCACTTCCGGTACGAGGAACGGCAGCTGCTCACCGTGCTGGAGACGCTGGCACTTGACGCCGACCCGGCCGACGTCTTCGGACCGCTGTGACCCCGGGGCGCGGCCCGGCGGGATGCGCACCGCCGGGCCGCGGCCGGGCGCTCAGTTCAGGCCGCAGGTGGCCAGCGCGTCCAGGTTCGGGCGCTGCGCGCCGACCCGGTTGAACGCGATCTCGATGCGGTCGAGCGCCGCGACACGCTTGCTGCGCAGCGGCCCGAGGATCGCGTTGTCGATGAAGGCCGGCCCGCCCTCGGGGCGTACCGCGAGCTGGGCGAGGCGGGCGTTCGCCTCGGCGATCTGCTTGTCCAGCGTGGCCAGCTCGGCCTGTACCTGACCGGCGGCCGCCGCCGGAACGGCGGGCAGCGCGACCCGGGGGCAGTTCACGGTCCGCGCCGCGCCTCCGGCATTACCGTTCTGGCCGCCCGCGTTGCCGTTCTGCCCGCCGGCGTTGCCGTTCTGACCGTTGCCGTTCTGACCGCCCGCGTTCTGGCCGCCGCCGCCCTGTGCGGCGCCGCCGTTGACGGCGCTCGGCACGCCCGGGGCGTTGAGGGTGCAGGCCGCCAGCGCGTCCAGGTTCGGCCGCTGCGCGCCGATCCGGTTGAACGCGATCTCGATGCGGTCGAGCACGGCGACGCGCTTGCTGCGCAGCGGCCCGAGGATGGCGTTGTCGATGAACGCCGGGCCGCCCTCGGGGCGTACCGCCTGCCGGGCCAGCCGCTCGTTCTGCCGGGCGATCTCCTGGTCCAGGTTGGCCAGTTCCCGTTCCACCTGGGCCGATGCCGCCGCCGGGACGGCGGGCAGCTTGTCGCGTACGGTCGGGCAGTTCACGGTCTGCGCTGCGGCGGTGGCGGCCGGGCGGTTGTTCTCGCCCGCCGACGCCAGTTGCAGCCCACCGGCGAACAACAGCGCCGCGAGGGCGCCCACCCCGCCGAGCTTCAGGACCGCGGTCTTGCGCGTACCCCTGGCCATGCACCTCTCCTCTGGTTGACCGGGAGGCCCGGCGCGGCGGCTGCCGCCCCGTCTCCACGGTGCGAAGTGACGACTGGAGGAATCGTGCTCGTGCCCGCTCCGGCATCGCGGTTCCGGCCGATGTTCCGGTCGGCAGTGGATACGGACGGCGCGGCGCGATCGTTCAGTGCGCGCGAAGGTTTGACCGTATCGACGTCCGTCGTTAGGCTGCGCTGAAAGCGCTTACTGCGCGGGAGGCGTGAGCGTTCGTGGCACTGACGTCCGGGTATCAAGGCCCGTCCCCGACACCGACCGGGCATCGGTGCCGGCGGGGGCACGGCACCACCACCCGCAGGAGACCACCATGAACAACCGACACCGCCGTACGGTGTTGTGGACGTCCGCCGCGGCGACCGCCGCGCTCGCCGCGTCCGGACTGGCCGTCGGCGCGACCGCCGCGCAGGCGGCCGCCGGCTGCCGCGTCGACTACGCCGTCACCGCGCAGTGGGGCGGCGGCTTCACCGCGAACGTCAACCTGACGAACCTCGGCGACCCGCTCAACGGCTGGGCCGTCACCTGGACCTTCGGCGCCGGGCAGACCGTCGCCCAGTCCTGGGGCGCCGACATCACCGCGAGCGGCGCGTCGGTGCGCGCCGTCAACGTCAGCTACAACGGCAGCCTGGGCACCAACGCGAGCACGTCGTTCGGCTTCAACGGCACCTGGAACAACAGCAGCAACCCGGTGCCGTCCACCTTCGCGGTCAACGGCGTCACCTGCACCGGCGGGGTCACCCCGACCACCGGCACGCCGACCAGTGCTCCGCCGCCCAGCACGCCGCCGCCGAGCAGCCCGCCCCCGAGCACGCCGCCGCCGAGCACGCCGCCGGCCGGTGGGGCGATCTACGCCGCGCCGAACGGCACCGCCGGGGCGGCCGGCACCCAGGCCAGCCCCACCACGATCGCCACGGCGATCACCCGCGTCGGGGCGGGCGGCACGATCTATCTGCGCGGCGGCACGTACAACCTGTCCCAGACGGTCACCGTCGCCGCCGGCAACAACGGCACGTCGAGCGCCCGTAAGAACCTGTACGCCTACCCGGGCGAGACGCCGATCCTGAACTTCTCGGCGATGAGCGAGGACCCGGCCAACCGGGGACTGGCGCTCAACGCCTCGTACTGGCACGTGCGCGGGCTCGTGGTGGAGCGGGCCGGTGACAACGGCATCTTCGTCGGCGGCAGCAACAACATCATCGAGCGGACGGTGACCCGCTTCAACCGCGACACCGGGCTGCAACTGTCCCGCATCGCCTCCAGCACGCCGCGCGACCAGTGGCCCGCGAACAACCTCATGGTCAGCGTGGAGTCGCACGACAACGCCGACTCCGACGGCGAGGACGCCGACGGGTTCGCGGCCAAGCTCACAGTCGGCAGTGGAAACGTCTTCCGGTACGCGGTGTCGCACCACAACATCGACGACGGCTGGGACCTCTACACCAAGTCCGACACCGGCGCGATCGGCCCGGTGACCATCGAGGACTCCCTCGCGTACAGCAACGGCACACTGAGCAACGGCACGCAGAACGGCAACGGTGACCGCAACGGCTTCAAGCTCGGCGGCGAGGACATCGCGGTGAACCACACCGTCCGGCGCACCATCGCGTACCGAAACGGCAAGCACGGGTTCACGTACAACCGCAACCCGGGCACCATGACGATCTCGAACAACCTGAGCATCGACAACGCCGAGCGCAACTTCTCGTTCGACGCCGGCACCTCGGTCTTCCGGAGCAACACGTCCTGCCGCTTCGCCGGCAGCGGCTCCAATGACAAGACGGTCGGAAACGTGGACGGCTCGAACCAGTTCTGGTCCGGCTCCAACGGCTCCCGCTGCGCCACGTACTCCGGGGCTCTGGCCTGGTCCTTCGCCGCCGACGGCCGCCTCACGGTGACCCTGGGCGGCCGCGCCGTCTCCCTCTGACGGCCCACCCACCTGAGTCGATCATGAGGTTGGCGGCCGGATCGAAGATCGACAACGCCGCCAACCTCATGATCGACCGGGTGGAGGTTTGGCCGGGGAGCGGCTTGACAGGGTGATCGTGGATTAGGTTAGCCTAACCTGCGTGACGAGCGGAACGGTGCGGGCCGACGGCCTGCGGGGCAGTGAGCTGCGGTTGGGTTACCACGGCAAGACGGTGGTGCACGACGCCGCCATCACGCTGCGGCCCGCGGCCGTGACCGCGCTGGTCGGCCCGAACGGCAGCGGCAAGTCGACGCTGCTGCGCGGGCTGGCCCGCCTGCACCCGCTGGAGCACGGCGAGATCGTGCTCGCCGACGGCACCCCGGCGCGGGCGCTGTCCGCCCGGGACTTCGCCCGCCGGGTGACGCTGCTGGCGCAGAGCCGCCCCACCCCCAGCGGGGTGACGGTGCGGGACGTGGTCGGCTACGGCCGGCACCCGTACCGGCAGCGGTGGCGCGCCGGCGACCCCGACGGCCCGGCCGCGATCGAGCGGGCCATGACCGTCACAGGTGTCGACGGCATGGCCGGCCGGCCGGTCGACGAACTGTCCGGCGGCGAGCTGCAACGGGTGTGGCTGGCCACCTGCCTGGCCCAGGACACCGCGATCCTGCTGCTGGACGAGCCGACCACGTTCCTGGACCTGCGCTACCAGGTGGAGATCCTCGACCTGATGCGCGACCTCGCCGACACCGCCGGCGTCGCCGTCGGTGTGGTGCTGCACGACCTCAACCAGGCGGCCGCCATCGCCGACCACGTCGTGCTCCTGCACGAAGGCCGGGTACGCGGTGCCGGCACGCCGCACGAGGTGTTCACCGAGGCGGCGCTCACCGAGGCGTACGGCATCCGCGTCGAGGTGACCGTCGACCCGGTCACCAACCTGCTCTCCACCCGCCCCGTCGGCCGGCACACGACCCGCGTCTGCGCCTGACCGATCCCTGCCCACAGAAGAGAAACGATGTTGCGTACCCGTCTGACCCTGCTCGCCGCCGCCGCGGCGAGCGCGCTGCTGATCGCCGGCTGCGGCACCACCGAGGAGCCCGCCGCCGCACCGTCCCCCTCCGACGCCGCGTCCACCGGCCCGGTCACCGTCACCGACAGCCGGGGCAAGACCATCACCCTCAAGAGCCCCGCCACCAAGGTCGTCGGCCTGGAGTGGGGCGAGGTGGAGATGCTCGTCGGCCTCGGCGTCATGCCGGTCGGTGTGGCCGACCCGAAGGGGTACGCCACCTGGGTGACCGCCGCCCCGCTCGACCCGGGCGTCAAGGACGTCGGCACCCGTGGTGAGCCGAGCGTCGACTCCATCGTCGCCCTCCAGCCGGACCTCGTGGTGATGGAGGCCGAGCGCGGCTCCGCCGTCGTCACCCAGCTGGAGAAGTACGTCCCGGTGCTGGTCACCAAGGGCAGCGACGCCTCCGACAACATCGGCCGGATGCGCTCGGACCTGAAGATGATCGCCACCGCGACCGGCCGTACCGCCCAGGCGGACAAGCTGCTCGCCGACTTCGACGCCGCGATCGCCGACGGCAAGAAGAAGATCGCCGACGCCGGTGCGGCCGGCAAGCAGTTCGCCTTCGCCGACGGCTGGAAGGAGGGCAGCACCGTCTCGATCCGGATGTTCGGCCAGGGCGCGCTCGTCTCCCAGCTCGGCATCCAGCTCGGCCTCAAGAACGCCTGGACCGGCAAGACCGACGAGATGTGGGGCCTGGGCCAGACCGACGTCGAGGGCATGAACGTCCTCAAGGGTCAGGACCTGCACTTCTTCTACAACGCCTCGGACGGCACCGACGTGTTCGCCGACGGCCTCGCCGGCAACGCGATCTGGCGCGCCCTGCCGTTCGTCCAGCAGAACAAGCTGCACAAGATGCCCAACGGCATCTGGACGTTCGGCGGCACGCTTTCCGCCAAGCAGTACATCGACGAGCTCGTCAAGGTCTACACGGCTTGAGCGCGATGACCGCCCCCGCCCCGCCGGGGCCGGCCACCCGGCCGGCCCCGGTCGGGCCGCCGCCCGCCCGGCGCAGCCGGGTGGCCGGCGCGTTCGCCCTCGCCGCCGGGCTGCTCGTCGCGATCACCGCGGTGCACCTCACCCAGGGCACGTCGTCCGTCGGCGCGCTGGACCTGCTCCGGCTGCTCACCGGCGGCGACGACGAGACCGCCCGGGTGCTCGTCGCCTCCCGCCTGCCCCGGCTGCTCACCGGCCTCGCCGTCGGCATCGCCCTCGGTTTCGCCGGCGCGGCGTTGCAGTCGACCACCCGCAACCCGCTCGCCTCACCGGACACGCTCGCCGTCCACGCGGGCGCGCACCTGGCGATCGTCGCCACCGCCGCGTTCGGCATCGCGCTGCCCGCGCTGCCCGCTGGCGGGCTGGCGTTCTGCGGCGGCCTCGCCGCAGCCTCCCTGGTCATGCTGCTCTCGGCCGGCGGCCAGGCGGCCACCACCCGGCTCATCCTCGCCGGTTCGGCCACCGCGATGGCGCTCTCCTCGCTGACCATGCTGCTCATGCTGCTCTTCGAGCAGGCCACCATCGGCCTGTTCGCGTGGGGCAACGGCTCGCTCGTGCAGGGCGACCTGGTCGCGTTCACCCAGCTCGCCCCCGTGATCGGGGTCGCCGCGCTGGTGCTGGTGGCCCTCGGGCACCGGCTGGACCTGCTCGCCCTCGGCGACGACACCGCCACCGTGCTCGGGCTCAACGTGCGCCGTACCCGGCTGACAGTCGTGCTGCTCGCCGTGCTGCTCTCCGCCGCTGCGGTCACCCTGGCCGGGCCGATCGGCTTCGTCGGCCTCGGCGCCCCGGTGATCGTCCGGCTGCTCGGCCGCTGGGTGCCCGAGGTGCACCGGCACCGCATCCTGATGCCGCTGTCCGGCATCGTCGGCGTCGTCATCGTGCTCGGCTCCGACGTGCTGCTGCGCGCCGTGCTCGGCGGGCAGGCCGGGGTCGACGTGCCGACCGGCGTGGTGACCACGCTCTTCGGCGCGGTGCTGCTGGTCTGGCTGGCCCGCCGCCACCGCGACGCCGGGCCGACCCGGCAGGCGCCGGGCGGCCACGCCGCCGTCCGCTCCCGCGGCTTCGTCGCCTCCGTGATCGCGGTCTGCGCGGTCGTCGTCACCGCCGCGCTGCTGCTCGGCATGCTCGCCGGGGACACCTGGGTGCTGCTCGGCGACATCGTCAACTGGGTGCAGGGCCGCACCGGACCGGCGTACACCTTCGTGCTGGACGCCCGCTGGCCGCGCGTCGCCGCGGCGCTGCTGGCCGGCGCGGCGCTGGCCCTGGCCGGCACCACTGTGCAGGCCGTCTGCCGCAACCCGCTCGCCGAACCGGGCATCCTCGGCATCACCGGCGGCGCCGGCATCGGCGCCGTGTCGCTGCTGACGTTCGCGCCGATGGCCGGCGTGCTCGCCCTGTCCGGCGCCGCCGGCCTCGGCGCGGTCGTCGCATTCGCGCTGGTCTACGGCCTGGCCCGGCGGCGAGGGCTCAACTCCGACCGGCTGGTGCTGATCGGGTTCGCGGTCTGGCAGGGCGGTACGGCGATCATCACGTTCATCGTGGTCTCGTCCGACCCGTGGAACACCGGCAAGGCCCTGACCTGGCTGTCCGGCTCCACCTACGGGCGTACCGCCCCGCAGGTGCTGCCGGTGGCGATCGCGCTGCTGGTCGCCCTGCCGGTGGTCGCCGCCGTACGCCGCGAGCTGGATCTGCTCGCGCTCGACGACGACACGCCCCGGGTGCTCGGCGTCCGGCTGGAACGCGCCCGCCTGGTCGCGCTCGGCCTGGCGGCGCTGCTCACCGCCACCGCCGTGTCGGCGGTCGGCGTGATCGGCTTCGTCGGCCTGGTCGCGCCGCACGCCGCCCGCGCGCTCGTCGGCGGGCGGCACACCCGCGTGCTGCCGGTCGCGGTGCTGCTCGGCGCCGCCCTGGTCAGCCTCGCCGACACACTCGGCCGCAGCGTCATCGCACCGGCCCAGGTCCCCGCCGGTCTGGTCACCGCCATGATCGGCACCCCGTACTTCGTCTGGCTGCTGTGGCGTTCCCGCGCCGCCGCAGCCGCCCGTTGACCCGTTCACCCACGCACCACCCACCGGCCGTGAGAGGAATGACGCATGACCAGCACCCTGGCCGTCGCGCCCTGGCGAGTCTTCACCGTCGAGGTCCGCGCGCTACGGCGGCTCGGCCCGTCGTTCCTGCGGGTGACGCTCACCGGCCCGGACCTGGACCGGTTCGCCGACAACGGGTACGACCAGCGGATCAAGCTGGCCCTGCCGGCTGCCGACGGCGTGGCGGGGGAGCTGCCCGAAGGGCCGGACTGGTTCGCGCGGTGGCGTGCGCTGCCGGACGGGCTGCGCAGCCCGATCCGCACCTACACGGTCCGGGCGGTCCGGCCGGAGGCGTACGAGGTGGACGTGGACATGGCGCTGCACGGCGACGGCGGCCCGGCCACCCGGTGGGCGCGGCGCGCCCGCCTCGGTGACCGGATCGCGCTCGTCGGCCCCGACGCCGGGTGGGACGGCCCGCACGGCGGGGTCGAGTTCCAGCCGCCGGCCGGGGCGACGCTGCTGCTCGCAGGCGACGAGACCGCCGCGCCGGCCATCTGCGCGATCCTGGAACGGCTGCCCGCGCAGGCGCGCGGGCACGCGCTGGTGGAGGTGCCGGAGACCGGCGACGAGCTGTCGTGCCGGGCCCCGGCCGGCGTCACCGTGACCTGGCTGCCCCGCGACGGCGCCCCGCACGGCAGCCGGCTCACCCCGGCCGTGACGAGCCTGGCCGGCCGGCTGGTGCCGGTACCGGCCGCTCCGGTCGCCGCGCCGCTGGCCGAGGTGGACGTGGACCGGGACATCCTCTGGGAGGTGCCGGAGCGGCCCGACGGCGCGGCGCTCTACGCCTGGCTGGCCGGGGAGGCGGCGGTGATCCGCGGCCTGCGCCGGCACCTGGTCACCGAGCGCGGCATGGACCGGCGCGCGGTGGCGTTCATGGGTTACTGGCGGGCCGGTCGCGCGGAGAACTGATCGTCCCCACCGCCGTCGAAGCGGGCCGGCGCATGACGCGCCGGCCCGCTTTCGTCATCCGCGCGGCGCGTACGGGGCGAGCGGGTTGACCAGGGTGCCGGCGAACTGCAACGCGGCCGACGGGTCGGACAGGTCCACCATCTGCTGGTTGTTGCGCAGCTGAAGCCGGTTGAGGCAGGACAGCGTGAACTCCGGCGCGAACAGGTCGTGCCGGCGCATCCGGTCGGTCAGGTGCGGCACGGTGGCGGCGTAGCCGGCGGCGCACTCGGCGACGGTGCGCCAGAACTCGTCCTGGTCGAGCACGCCCCGGGTGTGCAGGGTGGCGCTCAGGTGCCGCAGGAAGCAGTCGAACACGTCGGTGAAGATGGACAGGATCTTCTCGTCCTCTCCGATGGCGGCCCGGATCCGCCGGACCCGCTCGGGCAGGTCCGCGTCCGGGTCCATCACCACGATCTCCTCGGCGATGTCCTTGAAGACGACCCGTTCGACCACGCTGTCGTGCAGCACCAGGATGACGTTCTCGCCGTGCGGCATGAACGCCAGGTCGTGGGCGTACAGGCTGTGCAGCAGCGGCACCAGGTAGGCGTCCAGGTAGCGGCGCAGCCAGTCGGCCGGCGCCAGCCCCGACTCGTCGATCAGCGCCGCGGCGAGCGAGCGGCCGTCCCGGTCCAGGTGCAGCAGCGACGCCATGGTGGCCAGCCGCCGCCCGGGTTCCAGCCCGGGGACCGGGCTCTCCCGCCACAGCGCCGCCAGCATCTTCCGGTACGGCGAGTAGCGATCGGTGGCCGCCTCGTACTGCCGGTGCCGGTAGCCGATCGCGGCCCGCTCCCGGATGATCGACAGGCCGGTGCGCTTGAGCACCGGGTCGCCCTCGATCAGCCCGGCCAGCCAGTCGTTGATGGCCGGCGTCGCCTCCATGTACGCGGCGGACAGCCCGCGCATGAAGCCCATGTTCAGCACCGACAGCGCGGTCTTCACGTAGTGCTTGGCCGGGTCGGTGACGTTGAAGAAGGTACGGATGGACTGCTGCGCGAGATATTCGTCAGGCCCTTCGCCGAGGCAGACCAGCCGGCGCGCGGCCACCTCACCGGCGAACGTCACGGCGAGCTTGTTCCACCACTGCCACGGGTGCACCGGGACGAGCAGGTAGTCGGCCGGGTCCAGGCCCAGCCCGGTGAGCGTGGCGGTGAACCCGGCCAGCGTCCGCTCGCCCAGCTCGGCCCGGACCAGCGTGTCGTAGTCCAGGTCGTCGGCGCAGGTGAACGTGGTGTGGTCGCGGTGCGCGGCGAGCCAGAGCAGCCGTACCGGCGCGGCGGCCTCCGGGGCGTACGCGTGGTACTCGTGCACGCCGAAGCCGATGCGGCCGTTGTTCGCCACGAAGCAGGGATGCCCCTCGGTCATGCCGGTCTCGATCGCCTGGAAACCGGCGGCGGCCAGCTCGGCGGCGCTCAGCGCGGGCTTGGCGAGCTTGTACGCGGTCCCGGCCAGCGTGGACGTGATCTCCTCCAGGTAGACCGGCAGGATCGCGTCGGTGAGGCCGAGCGCGCCGCGCAGCTCCACGCAGAGGTCGACGGCGTCGGGCGGCAGTTCCGCGCCGTCGCGGCGGCGCACGATGCTGTCCGCGTCGACCTCCCAGTGGTCGAGCGCCAGCAGCTGCGCGGTGAACCGGTACTCCACGGCGCCGTCGTCGCCGCGTACCAGCCACCGGCCCGGGCCGGCGGGCTCGGGCGTGATCAGGCGCTCGTGGGCGAACTCGGCCAGCGCCTTGCGCACCAGCAGCCGGTTGGCCGTCGCCCACGCCTCGGGGGTCAGGTGGTCCACTGATGCGCTGGCGTTCACGCCGGTGCCCCTTTCTCGCCTGTGGGCGCGCCGGTGGCGGCCCGGAACTGGTCCCGCGTGCAGACGCTCAGCAGCGCCTCCTTCTCGGGCTTGCGGATCGGCCCGACGACTGTGAAGCCGACGGCCGCGTTCAGCGCGTGCACGGCGGTGTTGCGCACGTCCGGCTCCACCACCACCCGGCGGGTCGCCGGGTCGGCGAACAGCCACGCCATCACCGTGGTGATGACGGCCCGGGTGAAGCCGTGCACAGGCGTGTCGGCGGGTGCGCAGAGGAAGTGCATGCCCACGTCGCCGGGCGCCGGCTCGTACAGGCCGACCAGTTCGACCCGGGCCGGGTCGTACCGCTCGGCCAGGAACGCCGGGGCGCCGCGCCACGATCCCAGGTACGCGTCGTGGTGCGGATGGTCGGCGATGCGCCGGTACTCGGCGGCGACGGCCGGCACGTCGGCGTCCCGCATCAGCCAGAACGCGGACTTGGGATGGGTGACCCAGCGGTGCAGCAGCGCGGCGTCGGCCTCCGGGTCCAGCGGTCGCAGGGTGAACTCGCCCAGCGCGTCGTCGACGCGGGTGAAGCTGGTCATGCGGGGCCGTCTGGGCATGCGCTCGCGGCCCTCGCTTCGCTCGGTGCGCTCGCTCATGCGGGGCCGTCTGGGCATGCGCTCGCGGCCCTCGCTTCGCTCGGTGCGCTCGCTCATGCGGGCGCTCCGGCGGGCGCGCCGAACTCCTGGAACGCGATTGTCTTCTCCACCGGGTAGTGCTCCCGGCCGGTCATCTCGCGGATCAGCCACGAGTTGCGGTACGGGCCCATGCCCAGGTCGGGTGAGGTGATGCTGTGCGTGTGGGTGCCGCCGTTCTGCAGGAACACGCCACGGCCGGTGTGGTCGACGCTGTAGTTGCGGGCCACGTCGAAGCGGCCGTGCGCGTCGAAGCGCAGCCGGTCGCGTACCGGCGCGAGGAACTCCGGCACCCGGTAGTGGTAGCCGGTGGCCAGCACCAGCCCTTCCGTGTCCAGCGTGAACGCGCGGTCCTGCTCGGTGTGACGGAACCCGAGCCGGTAGCGGCCGTCGGCGTACGCCGCCTCGACCAGTTCGGTGTTCGTCAGCAGGCGGGTCGGCGCCGGTGTGTGCAGGCTCTTGGCGTACAGCAGGTCGTAGATGTCGTTGATCAGGTCGGCGTTGATGCCCTTGAACAGCGGCTTCTGCGCGGCCTCCAGCGCGTAGCGGGTCGGCTCGGGCAACGCGTGGAAGTAGTCCACGTAGTCCGGCGAGGTCATCTCCAGCGTCAGCTTGGTGTACTCCAGCGGGAAGAACCGGGGCGAGCGGGTCACCCAGGTGAGCTGGTAGCCGTACGTGTCGATGTCGCCGAGCAGGTCGTGGTAGATCTCGGCGGCGCTCTGGCCGCTGCCGACGATCGTGATGCTGTCCTTGGCCCGCAGCGCCTCCCGGTGCTCCAGGTAGCGCGAATTGTGGATCAGGTCGCCGCCCAGCCCGGCGCAGGACGGCGGCAGGTACGGCGGCGTGCCGGTGCCGAGCACGAGGTGCCGGGCCGGGTGCGTGACCGGCCCGTCCGGCGTGTCGGCGTGCACCACGTACCGGTCGCCGGCCTCGTCGTACTCGACGGCGGTGACCGTGTGCCGGAACCGCACGTTCGGCAGCTTGGCGGCGGCCCAGCGGCAGTAGTCGTTGTATTCGGCGCGCAGCGGGAAGAAGCTCTCCCGGATGTAGAACGGGTAGAGCCGGCCGGTGTCCTTCAGGTAGCACAGGAACGAGAACGGCGAGGTGGGGTCCGCGAGCGTCACCAGGTCGGCGATGAACGGCGTCTGGAGCCGGGTGGATTCGAGCAGCATGCCGGGATGCCAGTCGAAGCTGTCCCGGGCCTCCAGGAACAGCCCGTCGAGGTCGTCGACCGGCGCGGTGAGGCAGGCCAGACCGAGGTTGTACGGGCCCAGCCCGACGGCGATGAAGTCGTGGGTAGACATGGTCTCGTTCTCCTCGACGGGGGTCAGCCGACCGGGCAGGACAGCTCGGCGGCGGTGGCGGTCCGGGCGTACCAGGCGGCGTGGCCGGCGATCAGGTCCAGCACGTGGACGACGTCGTCGACAGTGGTCTCCGGGTTGAGCAGGGTGAGCTTCAGGTGGTGCGCGCCGTCGACCCGGGTGCCGGCGACCAGGGCGGCCCCGGAGGCGGCGAGCGCGTCGCGGGCGTGCAGGTTGACCTCGTCGACCAGGTCGGGGGCGAGGCCGGGCGGCCGGTAACGGAACACCACAGTGCTCAGCCGCGACGGCGCGGCCACCTCGAAGCGCGGGTCGTCGTCGAGCCGCCGCCACGCCTGCGCCGCGAGGTCGACGACCTGGTCGAACAGCGCGCCGATCGCGTCCGGGCCCATGATCCGCAGGGTCAGCCAGAGCTTGCACGCGTCGAACCGGCGGGTGGTCTGGATGCTCTTGTCGACCTGGTTCGGTACGCCCTGCTCGACCGCGCGTACCGGGTTGAGGTAGTCGGCGTGCCAGGTGGCGTGGCGCAGCACCCGCGCGTCGCGGACCAGCAGCGCGCTGGAGCTGACCGGCTGGAAGAACGACTTGTGGTAGTCGACAGTCACCGAGGTGGCCCGTTCGATGCCGTCGAGCAGGTGCCGGCGGGTGGGGGAGACGAGCAGCCCGCAGCCGTACGCGGCGTCGACGTGCAGCCAGATCCCGGCGGCGGCGCAGATGTCGGCGATCTCCGGCAGCGGGTCGATGCTGCCGAAGTCGGTGGTGCCGGCGGTGGCGACGACGGCCATCACCACCTGGCCGTCGCGGTGGCAGCTGTCGATCGCGCGGTTCAGCTCGTCGGTGCGCATCCGCCGGTTGTCGTCGGTGGGCACTGTGAGCACCGCGTCGGCGGCCAGGCCGAGCAGCTTGGCGGCCTTCTGCACACTGAAGTGACCGGCCGCCGAGGTGATGACGCGCAGCCGGGACAGCACCTGAGGGCGGTCCGGCCGGCCGGCGGCCCCGCCCACCACCCGTCGGTACGCCTCCTCGCGCGCCAGCAGCATCGCCTGGAGGTTCGACTGGGTGCCGCCGCTGGTGAAGACCCCGTCGGCGCCGGGGCCGAGCCCGATGCGCCCGGCCGTCCAGTCGATGAGCCGCCGCTCCATCAGCGTCGCGCCCGCGCTCTGGTCCCAGGTGTCCAGCGAGGAGTTGACGGCGCTGAGCACCGCCTCGCCGAGCAGCGCCGGGATGACCACCGGGCAGTTCAGGTGCGCCAGGTAGCGCGGGTGGTGGAACCACACGGCGTCGCGCAGCCACACGTCGTGCAGCTCGTCCAGGGCGGCGTCGGTGTCGGCGAGCGGCCGGTCCAGGTCGATGCCGCCGATGAGCGGCGCCAGCTCGTCGGGTGTGACGCCGGTGAACGGCCGGTCCGCCTCCCCCACCCGGCGGGCGACCCGGTCGACGCCGCGCGCCAGCACGTCCCGGTACCGCCCGAGCGAGCCGGCGTTGAACAGGTGAGCGCGTGCCGTGTCGGCGGCGCGCCCGGCGTCGGTCGGGCTCCCGATCGAACTCATGCGACATCCCAGC
Organism: Micromonospora sp. NPDC048169; assembly: GCF_040652815.1. Lineage (NCBI taxonomy): Bacteria > Bacillati > Actinomycetota > Actinomycetes > Micromonosporales > Micromonosporaceae > Micromonospora > Micromonospora sp. NPDC048169. The sequence continues at coordinate 114,444 of NZ_JBEZMS010000010.1, forward strand.
GGTCGTACGGACAGGACGCGGCGCGAGCCGCGGCGATCAGGTTAGGTTAGGCTCGCCTAACTATCAAGCGCGACTCGGGATGCTTTGTCCCGGATGTGCCGCCGGTTGGCGCCACAACCGCGTCGCGGTAAGGTCGCCGTCGGTTAGGGGAGGGTATCCTAAGTTGACCATCAGACGGAATCACCGCCCGGCGCGCCGGACAAGGCCGGCGCCATGACGCGCGTCGATCGCGATCGGTGGGGCGTGCCGCAGATGTGGGCCGCCGACGCCGACGCGCTCGCGCGGCTTCAGGGGCGTGTCGCCGCGACGGACCGGGCCTGGCAGATCAGCGTCGAACGATGGCGCGCCGAGGGGCGCCTCGCCGCCCACGTCGGCCCGGCCGAGCTGGCGTGGGACCGGTTCGCCCGCCGCGTACGGCTGGACGACACCGCCCGGCGCTGCTACGAGCGGCTGGACCCGGACACCCGGCGCTGGGTCGGGGCGTACGTCGACGGGGTCAACGCCGGACTCGCCGAGGGCGCCGCGGGCGCGCCGGAGTTCGCCGCCACCGGCGCCGCGCCCGAGCCCTGGCACCCCTGGTCGCCGCTCGGCGTCTTCCTCGTCCAGCACGTGCTGTTCTCCACGTTCCCGAACAAGCTGTGGCACGCGCACGTGGCCCGGACACTAGGCCCCGACGCGGCCGGGCTGTTCGCGGTCGAGGGACCGGCGTCGGCGGGCAGCAACGCCTGGGCGCTGCCCGCCGACCCGGCCGGCGGACGCGGCCCGGTGATCGCCGGTGACCCGCACCGGCTGCTCGAACTCCCCGGCGTCTACCAGCAGGTCCGGCTGGCCTGCCCGGAGTTCGACGTGGTCGGGCTCGCCTTTCCCGGCGTGCCCGGCGTGCCGCACTTCGGCCACACCGGCCACGTGGCCTGGGCCGTCACCAACGCGATGGCCGACTACCAGGACCTCTACCGCGAACGGCTGCGCCGCGACGGTGGCCGGGTCCTGGTGCGCGACGCCGCCGGCTGGACGCCGGTCGCGCGCCACGTCGAGGAGATCGAGGTGCGCGGCGGCGCCCCGGAGACGGTCGAGGTGATCGAGACGCCGCGCGGCCCGGTGATCGACCACGACCGGGTCACCGGCGAGGCGATCGTGCTGCGCACGCCGAGCCGGGTCGAGGCCCGCCTCGGCTTCGAGGCGCTGCTGCCGCTGCTGCGCGCCCGGCGTGCCGGCGACGTCGCAGACGCGCTGCGCGACTGGGTCGAGCCGGTCAACAGCGTGCTCGCCGCCGACACCGAGGGGAGCGTCCGCCGCCTGGTCGCCGGCCTGGTCCCGGTACGCGACGAGCGGTGCCGCCGGGAACCCGTGCCGGCCTGGGAACCGGCCTACCGGTGGCGGGGCGACTACCTGCCGCTGGTCGACGAGCGGGTCGACGGCGTGGCGGTGTGCGCCAACGACCGGCGCGACGACGTGGCCGCGCACGGCGCCGACTTCGCCCCGCCGCACCGGGCCCGCCGGATCCGGGCGCTGCTCGCCGAGGGCACCGAGCCTTCCACAGTGCACACCGACGACCGGCTCCCGGCCGGCCCGCTGTCCCGGCTGCTCGACCGGCTCGACCCGGACGGGCTCGACGAACCCGCCCGCGCGCTGCTGCTGCGGCTGCGCGGATGGGACCGGGCGATGGCATCCGGCTCGGTCGAGGCCGGCGCGTACGCGGCCTGGCGGGCGGCGCTGGCCCGGCGGTTGCGCGTACACCCGAGGCTGCGTGCCCTCGGCGAGCCGTGCGGGTTCGACGAGCTGTTCGCCCCCTGGACCGACCCGGCCGCCCGGATCGGCCTGGCGCTGGACCACCTGGCCGCCGAGTTCGACCTCGCGGAACCGGCCGCCGAGGCGCTGGCCGAGGTGGCCGCCGGCCCTGCTTCCGGTGAGTGGGGCAGCCGGCACCTGTTGCACCCGGTGCACCTGGGCGTCGCCCCGGCCGTCACCGACGCGGTCGCCGCGATGCGGCGGGAGGTGGCGCTGGCCGGTGACACCGACTGCGTGCTCGCGACGTCCAGCGTGCCGGGCGTCTCCGACGCCTGCTGGCGCGGCCCGGTGGCCCGCTACGTGTGGGATCTGACCGACCGGGCGGCCAGCCGCTGGATCGTCACCTTCGGTGCCTCCGGGCGCCCCGGCGACGCGCACTTCGCCGACCAACTGACCCACTGGGCGACCGGGACGCTGATCCCGGTGCCCGCCGGCCCCCTGACGGGAGACGAGACGACGTGATCCACCTGGAGCGCATCCCCGGCCTCGGCGAGCTGGCGCTGGATCCGGTACGCCCCGACCGGGACGCCGAACTGCTGCACGGCTGGGTCATCCGGCCCCGCAACCGGTTCTGGGGCATGGGCTCGCACACGGTCGACGAGGTACGCGAGATCTACGCGTTCGTCGACGGGCTGGACACCCACCACGCGTACCTGATCCGGCTCGACGGCGAGCCGATCGGGCTGTTCCAGACCTACCGGCCCGAGGCGGACCCGGTCGGCGAGCGTTACCCGGTGCGGCCCGGCGACGTGGGGACGCACCTGCTGCTCGACGCGCCCCGGCGGTATCCGGGTTCGCTGACCGGCGCGGTCTTCCCGGCCCTGGTCCGGTTCCTGCTGCGCGACCCGGCCGCGTGCCGCGTCGTGGTCGAGCCGGACGTGCGCAACGACGCGATGCTGCGCCGGCTGCGGATCGAGGGATTCACGTTCGGCGACGAGATCGACATGCCGGACAAGCGGGCGCGGCTGGCGTTCCTGACCCGGGAGCGGTTCGAGACGGACCACCCGGCGGCCTGACCGGTCGGCCCGGCAGAGGGCCGTGTGCGGCCGGGCGGGGATGCCCGCCCGGCCGCACACGCGCGCGGGGTCAGACCTCGGTCAGCCGGACGGCGTCGGCGATGACCAGGCCGGCCGCGGAACTCCACCGGCTGACCGCGACCCGGTTGGCGTCCCCGGCGGGCAGCGTGAACGTGCCCAGCGTGCGCCACTGCCCGCCGGTCGCCCGCTGGTCGACGACGACAGTCCGGTTGCCGGTGGTGGTGGCGACGATGTACGGCGTGGCCGCGTTGTAGCCCGCGTTCGCCGGCCACCACGCCTCGACCCGGTAGTTGCCGGTGCGCGGGACGTTGAACTTGTACCAGGCCGCGTCGCTCGCGGCGACCGGGTCCGCGTAGCGGTAGTCGGCGCCGTAGCGCTGCCCGGAGTACGTCGAGGTGCCCCAGCTGGCGCTCGCGGTGAACCGGCCCGCCGTCGCGTTGTCCACCGTCGACGTCCACCCGGTGCCGCCGCCGGCCATCTTGGCGGCCACGTCGGCGCGCATCGTGTTCAGGTCGATGAAGGACGGATCGATCTTGCCGGTGGTGCTGGTCTCCCGGTGGCCCCGGGCGTAGCTGGAGTCCCGGCCGAGCCGCTTGAGCACGGCGGCGGTGGCCGCGATGCTGGCGTTGTACTGGGCGGTGGTCATCCGCTGGTCGACGCCGTTGTAGTCGATCTCCCACCCGATCATCAGGGTGTTCCCGTCCCCGGCCGGGATCGGGCCGCTGCCGCCGCTGGTGCCGGCGTGGTTGCACCGGCCGGCGGAGATCACGTGGAACACGCCGTGGTAGTCCACGAGCGCCTGGCACAGCGGACCGGCCAGGTCGGAGCGGCCGTTGATGCAGATGTTCAGCGCCGGGTGCGGGTTGGTGGCGCTGGACGTGGCGGCGGTGTGGTGCCAGAGCACGCCGATCGGGTCGAACGAGCCGGGGCGCATCCGGTTGAGCCAGTCGCCCTCGACCACGACCTGTACGCCGGCCGCCCGCAGCACGTCCACCAGCCAGGGAATGGTCGCCATCACTGCTCCCCGAGCAGGTCGGCGAGGCACTCGGCCTTCGGCGCCGCGAGCGCCGTGCCGGGACGGACGGCCACGGCGAGGGCGGCGGCCACCAGGGCGGGTACGCCGAGCAGACCTCGGCGCCGCAGACGGGGGGATCGTGACGTGGGCATGGCGCTCCTCGGGTGACGGCGCTGCACTGATCGACGGATGTGAGTGCGGGCACGCTATACCGCCGCCGGGCTCTCTGTCGATACCCTTCAATGATCGTTTCTGCGGTGAAAACTTTCGCCAGACCATCTGTCGTCATCCGTCGATGCGTGGTAGAAATCCTGCCCAGATCTCGCCGCCGGGCGAGGATTCCTTCCCAGGAGGACGCCGATGAGAGCGATCGCCACGGCCCTGACGCTTCTCGCAGTGGTCACGGCCGCGACCGTGCCGGCGACGGCCTCGGCCGCCCCGGCCGCCGCCGAGCCGTCGCCCGCCGTCGCAGCGGTCGGCCCGCAGCCCGGCACCTTCACCGGCAGGGGCTTCGACACCTGCACCGCGCCGTCGCAGGCCGCGATGGACGCCTGGCTGGCCGCGTCGCCGTACCGCGCTGTCGGCGTCTACATCAGCGGCGGCAGCCGGACGTGCGCCCAGCCCAACCTCACCGCCACCTGGGTCGCCGAGCAGACCCGCAAGGGCTGGCGGCTCATCCCCATCGAGCTGGGCTACCAGGCGCCCTGCGGCACCCGTACGCCGAAGATGTCCGCCGACCCGGCGACCGCCCGCGCGCAGGGCAGGACCGCGGCGGACAGCGCGGCCGGGGCGGCACAGGCGCTCGGCATCGGCGCCGGCAGCACGCTCTACAACGACATCGAGCAGTACCCGACGACCGCCGCCTGCCGGGCCGCGGTGCTCTCCTTCCTCTCCGGCTGGGTCGAGCGCCTGCACACGCGCGGCTACCTCGCCGGCATGTACTCAAGCGGCTCGTCTGGCATCAGGGACGTCTGCGACGCCTACCACGACACCCGGTACCTGCGTCTGGACCAGATCTGGATCGCCTGGTGGAACGGCGTCGCGGACACCGACGGGGGCACGTACTGCGCCGACGACCGCTACGCCGACCAGCAGCGCCTGCACCAGTACGCCGGTGACGTCACCGAGACGTGGGGCGGCGTGACCATGAAGATCGACCGCAACTACCTGGACGTACGGGCCGGCACGCCGCCCGCCTCCTGGAGCGTCACAGTCGACAACACCACGGCGGGCGGGTTCACCGCGGGCGCGGCCTGGGGCACCTCCGCGTACTCCGGGCAGCGCTACGGCGCCGACTACCGCTTCGCCGCTCCGGTGGCGTCCAGCGACGTGGCCTGGTTCCGGGCCACCCTGCCGGCGACCGGCGCCTACGAGGTCTCGGTCTGGTACCCGGCCGACCCCGGTTACAACGACCGCACCCCGTACCTGGTGGCCACCACGACCGGCAACCGGTCGGTGGCCGTCGACCAGCGCACCGGCGGCGGACGCTGGGTGTCCCTCGGTGTGTTCACGCTCGCCGCCGGAACCGGGGACAAGGTCGGGGTGAGCCGCTGGAGCGCCGGCACCGGCTACGTGGTCGCCGACGCGGTACGCCTCACCCGGGTCTGAGCGCGCCCGGGCCGTGAGCCGGTCCCGCCTCGGCGGGGCCGGCTCACGGCGTCCGGATCAGCTCAGGTGCGCCAGCAGGGCGGTGGCCATGCCCTGCTCGCCACGGGCGTTCGGGTGGAACGGCGCGGCGGAGTTCTGCGGCACCAGCCCCTCCACCCAGCGGGTGCCGCTGCTCTTGCACGCGTCGCGGCCGATCGAGGGGGTGTAGACGTCGGCGTAGCTCGCGCCGCCCGCCGCCGCGGTGTCGGCGAGCATCGTGTTCAGTGCCTTCTGGACGCCGCGCAGGTACGGCACGTCCTGATAGGCGATCGGCACCACGGGCCAGCAGCCGTATCCGGTGTCGGGCAGGATCGCCGGGTAGCCGAGCACCACCACGCGCGCGTTCGGCGCGGCCTGGCGGACCGCCCGCAGCACGGCTGTCACCTTGGGGGCGGTGGCGGCGATCCGGGCCCGCAACTGGTCCGTGCCGCCCGCGGTGAACCGGTCCTTGCAGGGCGATCCGAGCGGGCTGCTGACGCTCGCCTCGGCGCAGTCGCCGATGATGCCGGCGAAGCCGATGTCGTTGCCGCCGATCTGCACCGTCACCAGCGCGGTGTTCGAGGTGACGGCGTTGACCTGCGGCGGCAGCGCGATGCCCAGCGCGCCGTCGCCGCCGGACAGGATGTCCTCGGTGGTGGCCCCGGAGCAGCTCACGTCGGCGAACGACGAGGAACCGGCGGACGCCGCGACCACTGACGGGTAGTTGCGGTTGGAGCGCAGGCAGTTCAGGTCGACCTGGGTGGGCACGAGCGGGGCGGAGGTGTAGGAGTCGCCGAGCGCGACATAGCGCCCGGCGGGTGCGGCGGCGACGGCGGGTACGGCTGCGGTGAGCAGCACGCCGGTGACGGCCGCGGCGAGCGCGGTCATCTTGCCGGCGGTTCGTAGGAGCGGCAGGCGGGGACGGATCATGGCGCTCTCCCGGAGGGTCCTGGTGGTGGTGCTGGGGATTCTGTCCGCGCCTGTGATGCACGTCAATATAGACAAGCCTCACTAAATGTTGTCCCGGGATGTGGTCCGCCGCCGCCCGGCCGAGGGCTTGTTGCCCCGTCGTGATGTTGCGTGCGTCACACTTTTCGCCGATGTCGGCGTCGGGTAGAGGGTGCGTGTCGAGCGCTCGTTTCGTTGCGTCGCAACGCTCCCCGGCCCGGTCGCCCCTGGTGGGCGGCTCGGCGCCGGATCCGCGTCCGCACGCACCGGAGCGGCCCCGGCACGGCTGGTGAAGGACCGATCGAATGTCGGCGATCCTGGATTTGCGGGCGTCATTACGCTGCGAAGTGGTTGATCGCCGGAACCACGGACGACAGGTGGAAGAACCTCAGATGAGTGACAATCACCCTCCCTACGGAGGCTATCCGGACCCGAACGCCGGAGCGTGGGGCAACCAGCCCGACCCGAACGCCCCGTACGGCGCGCAGCCGGCCTCCGGCGCGCCCTACGGCTCGCCACCGGCTTCGGGTGCGCCCTACGGCGCCCAGCCCGCCTCGGGTGCCCCGTACGGCGCGCAGCCCGCGTCGGGTGCCCCCTACGGCGCGCAGCCGGCGTCGGGCGCTCCGTACGGCGCGCAGCCCGCAGCGCCCTACCCGGGCCAGCCGGGCTACGCCGGGCAGCCGTACGCGCCCACCCCGCCCCCGAGCGGTGGCAAGAGCAAGGGTCTCATCGTCGGCCTCGCGGCCGGCGCGGTCACGCTGACGCTGCTGTGCTGCGGCGGTGGCCTCGCCTACGTCGCGTTCAACGAGGACGAGGAGGACCCGAAGCCGGCCGCCTCGGGCAGCGCCACCCCCGGGCCGGACAGCAGCTCCTCCGCGACCCCCAGCGCGGGCGGGCCGGAGTCGAGCGGGCCGGACGGCCCCACCAACAACAACTCGATCACCGCGCGGTACTCCAGCGAGATGTCGGCGGTCTGCGACGGGGGAGCGATCCTCAACGCCGCGCCGTACACCGCGCCGGCGGGCTCGAAGGCGTACGTCTTCTCCAACTCCCCGGACCGGCCGTCCTTCTGGTCGCAGAAGACGGTCAGCTCGGCCAAGCCCTACTACGCCAAGTCGGCGGACTTCGCCACGGTGTCCGTCATCGGCTGCCTCAAGATGGTCGAGGGCAGCGAGGGCACGCCGAAGAAGTGCCAGTACAAGAACAGCGAGGAGAAGGTCGTCACCATCGACTACATCTCCTCGCGGTACACCCTGACCTTCCACGCGGCCAAGACCGGTGAGAAGGTCGGCGACGGCGGCACGGTGGCCGCGCCGGCCGCCCGCTGCCCGAGCTTCATCTCCTACAACAAGGCGACGATGAAGTCGTACGCGTCGCCGGACAGCGGCACCATCGAGGCCGCGCTCGACCGCTTCCTGCGGTAACCGACGCCGGTGTGTGGAGCCGGCAGGCCGGGAGTTCCCGGCCTGCCGGCTCCGTCGTGTCGCGGCCCGGTCAGAAGTCGTCGTCGAAGGTCACGCTGCCGGTCACGCCGACCTGGTACGCCGAGACCCGGCGCTCGAAGAAGTTGGACAGCTCCTGCACGTCCTGCAACTCCATGAACGCGAACGGGTTGGCGCTGCCGTACATCGGCGCGATGCCGAGCACGGCCAGGCGCCGGTCGGCCACGTGCTGGAGGTACGCGCGCATGTCCGCCGGCGACATCCCCGGCACGCCCTGCCCGAGCAGGTCCTCGGCGAAGCTCACCTCGCACTCCACCGCCTCGGCCAGCATCTCCCTGACCTGGCGTTCCATCTCGTCGTCGAACAGGTCCGGCTCCTCGGCGCGTACGGTCTCCACCACGTCGAAGGCGAACGCCATGTGCATCGACTCGTCGCGGAACACCCAGTTGGTGCCGGAGGCCAGCCCGTTGAGCAGGCCCCGGGAGCGCAGGAAGTAGACGTAGGCGAACGCGCCGTAGAAGAACAGGCCCTCGATACACGCGGCGAAGCAGATCAGGTTGAGCAGGAACGCCCGCCGGTCCGCGCGGGTCCGCAGCTCCCGCAGCTCGAAGACGGAGTCGATCCACCGGAAGCAGAACTCGGCCTTGCGGGCGATCGACGGGATGTTCTCCACCGCCGCGAACGCGGCGAACCGTTCCTTCTCGTCCGGCACGTACGTGTCGAGCAGGTTCAGGTAGAACTGGACGTGCACCGCCTCCTCGAACAGCTGCCGGGACAGGTAGAGCCGGCCCTCGGGCGAGTTGACGTGCTGGTAGAGGTTGAGCACCAGGTTGTTCGCGACGATGGTGTCGCCGGTGGCGAAGAACGCCACCAGCCGCGACACCAGGTGCCGTTCGGCCGGGGACAGCTTCGCCAGGTCGGCGAGGTCCGAGTGCAGGTCCACCTCCTCGACCGTCCAGGTGTTCCTGATGGCGTCCTTGAAGCGGTCGAAGAAGCGCGGGTAGCGCATCGGCCGCAGGGTCAGGTCCATGCCGGGGTCGAGCAGCATGTGCCGGGTCGGCGCGGTGGTGGTCACTGGCATGCCTCGCAGCTCTCGGGGTTCTCCAGGGAACAGGCCAGCGCCTCGTCGTCGCGCACGACGGAGACCGGCGCGACGGTGGCCTGCTGGATGCGGGTGGCGGGACGGGAACGCAGGTAGTAGGTGGTCTTCAACCCGGCCTTCCAGGCGTACAGGTACATCGAGGAGAGCTTGCCGATGGTCGGCGCGCTCAGGAACAGGTTCAGCGACTGGGACTGGTCGACGAAGGGCGCACGCGCGGCGGCCAGGTCGATAAGCGCCCGTTGCGGCAGCTCCCAGGCGGTGCGGAACAGCTCCCGCACCGGCGCGGGCAGCTCGGCGATGTCCTGCACCGAGCCCTCGGCCCGCTTGATCCGGTCGCGGACCTGCGGCGTCCACAGCCCGCGCGCCTTCAGCTCCCGCACCAGGTACGTGTTGACCTGGAGGAACTCCCCGGACATGGTCTCGCGCTTGAACAGGTTGGACACCTGCGGCTCGACGCACTCGTAGCAGCCGGCGATGGAGGCGATGGTGGCGGTCGGCGCGATCGCCACCAGCAGCGAGTTTCGCAGCCCGTGGGCGGCGATCCGCTCGCGCAGCGCCGCCCACCGTCCGGTCTGCGCCGGCTCCGCGCCCCACAGGTCCGGGTGCAGGTCACCCTTGGCGGCCCGGGTCTGCGGGTACGCCGGATGCGGGCCGTACCGTTCGGCCAGCCCGGTGGAGGTCTCCAGCGCGGTCAGCAGGATCTCCTCCTGCACGCGGGTGGACAGCTCCTTCGCCTCCGGGGAGTCGAACGGCAGGCGCAGCGTGAAGAACGCGTCCTGCAACCCCATCAGCCCGAGCCCGACCGGCCGCCAGCGCGGGTTCGACGCCGCCGCCTGCCCGGCCGGGTAGTAGTTGATGTCGATCACCCGGTCGAGGAAGACCACTGCCGTGCGCACCGTGGCACGCAGCCGTTCCCAGTCCACCCCGTCGGCGGTGACGTGCGCGCCGAGGTTCACCGAGCCGAGGTTGCACACGGCCGTCTCGGTGTCGTCGTTCACCTCCAGGATCTCGGTGCACAGGTTGGACAGGTGGATCACGTTGCCCGGCTCGCCGGTCTGGTTGGACAGCCGGTTCGCGGCGTCCTTGAACGTCATCCAGCCGTTTCCGGTCTGCGCGAGCGTGCGCATCATCCGGCCGTACAGGTCCCGGGCCCGGACCGTGCGGACCGCGTTCTTCTCCGCCGCCCGGTACGCGGCGTCGAACGCCTCGCCGTACAGGTCGGGCAGCTCCGGGGCGTCCGACGGGTCGACCAGCGACCACTCGCCGTCGGCCTCGACCCGGCGCATGAACTCGTCCGGGATCCAGTTGGCCAGGTTGAGGTTGTGCGTACGCCGGGACTCCTCGCCGGTGTTGTCCCGCAGCTCCAGGAACTCCTCCACGTCCGGGTGCCACGGCTCCAGGTAGACGCAGGCCGCGCCCTTGCGCCGACCGCCCTGGTTGACCGCGGCCACCCCGGCGTCGAGGGTCTTGAGGAACGGCACGATGCCGTTGGACCGGCCGTTGGTGCCCCGGATCAGCGCGCCCCGGCCGCGCACCCGCGACCAGGAGATGCCGATGCCGCCGGAGAACTTCGACAGCTTCGCCACCTGGTGGTACCGCTCGTAGATCGAGTCAAGCTCGTCGCGCGGCGAGTCGACCAGGAAGCACGACGACATCTGGGTGTGCCGGGTGCCGGAGTTGAACAGCGTGGGGGAACTGGGCAGGTAGGCCAGGCTGGACATCAGGCGGTAGAAGCCGACCGCCTCGCCCGGGGTGCGGGACAGCCCGCAGGCCACCCGCAGCAGCCAGTACTGCGGCGTCTCCACCACCAGCCGCGACAGCGGGTGCCGCAGTAGGTAGCGGTCCGCCACCGTGCGCAGTCCGAAGTACTCGAACCGCAGGTCACCGTCCGGGTCCACGGCGTCGTCGAGCTTGCGGGCGTGCCGGGCCACGAACGCGGCCGTCTCGTCGCCGATCAGGCCCAACCCGTGCGCGTACGCGATCGACTGGCTGAAGCTCGCCACGCCCTGCCCGCGAACCTCCTTGTCCACGTACGCGGCCAGCAGCCGCGCCGCCAGCTTCGAGTACTGCGGCTCCTCGCCGATCAGCTCCGCCGCGGTCTGGATCGACAACCGGTCCAGCTCGGCGGTGGTCGCACCGTCGTAGAGCCCGCTGATCGTCTTCGTGGCCACCCGCAGCGGGTCCACCTCGTCCAGGTCCGCGACCCAGCGCTCGACCGCCCGGACGATCTTGCCGACGTCCACCGGCTCGGTGTCGCCGTCCCGCTTGCGTACCCGCATCGCCGGCCGGCGGGGCTCGGACCCGCCGGCGGTGGACGGGGGACTCTCCTGCACGACAGTCATGACCTCTCCTCGCTGTCACCGTCTGGAGACGGCGGGAGACGCCAACGGGCGCGGCGCACGGCCGGCCCGGCTGCTGGCGTCGGTCGTCCCGCGCGACCTCCGACCGCCGTACGCGGGAGCGCACGGCGCGCTGGCAGGTCTTCGGACTCGCGGGCCCGACCGGCGTTTGCCGGTCGCCTACTGGCCGTCGCTTCCCAGGCCAATGGCCCAGTGCTGTTGACGGCTGTCGTTCCCACTCACCGCTGCGGGGCAGTCCCGGATTCCCACCGGGTTCCCTCTTGCCTCGGACGGACCAGTGAAGGCCCGGCCGAACCAGCTACGGGAGACACCATATATGGCGGTGATGGCTGGATGGCAACACCAGATGTCGTGTCCGCGTGTCGGCTCGATCTCACCGTCCACAGTGCCTACCCCGGTTTCCGGCACATTTCGCCGGGCGGAATACTCGGCGCCATGGGGAATGCCGGGCGCCGCTGGGCGTGGGTAGCGGTCCTGGTTGTCGGCGTCGGGCTCCACCTGCTGGTGCTGGAGACACTGAGTGGCACCGGTGCCACCACGTTCGTACCGGCGCTGATCGTGCTGGGCGCGTCCGTCGCGCCCGCCACGTTCCTGGCCTTCGTCCAGGGGCGGCCGGCCCGCCGCCCGCTCCCCGGCGCCCTCGTCGGCCTCGCCGCGCTCCTCGGCGGCGTGATCGGCGTGGTCGCCGCCGGATGGCTGGAGTACGACACGCTGAACCACCTCGGCGTCCTGCCGATGGCGCTCGTCGGGCTGGCCGAGGAGACCGCGAAGCTGATCGTGCCGGCGGGCGTCCTGCTGCTGTGGGGACGCCACCGCACCCCGGCGCAGGGGTTGGTGCTCGGTGTGGCCGCCGGCGCCGGGTTCGCCGCGCTGGAGACCATGGGCTACGCGTTCACCGCGTTCGTCGGGTCGCAGGGCAGCCTCGGCGCGGTCGAGCGGACACTGCTGGTGCGTGGGCTCACCGCGCCCGCCGCGCACCTGGCCTGGACCGGGCTGACCGCCGCCGCGTTGTTCACGTTCGCCGCCGCGCCCGGCGGCCGGAGGCTGGCGGCGTTCCTGCTCACCTTCGCCGCGGTGGTCACGCTGCACACCTGCTGGGACACGTTGGGCACGCAGCCCGCGTACGTGTTCATCGGCGGCGTGTCGCTGGGCTGGATGCTGCTGCGCCTGCATCTGGACCGCGAGCGGCCGTCCCCACCCCGGACGCCGGTCACGCCGGGGACGCCGGCCCCACCCGTGACGCCGGCCGTGCCGTCGCCCCGGGAGATGGCGGCGCAGGCCGCCTGAGCCGGACGCGGCCGGCTCAGCCCTCCCCGGCGCCGTCGAGCAGCGCCCGGCGCAGCGCCAGCCGGTGTTCGCGCCGGATCTGCGCCTCCCGGTAGCGCCGCCGGTCGCCGTCGGTCTCGGTGTGCAGCGGCGGCACCGGCCGGGGCTGCCCGTCGTCGTCCACCGCCACCATCACCAGGTGCGCGGTCGCCACGTCCACCGGCGGCACCGCGCGGTCCCACCGGTCCGCGCTGACCTTCACCGCCACCTCCATCGAGCTGCGGCCGGCCCAGGTGATCCGGGCGTCCACGTGCACCACGTCCCCGACGCGTACCGCGCGCAGGAACGCGGTCTCGTCGATGGCGGCGGTGACGGCCGGTCCGTCGGAGTGGCGGGCGGCGACCACCCCGGCGACCGAGTCGATCAGGTTGAGGATGCGCCCGCCGTGGACCGTGCCCATCAGGTTGGTGTGGTGCTGGTCCATGATCTGCGACAGGGTCAGGTGCGAGGCCGACGGTGGTCGGCCGGTGAGCGTGATGGTGTCGGGCACTGTGCGGTTCCGTCCTCGCAGAAGCGGACCGCCGACCGGCCGGGGCGTGCACGTCGAGGACACGCCGACGGCCCTGCCTGCGGCGTGTCACCCGCCCGACCCACCCGCGAGGTCGACGGCGGCGCGCACCGGTGGTACGCGCGACGCGGGCAGGTCTTCGGACTCGCGGGCGTGACACGAGGTCGCCTACTGGCCGTCGCTTCCCAGGCCGTGGCCCAGTGCTGTTGACGGCTGTCGTTCCCACTCACCGCTGCGGGGCAGCCCCGGACTTCCACCGGGTTCCCTCTTACGACACCCGGCCGTCGCCGACCGGGTGAACCAGCGCTTCCCGCAGCGTAGCCCAGTGCCGGCCGGCACGGTCATCAGGACGGCGTTGCTCCCGTCCCCGCCGGAGCCAGTGGCGCCGCGCCGAACGACACGGCGAACCGCTTGCACCAGATCGACACGCTGCGCAAGCCGTCCAGGTCCACCGACGCGGGGATGTCGTACGCCTGGTCGCCGATGTTGCCCTTGAGCCGGCCCAGTTCGACGAAGCGGCCGTCGTCGAACACCTGCCAGCCCGCCCGGCCGGACCGCACCTTCCGGTCGGTGAGCCAGACCCGCAGGTCGGGGCCGTCCGAGGTGTCCAGTCCGCGCAGGAGCAGCTGACGGCGGCCGTCGGCGAGGCGGACGAGCTGCGCCCGGCCGGACGTGTCGTGCTCGTGGGTGACGAAGTCACCGGCGGCGAGCACCACGTCGGCGGGCGTAGCGCCGGTCGGCGACGGGCCGGCCGTGCCGGAAGCCGGCGGGCCGGTCGTGCCGGCCGGCTGCGGCTCCGCCACGGTCGGCAGCGTCTCGCGTACCTCGCGGTCGGTCGCCAGCCGCCACGGCTGGAACAGGTACAGGCTCACCCCGAGACCGGTGACGGCCACCACGGCCAGCACTGACAGCACCACACGTCTTCTGCCCATGCCGTGACGCTAGGCGCGTACCCGGCGGAAAGATCTTTCCGTCCGCTTACGGCTCGCCCGCGGGCCGCCGCTCCGGGCCGCCGATGGGTAGCGTCTGGCCCATGGGGCGCTACGTGCTCGTCGTCGACGACGACCGGACGGTCAGCGACGTCGTCCGGCGCTACCTGGAACAGGACGGCTGCCGGGTCCGGCTCTCCTTCGACGGGCCGGACGCGCTCGCCGCGGCCGAGGAGGAGCCGCCCGACCTGGTGGTCCTCGATTTGATGATGCCGGGCCTCGACGGCATCGAGGTGTGCCGGCGGCTGCGGCGCCGGCTGCCCGGCCTGCCGGTCGTCATGCTCACCGCGCTCGGCGACGAGGCCGACCGCGTCGCCGGGCTGGAGGTCGGCGCGGACGACTACGTGACCAAACCGTTCTCGCCGCGCGAGCTGGTGCTGCGCATCAGGTCGGTGCTGCGGCGCACGGCCCCGCAGGACCGGGGGCCGTCGGGGGTGCTGCGCGACGGTGACCTCACCGCGGACACCGACCGGCGGGTCGCCGAGCGCGCCGGGCAGCCGCTGGCGCTCACCGTACGGGAGTTCGACCTGCTCGCCTTCCTGCTGGCGAACCCGGGACGGGCCTGGTCGCGGGCCGAGCTGCTGGACCGCGTGTGGGGCTGGCGGTTCGGCGACCAGTCCACAGTCACGGTCCACGTGCGGCGGCTGCGGGAGAAGATCGAGGAGCGGGCCGCGCAGCCCCGCCGCATCGTCACCGTCTGGGGCGTCGGCTACCGGTACGAGCCGCAGGACGCGCCCCGGTGAACGAGCTGCTGGTCATCGGGTTCTACGCCCTGCTCGCCGGAGCGGTCGTCGGCGCGCTCGGCGCCGGAGCGCTGCGGCTGGTGCGCCACCGGTCGATCCTCGCGCACATCGCGGTGCTGCTCGCGGTCACCATCGCCTCGGTGACGGCGGGCGTCACCGCCGTCGCCCAGGCCATGTTCCTGTCCGCGCACGACCTCCAGGTCGTCCTCGTGACGGTCGCGGCGTCGGCGGCGGTGAGCCTGGCCGTCGGGGTGGCGTTCGCCCGGCGGCTGGCGCAGGCGGCGGTCTGGGCCGACCAGGCCCGGCAGCGGGAGCGGCAGCTGGAGGCCGGCCGCCGCGAGCTGGTCGCCTGGGTCTCGCACGATCTGCGTACGCCGCTGGCCGGGCTGCGGGCGATGGCGGAGGCGCTGGAGGACCGGGTGGTCGACGAGCCGGGGGCGGTGGCCGAGTACCACCACCGGATCCGGGTCGAGACGGACCGGATGACGCGCCTTGTCGACGACCTGTTCGAGCTGTCCCGGATCAACGCCGGAGCGCTGCGGCCCGCGCTGTCCCCGGTGCCGCTCGGCGACGTGGTCTCCGACGCGATCGCCGCCACCGCGCCGCTGGCCGCCGACCGGCGGGTCCGGGTGCTCGCCCCCGAGACCGGCTGGCCGACGGTCCGGGCAGCCGAGGCCGAACTCGCCCGCGTCGTGACGAACCTGCTGGTCAACTCGGTGCGGTACACGCCGCCGGACGGCACGGTGCGTGTCGATGCCGGCCGGGAGGCCGACGACGCGTGGCTCGCCGTCTCCGACACCTGCGGCGGCATCCCCGAGGCGGACCTGCCCCGGGTGTTCGACGTGGCGTTCCGGGGCACCCGGGCCCGTACCCCGGCACCGGCCGGCGACGACGAGGCGGCGCCGGCCGGCGGCGGGCTGGGTCTGGCGATCGTGCGCGGGCTGGTCGAGGCGCACGGCGGGCGGGTGCACGCGCACAAC
Source organism: Micromonospora sp. NPDC048169 (assembly GCF_040652815.1). Classification (NCBI taxonomy): domain Bacteria; kingdom Bacillati; phylum Actinomycetota; class Actinomycetes; order Micromonosporales; family Micromonosporaceae; genus Micromonospora; species Micromonospora sp. NPDC048169. The sequence continues at coordinate 130,308 of NZ_JBEZMS010000010.1, forward strand.
GTCACCGGCGGGTGTCGGTTCGTCGTCCGCCTGCCGGCCGCCTGACCGGGCCGGGCTGGTCAGGCGGCGGCCGGGGGACCGGTCTCCGTCAGGCGCCCGTCGGCCAGGCGCAACCAGCGGCCGACGTCGATCGCGGCGAGGAACCGCTCGTCGTGGCTGACCACCAGCAACGCGCCCCGGTAGGCGTGCAGCGCGCTCTCCAACTGGCTGACGCTGACCAGGTCGAGGTTGTTCGTCGGCTCGTCGAGCAGGAGCAGCTGCGGCGCCGGTTCGGCGCCCAGCACGCACGCGAGGGTGGCGCGCAGCCGCTCACCGCCGGAGAGCACCCCGACCGGAAGGTGCGCCCGCGGGCCGCGGAACAGGAAGCGGGCGAGCAGGTTCATCCGCCGCGCGTCAGGGGCCCGCGGCGCGAACGCGGCGAGATTCTCCGCGACGGTACGGTCCAGGTCGAGCAGGTCCAGGCGCTGCGACAGGTACGCGATCCGGCCCTCGGCGCGCGTGATCCGGCCGCTCTCCGGTTCCAGGTCACCGTCGATCAGGCGCAGCAGCGTGGACTTGCCCGCGCCGTTGGCACCGAGCAGGGCGATCCGCTCCGGGCCCCGGATCGTCAGGTCGACACCGCCGGCGGCGAACAGTGGGCGGCCGCCGTGCCGGACCCGCACGCCCTCGACGGTGAGCAGCGTGCGCCCGGCCGGCACGGTGGTGGCGGGCAGCTCCACGGTGATCGTCTTCTCGTTGCGCAGCGCCCGCTCGGCCTCGTCCAGCCGCGCCCGGGCGTCGTCGACCCGCCCGGAGTGCATCTCGTTCGCCTTGCCCGCGGACACCTGCGCGTCCCGCTTCATGCCACCGGCGACGATCCTCGGCAGGCCCGCGTTCTTCAGGTTGCGGGCCGCGTTCCCGGCCCGCCGGGCCGCCCGCTCGCGGGCCTCCTGCAACTCCCGCTTCTCCCGCTTGAGCTCCTGTTCGGCGCTGCGCACGTTCTTCTCCGCCACCTCCTGCGCGGCCCGCACGGCCGCCTCGTACGAGGTGAAGTTCCCGCCGTGGAAGCGCAGCTCACCGCGTTCGAGTTCGGCGATGCGGTCCATCCGGTCCAGCAGTGCCCGGTCGTGGCTGACCAGCAGCAGGCAGCCATGCCACTGCTCCAGCACGTCGTGCAGCCGGTGCCGGGCGTCGAGGTCGAGGTTGTTCGTCGGCTCGTCCAGCAGCAGCACGTCGGGCTGCTTGAGCAGCTGCGCCGCCAGGCCGAGGGAGACCACCTGACCACCGCTGAGCGTGCCCAGGGGCCGGTCGAAGGCCAGGTCGCCGAGACCGAGCCGGTCGAGTTGCGCGCGGGTGCGCTCCTCGATGTCCCAGTCGGCGCCGATCGTGGTGAAGTGCCTCTCGTCGGCGTCACCGGCTTCGATGGCGTGCAGTGCCGCGATCAGCGGGGCGATCTCCAGCACCTCGGCCACGGTGAGGCCGGCGGCCAGCGGCAGGCTCTGCGGGAGGTAGCCCAGGACGCCGTCGACGGTCACCGACCCGGCGGCCGGGCGGTACTCGCCGGCGATCAGCCGCAGCAGCGTGCTCTTGCCGGCGCCGTTCGGCGCGACCAGGCCGGTCCGGCCGCCGCCGAGGGTGAAGGAGAGGTTCTGGAAGACCGGCGTGTCGTCCGGCCAGGAGAAGGTCAGGTTCGAGCAGACGACAAAGGAATCGGACATCGGGCGACGACCTCGACGTACGGGCGGGCGGACCGGATCCGCCCGGCGGGGGACATGGTCACGAGGGAACGACGGGACGACCACGGCGCTCGCCTGCGGTCGGTCGCGTCTCCGGGCTCACCCGGAGATGTCGTCGTCACCCGCCATGTCTGCTCTCCCTGTGCGATCTGCGCGTCTTCCCGCTGCGATCTGCGCGCTCGGACCGGTCGGGTTCACGGTAGCACCGACCGTGCCCACGGGTGGGTACGGCCGTCGTCCGGCGGTGCCGGCGACCGGCGTGACCTGCGTTACCTCTCGCCGAGACGGGAATGTGATCACCGGAGGCGCATTTGACTCAGGGTGTGAGTGCCGCACCCTCTTCCGCCCGGGCGCACGCCGACCGGGCGGAGATCCCCCAGACGACCGATGCCACCCCGACACCCACCCCGGGCGACCTGATGAGCCGGGGCCAGCGGCTCAAGCTCGTGCTGGTCCTCGGCTCGCTGATCGCTGTGGGTCCGCTGACGATCGACATGTACCTGCCCGCGCTGCCCGCCATCGTCACGGACTTCGCGACCACGTCGGCGGCGGTCCAGTTGACGCTCACCGGCACGCTCGCCGGGCTGGCCGTCGGGCAGTTGCTGATCGGGCCGCTGTCGGACGCGATCGGGCGGCGCCGCCCGCTGATCGCCGGCCTCCTGCTGCACATCGTGGCGTCGGCGCTGTGCGTGGTCGCCCCGAACATCGCCGTCCTCGGCGTCCTGCGCGTCGTGCAGGGCCTCGGTGTCGCCGCGACCGCGGTGGTGGCGATGGCGGTGGTGCGTGACCTGTTCAGCGGGGCGGCGTTCGCCACCCTGCTGTCCCGGCTGCTGCTGGTGATGGGTGCGGCGCCGGTCCTCGCCCCGACGCTGGGCGGCGGCGTGCTGCGGTGGACCGACTGGCGGGGCGTCTTCGTGGTCCTTGCCGTATTCGGGGTGCTGCTCGTCGTGCTGGCCACTGTCGCCCTGCCCGAGACACTGCCGCCCGCGCGCCGCCAGCGCGGTGGAGTCGTCGCGACCGTGATGACGTACGGCGGGCTGCTGCGGGACCGGGTCTTCGTCGGCCTGGTCCTGGTCGCCGCACTGGCCATGGCGGCGCTGTTCGCGTACGTCGCGGGGTCGTCGTTCGTGCTGCAGGACGGGTACGGGCTCGACGAGCAGCAGTTCGGCCTGGCGTTCGGCGCGGGCGCGGTGGGCCTGATCGGCGCCACCCAGTACAACGTGCGGCTGCTGCGCCGCTACCCGTCGCAGTGGATCCTGCTGACCTCGCTGGTGGCGGGCACGGTGGCCGGGCTGGCCCTGGTGGTGTTCGCCGCGACCGGCTTCGGCGGGCTGCCCGCCCTGCTGGTGTCGCTGTGGCTGGTGCTGGCGGCAGCGGGCCTGGCCATGCCGAACGCCCCGGCGCTGGCCCTGTCCCGCCACGGTGAGGCGGCCGGCACCGCGTCCGCCCTGCTCGGCGCCGTGCAGTTCGGCGTGGGCGCGGTGGCGGCGCCGCTGGCCGGTGTGCTCGGCACCGGCGCGGTGGCGATGGCCCTGGTGGTGGCCGGCGGGATGGTGGCGGCACTGGTGGTGCTGCTGGTCGTCGTCCGGCCGTCCCGGCTCGCCGGTCTGGAGGCGGCTCCGGCGGTCGCTGTCGCGCACTGATCGGACGGCCCGGATCGGCGGCGGGTGCGCGCGGTGCCTACGCTGCTGCCATGACCGTCCCGGCCCGCATCCTGGTCGAGGGGATCCACGGTTCCGGCAAGTCGACGCTCGCCGCGCATCTGGCGCAGCGGTTCGGCCTGCCCTGGTTTCCGGTCGACGATCTGCTGTGGGAGCCCGGCTGGGTCGAGGTGCCGGTCGCCGAGCAGCGACGCCGGATCGAGGCGATCTGCCGGCGCGACAGCTGGATTCTCGACGGCGCGTACCACGGGTGGCGGGACGTGGTCCTCGGCCGCGCCGACCTGGTGATCGGCCTGGACTATCCGCGTGGGGTCTCGTTCCGCCGGCTGCTGCGGCGCACGCGGCGGCGGCTGGCGAGCGGCGAGGAGATCTGCAACGGCAACCGGGAGTCCTGGGGGAGCGTGCTGTCCCCCGACTCGGTCCTGGTGTGGCACGTCACCGGGTTCAGCCGGGCGCGCCGGCGCATGCGGGCCTGGGCGGCCGACCCGGCCGGTCCGCCGGTGCTGCTGTTCGACGACCCGGGCGCCCTCGACGGCTGGCTGGCCCGGGGCGCGCCGGCAGGACCGCGGGTGCCGCGGCCCGGCGCCTAGCGTGAACGACCTGCCCGCTCGCGGGGCCGCTCACCCGAAGCCCTCGGTCCACTTACATCGGGAAGCGGCCCCGGCGCCACTGCCAGTGGCGTCCCGCCCGGATGTGGTCGACGACCGCGCGCTGGAGCACGGTGCGGCGCGGCAGCCGGTCCAGCGGCGTGTCCAGGGTGCGGAACACGAACCGCAGCATCTCGGTGTCGCCGTCGAGACCGGGCAGTTCCTGGTAGGGCTCCACTGTGAACCGCCGCTGGAACCGGACGATGTTGGAGTCCTCCGGCAGGTATTCGCGCAACTGCGGGTCGAGCAGCCAGGAGCCGCAGGAGAACGCGGTGTAGCGCTCGTCGGGGAAGTGGCGCGGGAAGAACGCGCGGGCCCGCTCCAGCGACGCGTCGACCGCCTCCGGGGTCAGCGGTCCCGAGTCCGGGACGTGCAGCTCGATCGCCTCGGCGTCGCCGCGCTGGTGCTGGAGCCGGCCCAGTTCGTAGATGCCGCCGCGCGCGTGCAGCGTCAGCCAGCACTGGATGACCGGCCAGCCCTCACCGCTCATCCGCCGGTCGACGGCGAGGTTGCTGCCCAGGTCGGCGAGCGTCGTCCAGGACACCTCGTCGGGCACGCCGTGGTCGGTGTGGTAGGCCCGGGCCACGTCGACCAGTGCCAGGTACGCGTAGGCGTACAGGTGCCGCCAGGCCGGACCCCGCTCGCGGGGCAGCGCCGGGCCCGGTGGCAGCCAGGCGAAACCACCGAGGTCGGCGCGGACCAGGGCGATCGAGCGGTCGAGCAGCCAGCGCAGCTCCGGCGTCCACAGTGGCGACCCGGGCTCCGGCCAGCCCGCCAGGATCTCGGCGGCGTCGTCGGGACGGACCGCGAGCCGGTCCAGCAGCGCGGGCGCGTCCGCCCGGGCGGGCAGCGGCGCGGAGGGCAGGTCACCGGCGAGCCGGCGCACCCGGTCGACCTCCTCGGCGGGCACGCCGAGCCGGCCGGCGACGTCGTCGACATCCATGGCGACGACGCTACCGGCCGGCGCCCGCTCTAACAGCCCCGTGCGGTGCTCAGCGCCGTTGCTGGCACGGCACGCAGAAGCGGGCCGAGGGCAGGATCTCCAGGCGGGCGGTCGGGATGTCCTGCCCGCAGCGTTCGCAGACGCCGTACGTGCCCTCGGACATCCGCTTGAGCGCCTGTGCGGTGTCCGCGACGCCCTGGCGGGCGACCTCGATCAGCCGGCGCAGCGTGTCCGGGTCGTGGCCGCCGTGGCCGGGCTGCCGCGTGTGCAGCGTCAGCTCGGTGAGCTGGTCGGTGTACTCGCCGAACTGCCGGTCGAGCAGTTCGCGCAGGGTGTCGGTGCGGTTGAGGGCGTGCGTCATGATGTGGCGCTCCTTTCCGGGCGGCGCTGGGTGTCGTGCGGGTGGCGCAGGGCCGAGATGGCGGCCATGCCGGCGCCGGTCAGCGCCGCGGTACGGGGTGACGCGGCCCGGTGGACCGTCGCGCCGAGCGTGGCCACCAGGCGGGCGGTCACGTCGGGCCGGGTGGCGCCGTCGCCGATGACGACCGGGCCACGGGCCAGCGCGGCGCGGGCCAGGGGCCGCAGCGCCGCGTCCTGCCGCAGCTCGCGTACCAGCCGGGCGGTGGTGTCGGCGAGCATGACGGCGGTCGTCGCGTGGTTCAGGTCCCGGGTGCCGACGTCGGCCCGCCGGGCGGCGACCACCCGGCCGTCCTCCAGCAGCGCCACCTCGCTGAGCTGGGCGCCGATGTCGGCGACCAGCAGCGTGCCGGCGGCGGCGCCGGCGCCGATGGCGCCCGCCCGGACGCTGTCGAGGAACAGCAGCCGGGACGGCGCGAGGACGGCGGTCAGCACCCGGCGCGCCGCCTCCTGCTCGGCCGGCGCGGCGAGCACCGGACGGCAGGCCACCACCAGCGCGCCGACCGGGACCGGGGTGCGGTGGTCGCGCAGGATCCGGCGCAGCTCGGTGACGCAGGCCGGACCGTCGACGATCCGCCCGCGCCGGACGACCGGGCTGCGCAGGCCGTGCCCGACCGGGACGCTCAGCGTCCGGCCCGGTCCCAGCCAGATCCGCAGCAGGCTGCTGCCGAGGTCCACGGCGATCGGCGCCGCGTCGACGGTCACCGACGGGCGGCTGCCGTGGGAACGGCCGATCAGCATGCCGGTACGGGCCGGCGGGCGAATGGCGGTGACAGGGTGCGGCATACCGACCTCTTTCGGATCAGGGTGCCCAACCGGGCGGTGGACGGTGCGGGGAAGGGGCGTGGCCGGGGCCGCGGGCGTCGGATTCACTCGACGACGCCGGTGGCCGGGGGCTTCAGACGCGCTTCTGGTCGCCGCTCGCAGGTCGGGACGCGACGAGAACGGCGAACGCCGGTGGTGGAGCCATCGACGTGCGGGTCATGCTCACCACCTCCTCGCTGCTCGGGTACCGCCTCGGACCTCCAGCGTCGCCGGGAACAGCACGCGCGGCACTGCACGCCACCGGCCAACAACGGGCGCGATGATTGCCGGTCGCCGGAACCCGGATCTCCCCATCCCCCCTGGCTATGGTTGACACATGGAGAACGCGAGCTCAGCTCGAACGTCTTCCGCGTCGCCCTGACGCCGGCTGTGCCGGCGGGCCCGCGGCGACCGCGTCCGAAGGAGGTCCCCGTGATCATCGAACGTACGACCCTCCCCGGCATCGGGGTCCGGCACACGCTGGTCACCGAGGAGGGCCGTCGCATCGGGGTGATCGACTACCAGGTGGGCGGCCGGCGCGACGTCGTCCACGACGACCCGGACGACCCGGACCGCATGGTCACGCTGACCCTCACCCGCGACGAGGCGTCGGCCCTGGCCAACCTGCTCGGTTTCCCGGAGCTGGTCGCCGTACCGGCCTGAGCCGGCCCTACGCCGGCAGCGGCCGGCGCGGCCAGTCCAGCGCCCGCGCCCCGAGCACGGCGGCGTGCAGCGTGAACCGGTCCCGCGCGTCGGCGGGGTCGTAGCCGCTCAACGCCCGGATCCGGGCCAGCCGGTAGGTGACGGTGCGCACCGACACGTGCAGCCGCCGGGCGGCCTCGGTGGCGACCTCGCCGCAGGCGAAGTACTCGTTGAGCGTGTCCAGCAGCGGCTCGGCGCCGCCACGTGCCTGGGCCAGCGGCGTCAGCACCGCCCGGACCAGGTCGACCATGGCGGGCTGGTCACGCAGCAGCACCCGGTAGATCAGCAGGTCGTGCGCGTCGATCACGGATGCCTCACTGTGCAGGCGGCGTGCTGTGGTCAGCGCCTCCCGGGCCTCCTCGTACGAGCGGGCGATGCCGTAGACGCCGGGATGCGGGCGGCCCACCGCCACCTGCCACGGCCGGCCCCGCACCAGGCGGTCCAGCTCGCCGTGCATCAGCGTGCCGAGGTTCGCGGACGGGCCGGCGTCACGGCCCCGGTCGGCGGTCACCGGGTCCGCCGGGGCGATCACCACGAGCAGGCCCTCCTTGGTCGCCACCAGCACGTCCCGGTCACCGAGCCGGTCGAAGATGACCCGCTCCAGCGCGCTGATCGCCGCCTCCGTGTCCGGCAGCCGGCGGCCGGGCGCGGCGAGCGCGACCTGGTGCACCCGGGCCAGGTCCAGGCCGAACGGCTCGGCCCGCTCCACCAGGCCGCCCAGGTCGGAGTCGCCGCGCAGCAGGTCGTCGACGAGTTCCCGGCGCAGTGACTCCTCGCGCCGGACGAGTTCCCGGCGGGCCACCGCGTACCCCTCGGCGAGCGTGGCCACCGCGGTGTCGACCACGTGCAGGACGGCGTCGGCGGCGGCGCGGACCGCCTCGCTGTCGTCGGACCGGTCCAGGTGCGGCAGTTGCCGCCAGACGCGCCGCGCCGCGGACAGGTAGAGGCGTACCGCGCGGCCGGCGGAGATCCCCTGCTCGGCCGCGCGCCGGCCCAGCGCGCCGACCGCGTCGAGTTCGGCGCGGCGCGGCCGGCGGCCGGTCACCGCCGCGTCGGTGAGCAGCCGCAGGTAGTCGCCGAGCAGCTCCACCGGCACGCCACCGGCGTCGGCGCCCGCCTCGCGGGCCACCTCGGCCAGCCACTGCTCGTCCTCGCCGCCCGCGACCGGACCTGGCCGGCGGACGCTGTCGGTCATCGCGATCCCCCCGTGCGGGGCCCGCGCCGGAGGCCGGCCCACCGCGCCCAGCGTAGGCCGCGGGGCCGGCGTCGGCGGGCGTGACCGGCCCGTCCGGGGGCGGGCGCGCCCGGCGTCATGCCCGCGACTGCGGGCCGGGGTCGATCACCAGCGCCGGGCCGATTCGCCGCTCACCCCGGGGACCCCGGGTCAGCCGCCGCGCCGCGACCGCCGGGTCGTCGTCGGCGGCGGTCACCTGATCGGGTACGCGCACCCAGTGCCGGCGGTGCGCGTCGGCGTACGCGGCGCCGAGGACGGCGATCCGGCGGCCCTCGACCGGTGCCGGCCGCAGGTCCCCGCCGGGGGCGGTGGCGCCGAGCGCCGGACCGGCCGGCACCGCCGCGAGTTCGCCCCGGTCACCGGCGACGGTGATCAGGTCGGGGGAGCCGCAGCGCACCGCCGCCACGGCGCCGGCCCGGTCCACCCGCACGATCGTGGCGCGCAGGTGACCCGCCGGGGCGAGATCGCGTACCGCCCGGTCGAGCACGCCGGCGAGGTCCGGCAGCGTGCGTCCCGGCCGGGCGTGGCGGCGGAAGGTCTGCTCGACGGCCCGGCGCCCGGCGGGGGTGTCCAGTGCCGCGCCGGTGACCGTGCCGATCAGGGCGAGCAGGCCGCCGCCGCGCAGCGGAACGGCGGCACCGATCTCCCCGGGTGTGCCGCAGATCGCCAGCGCGGCGCGTCCGGGGCCGGCCGGCACGGTGAACACCGCGACGTCCGGCGGGCCGGCGGCGCGCGCCACGGTCGCGGTCCGTGTCCGGCGGCGGGCCCAGGCCAGGGCCGGCACCGCGGCCAGGCTGACCGCCGAGGCGAGCAGCGCCTGCGGATCGCTGCGGTGGCCGGGGATGACCGGTACGACGACCGACAGCACTACCAGCGCGCCCGCCCAGGCCGACACCAGCACCGCCACCCGGGGCCGGGCCGAGACGCCGAGCAGGCCCGGTAGGAGCACCCAACCCAGCGGCGTGCTGACCTCGGCGAGGCCCATCAGCATCGCGTTCCCGGTGGTGCCCGCCAGGGCGGCTCGCATCGGCAGCACGCCGACCACCCTATCGGGGCGCCCGCCGGACGCCGACCGGTGTACCGGGCAGACCAAACCTCACTCCTTACCCGAAACAGAGCGGAGCTGACACGACACGTTCGCGTGATTCTCTCGACATACCGTCTCGCGGCCTGGCCGGTTAGGGTTGACGTACCGCAGGTCGATCTTGAGGAGTGTGTGTGCTGGTTCTGGTGGCGGTCCATGCGTTCGCAGCCGTGACCGCCCCCGTGCTGGTACGCCTCCTCGGTAGACGTGCGCTCTACCTGCTGGCCGCCGTCCCGGCCGCGGCGCTGGTCTGGGCGCTGACCCGGACCGAGGCGGTCCGCTCTGGCCGGCCCGTCGTCGAGACGGTCACCTGGGTGCCGCAGCTCGGGCTGGACCTCGCGTTGCGGATGGGCACGCTGTCCTGGCTGCTGGTGCTGCTCGTCGGCGGTGTCGGCGCGCTCGTGCTGGTCTACAGCGCGCGTTACTTCGACTCCGACGATCCCAGCCTCGGCCGGTTCGCCGCGGTGTTCGTCGCGTTCGCCGGCGCGATGCTCGGCCTGGTGGTCTCCGACGACCTGCTGCTGCTCTACGTGTTCTGGGAACTGACCACCGTCTTCTCGTACCTGCTGATCGGCAGCGATCCCACCAAGCGGGAGAGCCGGCGGGCCGCGATGCAGGCGCTGCTGGTGACCACGCTCGGCGGCCTGGCGATGCTCGCCGGGTTCGTGATGCTGGGCCAGCACGCCGGCTCGTACCGGTGGTCCGAGATCTCCGGGAACCTGCCCGAGGGCGGCTACCTCACCGTCGCGCTGGTGCTCGTCCTGCTCGGCGTGACGAGCAAGTCGGCGATCTTCCCGTTCAGCTTCTGGCTGCCGCGCGCGATGGCCGCGCCCACGCCGGTCAGCGCCTACCTGCATGCCGCCGCCATGGTCAAAGCGGGTGTGTTCCTGGCCGCGCTGATGGGCCCGGCGGTCGGCCAGGCCACCGTGTGGCGGGCGGTCCTGCTCGCCGGCGGCCTGATCACACTGTTCCTCGGCGGGTGGACGGCGCTGCGGCAGGTCGACCTCAAGCTGCTGCTGGCGTACGGCACCGTGAGCCAGCTCGGCCTGCTCATGGTGATCCTCGGCGCGGGCACCCGGGACACCGCGCTGGCCGGCGCCGCGATGCTGCTGGCACACGCCCTGTTCAAAGCCACCCTCTTCCTCGTCGTCGGCGTCGTCGACCACGTCACCGGCACCCGTGACCTGCGCGAACTGAGCGGTCTGGGTCGCCGGGCGCCGGTGTTGGCGGCCGTCGCCGGCCTCGCCGCCGCCTCCATGGCCGGCCTGCCGCCGCTGTTCGGCTTCGTGGCCAAGGAGGCCGCGCTGGAGGCGTTCCTGCACGGCGGGACCGTCGAGCTGCTGGTGCTCGCCGGGGTGGTCGTCGGCTCGGCGCTGACGGTGGCGTACACGCTGCGCTTCCTCTGGGGCGCGTTCGCCGCCAAGCCCGGCGTCGCGGAGACCCGGCCGCACCGGATCGAGCCGGCGTTCATCGGCCCGGCGGCGGTGCTCGCCCTGGCCGGCCTCGCGGTCGGCATCGGCGCCCCGGCGGTGGACCGGGTGCTCGCCCCGTACGCCGACCAGTTCCCGACCGCCGACCCCGGCTACCACCTGGCGCTCTGGCACGGGCTGACGCCCGCCCTCGGCCTGTCCGCGCTGGCCGTCACCGGCGGCGTCGCGCTGTTCCTCCTGCTGCACCGCCGCCGTCCGTACCTGGCCCGGCTGCCCTTCGACGGCGCCACCGGCTACGACCGGCTGGCGAGCGCCGTCGACCGCGCGGCGGTGGAGCTCACCGGCGCCACCCAGCGCGGATCCCTGCCGTTCTACCTCGGCGTCATCCTGCTGGTGCTGGTGATCATGCCGGGCGGCGCGCTGCTGGCCGGCGTGCCCTGGGCACAGCGGTTCCAGCTGTGGGACACGCCGTTGCAGGCCGTCGCGGGCGCGGTGGTCGTCGTCGCCGCGCTGGTGGCCGCCCGCGCCCGCCGCCGGCTCACCGCGATGATCCTGGTCGGGGTGACCGGCTACGGCACGGCGCTGCTGTTCATCCTGCACGGCGCGCCGGACCTGGCGCTCACCCAGTTCCTGGTGGAGACCGTCACGATCGTGATGTTCGTGCTGGTGCTTCGCCGCCTGCCGCGCCGGTTCTCGGCCCGCCCGATCCGCGCCACCCGGCGGTTCCGCGTCGCGCTCGGCGTGGCCGTCGGCCTGGTCACCGCCGGCATGGCGTACGTCGCGGCGGGCAGCCGGACGGCCACGCCGATCTCGGCCGGCTTCCCGGACGAGGCGGTGTCCTACGGCGGCGGCAAGAACGTGGTGAACGTGACGCTCGTCGACATCCGCGCCTGGGACACGATGGGCGAGATCGCGGTGCTGGTGGTGGCCGCCACCGGCGTGGCCAGCCTGATCTTCCGCGGCACCCGCGCGCTGGACCTGCGCAGCGGCATCCCCGGCGCCGGCCGGCAGCAGTCGTCGCGTCCGCGCTGGCTCACCACCGGCGCGACCTCCCGGCAGCAGTCGGTGATCCTCCAGGTCGTCACCCGGCTGCTCTTCCACGCCATCCTGCTGTTCGCCATCTACCTGCTCTTCTCCGGCCACAACGCGCCGGGTGGCGGGTTCGCCGCCGGGCTGGTCGCCGGCCTCGGCCTCGCGGTGCGATACCTGGCGGGCGGGCGTACCGAACTCAACGGCGCCGCGCCGGTGGACGCCGGGTTCGTGCTCGGCGCGGGACTGTTCGTCGCGGTCGGCACCGGCGTCGTCGCGATGCTGCTGGGCGGCGAGTTCCTGCAGAGCGCGACGCTCGACTTCCACCTGCCGCTGCTGGGCCACGTCCACTTCGTCACGTCCGTGTTCTTCGACGTCGGCGTCTTCCTCATCGTGGTCGGCCTGGTGCTGGACATCCTGCGCAGCCTGGGCGCCGAGATGGACCGCCAGGAGGAGGACGACGAGCAGGAGAACGAACCGGCCGGCGTACGGGAAGAGGAGCTGGTGTGAGCCCGAACATCCCCAACCTGGTCTACATCCTGGTGATCGGCGTCCTGTTCGCCACCGGGGTCACGCTGCTGCTGGAACGCAGCCTCACCCGCGTCCTCATGGGGGTCATCCTGCTCGGCAACGGCGCGAACCTGCTGCTGCTCACCGGCGGCCGGGCGGGCGGCCCGCCGATCGTCGGCACCTCCGCCGAGGAGGACATGTCCGACCCGCTGCCCCAGGCGATGGTGCTGACCGCGATCGTCATCACGCTCGGCATGACCGCCTTCCTGCTCGCCCTCGCCTACCGCAGCTGGCACCTCAACGGCCACGACGAGGTGCAGGACGACGTCGAGGACCGCCGCATCATGGAGCTGGCCGACCGGGACGAGGGCCCCGGCACCGCCGACGCCGACGTGGCCGACGGCAGTCCCGAGGCGCGGGTCCTGGCCGCCGCCGAGGCGGAGGGGGGCCGATGACCTGGCTCGTTCCGCTGCCGGTGGTGATGCCGCTGCTCGGCGCGGCCCTCACCCTGCTGCTCGCCCGGCGGGCCCGCATCCAGCGGTGGGTAAGCATCGTGGTGCTCGCGGCCACCGTCGCGGTCGCGGCTCTGCTGCTGGTCCGCTCGTCGCTGGACGGCCCGCTGGTGGTGGAGGTGGGCGGCTGGGCCGCGCCGATGGGCATCGTGCTCGTCGCCGACCAGCTCGCCGCGCTGATGCTCGTGGTCTCCGCCTCGGTGACGCTGTGCGTGCTCGTCTACTCCATCGGGCAGGGCATGGCCGACGGCAACGAGGAGACGCCGCTGTCGGTCTACCACCCGACCTACCTCGTGCTGACCGCCGGCGTGTGCAACGCGTTCCTCTCCGGCGACCTGTTCAACCTCTACGTCGGCTTCGAGATCCTGCTGGTGGCCAGCTACGTGCTGCTGACGCTGGGCAGCACGGAGACGCGGATCCGGGCCGGCACCACGTACGTCGTGGTCAGCCTCCTGTCGTCGCTGATCTTCCTGGTGGCGATCGGCCTGGTCTACTCCGCCACCGGCACGCTGAACCTGGCCCAGCTCGCCGACCGCCTGGACGCGCTCCCCGACGACCTGCGCCTGGTCCTGCAGGGCATGCTGCTGCTCGCGTTCGGGATCAAGGCGGCGGTGTTCCCGCTGTCGGCGTGGCTGCCGGACAGCTACCCGACCGCGCCCGCGCCGGTCACAGCGGTCTTCGCCGGCCTGCTCACCAAGGTCGGCGTGTACGCGATCATCCGCACCGAGACGCTGCTGTTCCCCGGCGGCCGCACCGCCGACCTGCTCATGGTGATAGCGGCGTTGACCATGGTGGTCGGCATCCTGGGCGCGGTGGCCCAGTCCGACATCAAACGGCTGCTGTCGTTCACGCTGGTCAGCCACATCGGCTACATGCTGTTCGGGGTCGGCCTGACCACCCCGCTCGGCCTGTCCGCGGCGATCTTCTACGTGGTGCACCACATCACCATCCAGACCACGCTGTTCCTCGCCGCCGGCCTGGTCGAACGGCGCGGGGGCAGCACCGCGCTGGACCGCCTCGGCGGGCTGGCCCGGCTGTCGCCGCTGCTGGCGCTGCTGTTCTTCGTGCCCGCCCTCAACCTGGCCGGCATACCACCGTTCTCCGGGTTCCTCGGCAAGCTCGGTCTCGTGCAGGCCGGCGTGGACGACGGCGGGTTCCTGGCCTGGGCGCTCGTCGCCGGTGGGCTGCTGACCAGCCTGCTCACGCTCTACGCCATCGCCCGGGTGTGGAACCTGGCGTTCTGGCGGGCCCCGCACCCGGACATGCCGGGGCCCGGCGACGCCGACCGGGCGGCCCGGACCGAGGGCGCCGAGCAGCCGCACGAGGGCGCCTCGCCGGCCGGTGCCGTACTGCCCCGGCTGATGACCGTGCCGACCGCCGCCCTGGTGGTGCTCGGTCTGGCGCTGACAGTGGTGGCCGGGCCACTGTTCGAGATCAGCACCGACGCCGCCGACGACCTGTTGCGCCGTGCCCCGTACGTGGAGGCCGTGTTCCCGGAGGGACCGCCGTGACCAGTCAGCCGAAAGCGCCGCTGACCGCCCGTGACCGCTGGCGCAACCGAGCGATCGCCGTGACCGGCCTGGTCACCGTCTGGGTGCTGCTGTGGGGCACCTTCAGCTGGGCGAACGTGATAAGCGGCCTGGTCGTCGCCGCGGTGCTGCTCGTGGTCTTCCCGCTGCCACCGGTGACGTTCGCCGGCCGGATCCGGCCGGTGCCGCTGCTGAGGTTCCTGGCGCGCTTCCTGCGCGACCTGGTCGTGGCGTCCGCGCAGATCGCCTGGCTGGCCGTCCGGTCCAACCACCCCCAGTCGGCGATCATCGGGGTGCCGCTGCGGGTGAACACCGACCTCAACCTGACCCTCAACGCCGAAGCCCTGTCGCTGGTGCCGGGCAGCCTGATCGTGGAGGCCGACCGGAGCACGGGCACGCTCTACGTGCACGTCATCGGCATCCGCAGCCGCGACGAGGTGGAGCGCTTCCGCCAGAGCGTGCTGGAACTGGAGCAGCGCATCGTGGCGGCCGTCGGCTCGCCCGAGGAACTGGAGCTGGTCCGCCGATCCGCACCCGCCGGGCCGTCCCGGTCGGTCGACCTGGAAGGGGCACCGACGTGACAGTCGTCGCCGTGATCGTCACCCTGTTGCTCGTCGCTGCCGGTGGGCTCACCCTGGTCCGCATCATCCGCGGCCCGTCGATCCTCGACCGGGCGGTCGCCACCGACGTGCTGCTCGCCGTCGCTGTCGCGGCGATCGCGACCGAGGCGGCCTACAGCCGGGACGCCACCGCGCTGCCGGTGCTCGTGGTCCTGGCCCTGGTCGGTTTCGTCGGCTCGGTGAGCGTCGCCCGCTTCGCCGCGCGGAGGAACCCGAAATGAGCCTCGACACGGTCCTGGACACCGTCGCCGGTGCCTGCCTGATCGCGGGCGCGCTGCTCTGCCTCGCCGCCGGCATCGCGCTGGTCCGGTTCCCGGACGTGCTGTCGCGCATGCACGCCGCGGCCAAGCCGCAGGTGCTCGGACTGCTGCTGGTGCTGCTCGGTTGCGCGCTGCGGCTGCGTACCGGGGTGGACATCACCACGCTGGTGCTGGTCGGCCTGTTCCAGCTCGCCACCGCCCCGGTGGCCGCGCACATGGTCGGGCGGACCGCCTACCCGCACGACGACATCCGTCGGGACCTGCTGATCACCGACGAGCTGGCCGGTCACATCGACCGCATCCGCGCCGACCGGGCCGGTGAGCCGTGGGAGACGTCGCCGGTCCACACGCCCTGACGATCGCGAGCGCCGGAACAGGGGAGCCCATGAGCGGCACTGTCTACGAGAACGCCCGCATCCACACCCTCGACCCGGCCCGCCCGTACGCCGAGGCGATGCTGGTCCGCGGCGAGCGGATCGTCGCCGTCGGTGATCTCGCGGAGTGCCGGGACCGGGCCGGCGGCGGCGCACGCCGGGTCGACCTCGACGGGATGGCCGTGCTGCCCGGCCTGATCGACAGCCACATCCACGCGGCGTCCTACGTGCGCGGGCTGGACCAGGCGGACCTGCGCGGCACGGCGAGCCTCGACGAGGCGCTGACCCGGATCGCGGGACACGCCGCCACGCTGCCACCGGACGCCTGGCTGCTCGGCGGCGGGTGGGACAGCAACAGATGGACCCGGCCGGTGCAGCCGGACCGCATCGACCTGGACCGGGCCTGCCCGGACCGGCCGGCGGCGCTGCCGAGCATCGACGGCCACACCATCTGGGTGAACAGCGCGGCCCTGGCCCGGCTCGGCATCGACGCGGCCACCCCCGACCCGCCCGGCGGGCAGATCGCCCGGGACGAGCACGGCGAGCCGACCGGGATCCTGCGCGAGGCGGCGGCGGACGCGGCGTACGCGGTGGTGCGCTCCCCGCACGCCGGTGACCTGGTCGCACAGTTGCGTACCCACCTGCCCCGGCTGCTCGCCGCCGGGCTGACCAGCATCCACGACCTGGACGGGCAGGATGCCCGCGCCGCCTACGAGACGCTGTACGCGCGGGGTGAGCTGCCGCTGCGGGTGCACAAGACGATTCCGGCCACGGCGTTGGACGAGGCGATCGACAGCGGCTGGGCCACCGGGGACGGGGACCGCTGGCTGAGCACCGGCCCGGTGAAGATCTTCACCGACGGCGCGCTCGGCTCGCACACCTGCCTGATGACCGAGCCGTACGACGGTGAACCCGGCAACCACGGCATCGCTGTCACCCCGGCCGAGGAGTTCGAGCGGCTGGTGGCGCGCGCGGCCGGGGCCGGGATCGCGGTGGCGGCGCACGCCATCGGCGACGCGGCGAACCGGATGGTGCTGCGGGCGTACGCGCGCTGGCGCGAGTCGGCGCAACCCGGTCCGGCGGCCCGGCTGCGGCACCGGATCGAGCACACCCAGCACCTGCTGCCGGCCGACGTGCCGCTGCTCGCCCACCACGGGGTGATCGCCTCGATGCAGCCCACGCACTGCACCAGCGACATCCCGCTCACCACCCGGATGCTCGCCGGCCGGGGCCTGGCCTCGTACGCCTGGCGCAGCCTGCTGGACGCCGGCGCCACAGTGGCGTTCGGCTCGGACGCCCCGGTGGAGGATCCCGATCCGTTCTTCGGCATCCACGCCGCGGTGACCCGGCAGCAGCCCGACGGCACCCCGCCGGGCGGCGTCGACCCGCACGAGCGGCTCGACCTGGACTCGGCGCTGCGCTGCTTCACCGAGGCCGGGGCGTACGCCTCCTACGAGGAGCACCTGAAGGGCCGGCTGCGCCAGGGCATGCTCGCCGACTTCATCGTGCTGCCCACCGACCCGTACCGGGTGGAGGCGCAGCGGCTGCGCGACCTGACAGTGGCGCTCACGGTGGTCGGCGGCGTGGTCCGCTGGCAGCGCTGACCGGTCCCGCCCGGACGCTGTTGTCCGGGCGGGACCCGGCGGTCAGGCGCCCTTCACCCAGTCGAGGCTGAACCGGGCGAAGTAGATGCCGCCGGTGTTGCCCACCTCGTACAGGTTGCCGACAGTGCCGTCGGCCAGCACCGCCATCGTCGAGTAGCCGGCGCCGCCGGGCTTGACCAGCGCCCGCGCCGGCCAGCTCGCGCCGTCGTCGGTCGACAGCCGTACGGTGAGGTCGTTGCGCGCGGTCGGGTGCGCGTTGTTGCTGAACAGCGCCGTGCGGGTGCGCACCGGCGCCCGGTTCGCGCCGACCTCGGACGGGCGCAGGTAGGACATCTCGTCGGCGTTGCAGAGCGGGTCGGGCAGCAGGGCGCTCGCCGTCGCCGCACCGAACGTCGCGGCCCCGTCGGGGGACGTGGCGTAGAACCGGCTGCGGGTCGAGTTGTGCCGCATGTTCTGCACCACCGCGCCCGTGCCGCGTTCGATCGCCTTGCTCTCGTTGATGTTCCCGCCGGCGGATCCGCCGCGCCGCCAGGTCACGCCGTGGTCGTCGCTGTAGATGTTCGCGGCGTGGCTGGTGCCGGCCGAGTCCCGGTAGGCGATCGGCTGGATGAGGCGGCCGGTGCTGGTCTGGATGCCGTGGCCGGAGGAGAAGAACACCTGCCGCCAGGTGGGGTCCTTGACGGCCGGGTTCAGCTCGACCGGGGCGCTCCAGGTGGCGCCGTTGTCCCGGCTGGTGATGTAGCGCAGGTGCATGCTGTTCGGGTCGTCGGCGGTGTTCAGGCCGGAGCCGCCGGACCAGAAGCTGATGCCGGGCCGGGGGGAGTAGGTGAAGAAGCAGTAGACGACGCCGGTGGCGCGGTCCACGAGCAGGCTGGGGTCGCCGACGCCCTCGCTGGTGGTGGGCGGGGCGTGGATGACGCGGGGCTGCTCGAAGGTCCGGCCGCCGTCGGTGCTGCGGATCATCACGATCTGGATGTTGTTGGTGCCGCCGCCGAGGTCGTACGAGCCGTTGACCCGGGCGTCGGCCACGGCGATCACGGTGCCGTTGTTGGTGACCGCCAGGCCGGGGATGCGGACCGAGGCGACGGTGCCGTCGTACCGGCCGCCCGCGCCGTTGAGGTCGCGGATCACGGTCTGCGTGGTGAGCAGCGTGGTGCTTGTCATCTGCGGGTTGCCGGTGGCCAGGTCGCAGGAGGTGGTGCCGCGCAGCGTGGTGTCGAAGCCGGGCGCGGTGACGCGCAGCGTGTACGGGGTGCCGGCGCCGACGGTCCAGTAGTGCGGGTAGTTGCCCCCGGCGGCGATCGTCCGGGTCCACGGTGAGCCGGTGCGCCCGGCCCATGTGACGGTGAAGTCCCGGGCGGTCGTGGTGCGGTTCTCCAGCGCGAGCTGGAGGCGGCCGTTGGTGCAGTCGAAGCTGGTGAGCGCGGACATGCCGGTGCCGCAGTGGAAGATGCCGCTGGTGGTGTCGTCCAGGCCGGTCGGGGTCGTGGTGCGCAGCGTGTACGGCGTGCCGGGGGACAGCGTCCAGTACAGCTCGGCGCTGCTGCCGGCGGCGACCGTGCGGGTCCACGGCGAGCCGGTGCGACCGGGCCAGGTGACGGTGTAGGTCTGCGCGGTGGTGCTGCGGTTGTCGAGGTCGAGCAGCAGCCGGCCGGTGGTGCAGTCGGTGCCGGCGGTGGCCGTCACTCCGGCCGGGGCGGCGGCCTGGGCCGCCGTGGTGGGCAGTACGGAGAGCAGGGTCAGGGCGGCCACCGCGAGGACGGTTGCCCGGCGCGGCATGGCGCGGCGAGGGGACACGTGGTTCCTTCCGGGACGGGGGAGGGGGATCGGATCGACTATCTGACGTCAGATGTCCGATGTCTGCACGCTAGGCGGATCCGCCCCGGCCCGTCAAGGATCGGTTCCGGTCGACGTCCGATACGGCGCCGAGAGCCCTCAGCGATCGCGCCCGGGCGCCTCGCCGAGCAGCGCCTCGCCCAACGCGGTGAGCCGGTGCAGCATCAGGTTGCCGTGCCGCTGGCTGACGATCAGGCCGGCCTCGCGCAGGATGGTGGTGTGATGGCTGGTGGTGGCCGGCGAGATGCGAGCGCGCCGGGCCAGCTCGCCGGTGGTGGCGCCGCCGGCGGCGGCGCGCAGCACCGCCACCCGGGTGTGGCCGAGCAGTGGGCCGAGCCGGCGTTGCGGGCCGGTCGGCGGCGTCGGTTCCGATCGTTGCCGGCACGCCGGGTAGACAAGCGTGGGCGGCAACTCCGGGTCGGCCAGCGTGATCGGCGCATGCCAGCAGAAGTACGACGGGACAAGCGTGATCCCCCGGCCGTCGAGACGCATCTCCCGGTCCTCCGGGTAGCCGTGCACGGACAGCACCGGGGGATCCCAGGAGGTCTCCGGGCTCAGGTCGTCGAGGATGCGCCCGGCGCCGTCGTCGAGGACCCATGCCCCGCGCAGGGCCCGGTCACCGGAGACGGCGGAGGTGACCTGCGTCCAGTGCGGAGCGAGTGCGACCCGGAAGTAGGCACGCAGCGCGTCGCCGAGGCAGTGCCGGGCGGCGGGTCGGCCGGCGGCCAGATCGACCAGCCAGGGGCTGTCGACGGGAGTCACCATCCGCCCCAGTTCGGTGCGGATCCGCCGGGCCGGGGTGTCGAGAACCAGGTCGATGCCCTCGTCGGGGTCGGTGACCGGGCCGGGGGTGAGGAAGTCCGGGAAGTACCGCCTGAGCGGCGCGATCGGCAGCAGCCGCTCGCGGAGGACCGGGACGAGGCCGGCTCGTTGCAGGTCGGGGCGCACCTGCCGGTGCCAGCGGGCGTAAGCCGCGTGGCCGGCCCGGGTCTGGAGGCGGTGCAGGCTACAGATGATCTCCCACAGTGGATCCGGCCGGGCCGCCAGCCGGGTGCGGCTGAGGTCCCCGGCCGTGAAGTGGATGCGTAGCGTCCCCATGACGCACAGTGTTCCCGCATGCGCCACCGCGCTCAGTCTCGTCCCTGACATTGATGTCCATCACCGAATGACGGCGATGGGGCGGCAGCCGTACGGCTGCCGCCCCGAGGTGTCTCAGCCGGCGCCGCAGCTGGACCGCCAGCGGTGGGAGGCGATGTTGTCGTTGGCGTTGGCCATGTAACCGTCGCGGTTGGAGCCCCAGGTGAACCAGACGCCGGTGAGGTTGTCCCACGCGTCGCCGGCGCCGAGACAGGCGTACGCGCCGGTGTAGTCGGGGTGGATGTAGAGGGCGACCGGCCGGCCGCTGTTGGAGTCGTTCCACGCCGACGACGCCAGGTTGCGCATGCTGGCCCGGTTGTTGTTGTCGCAGTTGGCGTTCTCCGCCGTGTTGATCGTGTCCCAGTTGTTGTCGGCGTTGTACCACCAGCACCACCGGCCCGCCCAGCCGGCGTCCTGGCTGACGTAGAGGTACCCGCTGCCCGCGGCGGCGCGCTGCGCGGTGTCCGCGTGTGGGGTCGGCCGGGGCGCGGCCTGGGCGGCGGTGGCGGTGAAGGCCAGCGCGGCTGCCGCCGCGACCACTGTGGCCAGCACGGCGCGTACTGCTCTCATGGTGTTTCCCTCCGGTCGGTTCCTTCCGTGGCGGGCTGCCACGGACGTCGTGGGTGGGTCAGCCGGCGGCCAGCGCGGCACGGGCCCGTGGCAGCGCGTCGGCCTCCAGGCGGAGCCGGTCCGCGATCTCGGTGCGGAACCGGGAGTCGACGGCCCGACGGTGCTCGGCGTCGAGCCGCCGGGCGAGCCGGCCGAGCCCGGTCCGCGTGGCGCAGGTCGCCTCCGCCACCGCCAGCCTGATCTCGCCGGGCGTGACGGAGCCGGGCGTGACGGGAGTCGGCTCCGGCGCCGACGCGCGGGCCGACGCCGGGTCCGCGACGTCGTGTCCGGCGGCCCGCATGCACCGCCGCCACGCCCGCACGCCGTCGGCGTAGCGGGGGTCGGCGAGCACCCGCCCGACGCGCGGGCCGGCGAGGTTGTCGGTGATCCGGGTGACGCGGTACCAGCCCGGCAGGTCGCGATAGAGCTGTCGCTCCGCCTCGGAGGTACAGCTGTGACTGCTGCGGCGCAGCACCCCGCCCGCCGGCAGCGTCACGCGCAGCGCATCCGGCTCGCCCGGGTCGCCGTTGCGCGCGCGTACGGCGGCGGCGCCGCGCTCCGGTGGCAGCTCCCGGGCGTACCGCACGTTCGGGTCGGCCGCGATCGTCTCCTGGAGCCGGCGTTCCAGGGCGCCGCCGTATCCGTACCGGCGGGCGTAGGACACGTCGTCCAGGACGTACGGGAACTCGCGCAGTTCCGGCACCGGCTGCCGGGGGACCGGCCAGTAGCGGAACCCGCGCCGTTGCATGCAGTCGCGGATCAGCACCTGCTCGGCGGCGTACAGCACCTCAGCGGGCGGGGCGGACGCGGCCGGAGCGGACACGGCCGGCGCGCTCGGGTCCGGTGGCAGTGCGGTCGCGCCGTGGTCAGCGGGCGGCGGCGCGGCGTCCCGGCTCGCGCCCAGCGCCCCGGCCACCGCCGCCGCGAGCACGGCCGGCACCGCTACCGCGTACCACCAGGACCGCGACCGGCGCGACACCACCGCCATGACACCCACCTCGGCCGTCCGGGGCGCCCGACGCGCCCGTCACAGACAGCTTCGGCACCGGGGGTGCCCCGGGACAGGGGGCTTCGATCAGGCTCGAACGACAGGTCCCGGCGTACGGCGGATCAGGGCTGCGCGGCGCGGGCGATGCTCGCCCGGATGGGCGCGTAGTGCTCGGCGATGGCCGAGCGCAGCGCCGCCGCGTCGGCGGCGGTGAGGGCGGCGACGATCGCCTGGTGCCGCTGGGCGGTGATGACCCGGTCCTCCGGCTCGGTGCGCAGGGTGGGCGCGACGATGGCCTGCACCTGCCAGAACGCCTCTGTCAACTGGACCAGCAGGTCGTTGCCGAGGGGTTCCATCAGCTTCAGGTGGAAGGCGCGGTCGACGTCGAGGAAGTCCTCGCCCTGGGCGGCCCGGCTGTGCATCTCGTCGGCGAGCGCGGACAGCTCCGACCGGTGCTGCTCGTCCAGCGCGTCGATGACGGTGGCGGCCAGGCCCTGCTCCAGCGTCTGGCGGACGTCGACTACCTGGGCCAGGACGTGATGGTCGTCCTCGCCACTGAGCAGGCCCCGGAACGTCAGGCTCTCCACCAGGGCGTTGAGCGACATGCGGCCGACGAACGTGCCGTGGCCGTGGCGTACCTCCACGATGTCGAGCGCGGAGAGGATCTTGACCGCCTCGCGGACGCTGGACCGGCTGGCACCGACCGCCTCGCACAGTTCCGTCTCGGTGGGCAGGAGGTTTCCCGGCTTCAGGCGGTTGCGCAGGATGTACTCCTTGATCCTGGTCGCCACCTCCTGCCGGCGAGGGCTGGGCCGCTCGGCGCCGCGTAGCGGACTGGCGTCAATGGTCGTCATCTGCCCCTTGCCCTTCGTTCCCGAATCTGTCACTCTCACCCTACCGGCATCAGACGTCAGACGTCATACACCTTATGCTTCACATCCCCGAGCGCGAGCGGTCACGCGAGCGCATGAAGAGCCTATGGAGGCAGCTACGTGAGCACCACCGGTAAGCCGTCGAGGAGCCGGCGCGCCCTGCGCGGCCGCGTCCGCTCCCTGACCGTCGCCTCCCTCGCGGGCGGCCTCGCGGTCGCGCTGGCGGCCTGCAGCGGCGGTCCCGCCTCGACAAACGCCGTGGGCGACGGGAAGGGGGGCACGTCGATCGAGGCGACGCTGGCCTTCACGCTCTCCAGCGGTTTCGATCCCAGCAACGCCTCCTCGGCCGTGGCGACAGCGGTCAACCAGCACGTCTTCGAGGGCCTCGTCGACCTCGACCCGATCACGCGGGAACCCTACAACGCCCTGGCCAAGAGCGACCCGACCCCCGGGGCCGACGGCCGGACCTACACCGTGACGCTGCGCGACGGCGCGAAGTTCTCCGACGGCACCCCGGTCACCGCCGAGGACGTGGCCTGGTCCTTCACCCGCGTGCTCAAGCCCGCGGACCCGAAGGCGCCGCCGCTCATGCAGGGCTTCGTCTCCTTCATCGACACCGTCACCGCCAAGGACGCCTCGACCGTCGAGTTCACGCTGAAGTACCCGTTCGCGCTGTTCAGCGAGCGGATCGCGGTCATCAAGATCGTCCCCAAGGCGAAGACCGGTGACGCGGCCGCGGCCAAGGCGTTCGACACCGCGCCGATCGGCTCCGGCCCGTTCAAGGTGGACAGCGCGTCCAAGGAATCCGGCATCAAGCTGAGCAAGAACGCGAACTACAACGGCCCGCGCGCCGCCAAGGTCGAGACGATGACGTGGAACACCACCACCGAGGCGTCGGCCCGCGTGTCGGACCTCCAGGGCGGCCGGGTGCAGGCCATCGAGGCCGTGCCGTACCTGAACGTGGACTCGCTCAAGGACAAGTACACGATCGACGTGAAGCAGGCC
Source organism: Micromonospora sp. NPDC048169 (assembly GCF_040652815.1). Classification (NCBI taxonomy): domain Bacteria; kingdom Bacillati; phylum Actinomycetota; class Actinomycetes; order Micromonosporales; family Micromonosporaceae; genus Micromonospora; species Micromonospora sp. NPDC048169. The sequence continues at coordinate 153,830 of NZ_JBEZMS010000010.1, forward strand.
TTCAACCAGGTCTTCCTCATGTTCAACAACTCCGCCGCGCCGTTCAGCGACAAGCGCGTACGCCAGGCCCTGCACTACGCCATCGACAAGGAGGCGGTCATCAAGACCGCGCTCAACGGCTACGGCAGCCCGGCGACCAGCTACCTCGACGAGGGCAACAAGGCCTACCAGAAGGCCGGCACCGTCTACGACTACAACCCGGACAAGGCCAAGGCCCTGCTCCAGGAGGCCGGCGTCACCAACCTGTCGTTCCGGCTCGACACCACCGACAGCTCGGTGGTCAAGGACGTCGCCCCGCTGGTCATCGAGCAGTGGAAGAAGATCGGCGTCACCGCCACGCTGAACACCGTGCCGTCCTCGGCCATCTACGGCGACATCGTGCCCAAGGACACCTTCCGGGTGCTCATGGCCACCGGTGACCCGAGCGTCTTCGGCGTCGACACCGACCTGCTGATGCGCTGGTACTACTTCGGCGAGACCTGGCCGGGCCAGCGTTACCGCTGGAGCGACGCCGACCGCAAGGCCATGGGCGACCTGCTGGACAAGGCCGCGCAGACCTCCGACGAGGCGGCCCGCAAGGCGCTGTGGAAGCAGGCCCTGGACATGGCGGCGGACCAGGTGCCGCTCTACCCGATCCTGCACACCAAGGTCGTCACCGCGTACGACCCGGCCAAGGTGGACGGCTTCTCCGGCGCCTCCACCACCGGCCTGTACTTCCTGGGCACCGGCCGGACCGGCTGAGCCCACGCGCGGGGTTCCGGCCCCGCAGACGTCCCGCCCGGCCCACGTGACCCGTGCGGCCGGGCGGGCGTCCCGGCGCCCCCGCCACGAGAAAGAGAATCCATGCTGACCGTCCTGAACCTGGTCGCACGACGATTCCTGACGCTGATCCCCCTGGTGCTGGGCATCACGCTCTTCGTCTTCGTGATCATGCAGTTCTCCCCGATCGACCCGGCGCTCTCAGTCCTCGGTGACCAGGCCACGCCGGCGCAGGTCGAGGCGTTCCGCGCCGCCAACGGCCTGAACGACCCGCTGCCGCTGCGCTACCTGCACTTCCTCGGCGACCTCGTCCGCGGCGACCTCGGCATGACGTTCCCGCCGTCGGTCCCGGTCGCCGAGAAGATCGCTATGGCGCTGCCGCTTACCATCCAGCTCACCGCGCTCGGCGTCGTCGGCGCGCTCGTCATCGCGCTGGCCCTCGGCATCCCGGCCGCCCTGTACCGGGACCGCTGGCCCGACCAGGTCATCCGGATCGTCTCCATGGCCGGCATCGCCACGCCCTCGTTCTGGCTCGCCCTGCTGTTCATCCAGGAGTTCTCGGTCCGCCGCCCGATCTTCCCGACCGGCGGCTACGTCAACCCCGCCGACTCGGTCGGCCTGTGGTTGCAGTCGCTGACCATGCCGGCGCTGGCGCTCGCCGTACCGGTCGGCTGCTCGCTGGCCCGCATCGTCCGCACGTCGATGGTCGAGGAACTCGACAAGGACTACGTCCGCACCGCGATCGGCGCCGGACTGCCGCCGCGCGTGGTGATCGGCCGCAACGTGCTGCGCAACGCGCTTGTCAACCCGCTCACCGCGCTCGGCCTGCGGATCGGCTACCTCATCGGCGGCACCGTCGTCATCGAGGCGATCTTCTCGCTACCAGGCATGGGCACCCAGATCATGAGCGCCGTCCAGCAGAACGACACGGCGCTCGCCCAGGGCACCGTGCTGACCATCGCGCTCGGCTTCGTCCTGGTGAACCTGGTCGTCGACATCCTCTACCTCTTCGCCAACCCCCGACTGCGCGGAGGCCACTGATGCGCCGCTCCCTCGCCACGCGGCTGTCCCGCCCCGGCATGGCCTTCGCCCGGCTCGGTCTCGCGGCCCGGTTCGCGCTCGGCTTCGTCGCGCTCATCGTCGTGGTCGGCGTGCTCGCCCCGCTGCTGCTGCGCCACGATCCCACCCAGACCGGGCTCGGGCCGGCGTTGACCGGCCCGAACGGCGACTTCTGGTTCGGCCTGGACAAGCTCGGCCGCGACGTCTTCTCCCGGCTGGTCGCCGGCACCCGGCGCTCGCTGATCGTCGGCTTCGGCGCGGCCGGCATCGCGCTGGTGCTCGGCGCGATCCTCGGCGCGATCGCCGGAAGCAGCCGCACCGCCGTCGACGAGATCATCATGCGCTGCCTCGACGTGGTCATGGCGTTCCCGGCGATCGTGCTCTCCGCGCTGCTGATCATCTCGTTCGGCAAGAACAGCCTGCTGGTCCTCGTCATCGCGATCGGCTTCGTGTTCACCCCGTCGGTCGCGCGCATCGTCCGCGCCAACGTGCTGTCCCAGTACGGTGAGGACTACGTGGCCGCCGAGCGGATCATCGGCGCCCGGCGACCGCACATCCTCTGGCGGCACGTCCTGCGCAACTGCGCCGCCCCGATCCTCGTCTTCGTCACCGTCATGGTGGCCGACGCGATCGTCTTCGAGGCGTCGCTGTCCTTCATCGGCGGCGGACTCGCCCCGCAGGAGGCGGCCTCCTCGTGGGGCTCGGTGATCGCGTTCGGCAAGGAGATGGTGCAGATCGGCGGCTGGTGGGCCACGTTCTTCCCCGGCCTGCTGATCCTGCTCACCGTGCTGGCGCTCAACGTGCTCTCCGAGGGCATGTCCGACGCGTGGGCCGCGCCGGCGGCGCGCCGCGCCACGTCCACCACCAGCGGTGACGCGCTGGAGCAGGCGAAGCCCGGCACCGGCGAGGTGGTCGAGCTGCCAGGTCTCGCCGAGGCGGCACAGCGGCTGCGCGAGCGCGCCCGCCCGCTGCCGCAGGGCAAGCCGGTCCTTCAGGTCAGCGACCTGTCCATCGGCTTCGCCGGCCGCCACCGCGGCGTGGACATCGTCGACGGGCTCTCCTTCGACGTCCGCCCCGGCGAGGTCGTCGGCCTGGTGGGGGAATCCGGCTCGGGCAAGTCGCTCAGCGTCCTGGCCGTGATGGGCCTGTTGCCCCAGGGCGCCCGGGTACGCGGCGAGATCCGCTTCCAGGACACGAACCTGCTGACGCTGAACGCCAGGGGCCGCCGCGCCCTGATGGGCCGCGAGATCGCCATGGTCTACCAGGACGCGCTGTCGGCGCTGAACCCGGCGCTGCGCGTCGGCGCCCAGCTCGCCCAGATGATCCGCCGCGGCGGCACCCGCTCGGCCGAGGAGCTGATGCGGCTGGTCGGGCTGGACCCGCGGCGCACGCTCGCCGCGTACCCGCACGAACTGTCCGGCGGGCAGCGGCAGCGCGTCGTGATCGCTATGGCGCTGTCCCGCGACCCGAAGCTGATCATCGCGGACGAGCCGACCACCGCGCTCGACGTCACCGTGCAGGCCCAGGTGATGAAGCTTCTGCTGGACCTGCGCGAGCGGCTCGGCTTCGCCCTCATCCTGGTCAGCCACGACCTCGCCCTGGTCAGCGACGTCTGCGACCGGGTCGTGGTCATGTACGGCGGGCAGATCGTGGAGACCGGCGTGACCGCCGACGTGATGGAGGCACCCGCCCACCACTACGCCCGCGGCCTCCTCGGCTCCGTCCTGTCCCTGGAGACCGGCGCGGAACGGCTCACCCAGATCCGCGGCGTGGTGCCGTCACCGGCCGACTTCCCGAAGGGCTGCCGGTTCTCCGACCGCTGCCCGATGGCGACCGAGATCTGCCGGGACACCGCGCCCGCCCTGGCCGGCACGGACGGTCACGGGTACGCCTGCCACCACCCCGCCGTCACCGTCAGCGAGAAGGAGCCGGCCCGATGAGCGCCACCGCCGAGCACCGGCCGATCGCCGAACTGAGCGGCGTGCACGTGGTGCACGCCGCGCGCGGCGGCGGCATGTTCAGCCGGGAGAAGGTCTACGCGCTCACCGGCGCCGACCTGGTCATCCGGGCCGGTGAGACGGTCGGCATCGTGGGCGAGTCCGGCTGCGGCAAGTCCACGCTCGCCAAGGTGCTCGTCGGCCTGCAACGGCCGACCGCCGGCACGGTGTCGTTCGCCGGCAAGGACGTGTGGTCGATGAGCGCCGCCGAGCGGCGCGAGCACATCGGCGCCGGCGTCGGCATGATCTTCCAGGATCCGGCCACGTCGCTGAACCGCCGCATGCCGGTACGCGACATCCTGCGCGACCCGCTCGACGTGCACCGCCGGGGCACCCGGCAGCAGCGCGAGCAGCGGGTGGCCGAGCTGATGGCCCTGGTGGGCCTGCCCCGCTCGGTCGCCGACGTGCTGCCCAGCCAGCTCTCCGGCGGGCAGCGCCAGCGGGTGTCCATCGCCCGCGCGCTGGCCCTGGAACCGGGGCTGGTGATCGCCGACGAGCCGACGAGCGCGCTCGACGTGTCGGTGCGGGCCCAGATCCTCAACCTGCTGCTGGACCTCAAGGACCGGCTCGGCCTGGCGATGGTGCTGGTGTCGCACGACATCCAGACCGTCAAGCGGGTCAGCGACCGGGTGGTCACCATGTACCTCGGCCGCATCGTCGAGCAGACCCCCGCCGACCTGCTGCCCGAGGGCGGCCGGCACCCGTACACCCGGGCTTTGTTCTCGGCCACGCCGGGTCTGCTGTCACCGATCGAGCCCATTCCGCTGGTCGGCCCGGTCCCGTCGGCGACCCGGCCGCCGAGCGGCTGCCCGTTCCGGACCCGCTGCTGGGCCGCCACCGAGGGCTGCGCCGTGGACATGCCGGCGCCGCGCCCCGCCGAGGGCGAGGGCCACGAGTTCCGCTGTCACCACCCGGTGCCCGCCGGCACCGCGAACACCGAACTGGTCGCGCTCGCCACCTCGGCGACCGGCCGCACCACATCTGAGTCTGTCGAGGAGAACCTGTGACCACCCCAGCCCCGCGGTTCGCCGGAGTCGTGCCGCCGGCCGTGACCCCTCTGACCGAGGAGGGCGAGGTCGACGTCCGCTCCCTGGAACGGCTGGTCGAGTGGCTGCTCGACGCCGGTGTCGACGGCATCTTCGCCCTCGGCAGCTCCGGCGAGACGGTCTTCCTCACCGACCGGCAGCGGGACCTGGCACTGGAGACCATCGTGAAGACCGCCGGCGGTGCCGTGCCGGTCATCGCCGGCTGCATCGAACCCACCACCCGCCGGGTCGTGGAGCGGGCCGAGGCGTCCACCCGCCTCGGCGCGGACGGCCTGGTCGTGACCGCGCCGTTCTACGCCATCGTCGGCCCGCACGAGATCGAGCGGCACTTCCGCGCGGTCGCCGCGGCGGTCGAGCTTCCCCTGCTGGCGTACGACATCCCGGTCTGCGTGCACAGCAAGCTCTCCGTCGACCTGCTGACCCGGCTCGCCGCCGACGGCGTGCTTGCAGGCGTCAAGGACTCCAGCGGCGACGACGTCGCGTTCCGCCAGCTGGCGCTGGCCGTCGCCGAGCACGCACCGGAACGGGACTTCAGCCTGCTCACCGGCCACGAGGTGGTGGTCGACGCGATGATGCTCGCGGGCGGCTCCGGCTCGGTGCCCGGACTGGGCAACGTGGACCCGGCCGGGTACGTGCGGCTGCACCGCGCCTGTGTGGCCGGCGACTGGACCGCCGCCCGCCGGGAGCAGGACCGGCTGACCCGGCTGTTCCGCATCGTCGACGCCGCCGACCCGGCCACCTCGGCAGGCGCTACCCGGGGCGTCGGCGCGTTCAAGACCGCGCTGTCCCTGCTCGGCGTCATCGCCGGAAACGCGGTGTCGCTGCCGCTGCGGCCGCTGGACGCCGCCGAGACGGGCCGCGTGCGTACCCAGCTGGAACTGGCCGGGCTGCTCTGACCATGCCCGACCTGAGCACCACGGGCGCGGCCGACCTGGTCGCCGCGCTCGACATCGGCGGTACCAAGACCACCGCCGCCCTGGTCACCGCCGGGGGAGCGGTCGTCGGCCGGCGCACCGCACCGACGCCGGGTCGCTCCGGTGCGGTCGCTGTGCTCGACACCGCCGCCGGCCTGGTCGAGAAGCTGCGGGCGGACGCGCCGGGTGTCGTACTGGCGCTCGGCGTCGGCAGCGCCGGAGTCATCGACAGCGGCTCCGGCCTGGTGCTGTCCGCCACCGACGTGCTGGCCGGGTGGACCGGCACGGACCTGCGCGGCGACCTGAGCCGGCGCCTGGGCGTGCCGGTCACCGTGGTCAACGACGTGCACGCCCACGCGCTGGGCGAGGCGCGTCACGGCGTCGCGGCCGGGTACGACACGGTGCTCTACGTCGCCGTCGGCACCGGCGTCGGCGCGTCGTTCGTCCTCGGCGGCACCGTGCTCGCCGGTGCGCACAGCGCAGCCGGGCACGCCGGGCACCAGCCGTCCCCGTACGCCGGATCGCTGCCCTGCACCTGTGGCGGGCGCGGGCACCTGGAGGCGATCGCCGCCGGGCCGGCGCTCGCCGCCGAGTACGTCCGGCGTACCGGGCGGCCGGTGGCCGACCTGCGGGCCGTCGCCGCGCTCGCGGCGGACGGCGACGAGACGGCCCGCGAGGTCGTCCAGCTCGGCGGCGCGGCCGTCGGGTCCGCCGTCGGCGGCCTGGTGAACGTGCTCGACCCCGCCGCCGTGGTGATCGGCGGCGGCGTCACCGGCCTCGGCGAGCCGTGGTGGCGGGCGCTGCGCGACGCGGTGCCCGCCGAGACGCTGCCCGCGCTGGCCGGCGTACCGGTCCTCGCCTCCACCCTCGGCCCCGACGCGCCGCTGCTCGGTGCCGCCTCGCTCGCCTGGAAGGTCTCATGAACGCGCTCGTCGACCAGCTCCGTGACCGCCTGGTGGTCTCCTGCCAGGCGTACCCGGGTGAGCCGATGCGCGACCCGGACACCATGCGCCGGGTCGCGCTCGCCACCGCCCGGGGCGGGGCCGCGGGTATCCGCGCCCAGGGTCTGGCGGACATCGCCGCCATCCGCGCGGCGGTGGACCTGCCGCTGATCGGGCTCTGGAAGGACGGCGACGACGACGTCTTCATCACCCCGACGCTGGAGCACGCGCTGGCCGTCGCCGACGCCGGGGCGCACGTCGTCGCGCTCGACGGCACGTCCCGGCCCCGGCCCGACGGCCGGACCCTCGCCGAGACGATCGCCGCCGTGCACGAGCGCACCGGCGCGCTGGTGATGGCCGACTGCTCCACACTTGACGAGGGCGTCGCGGCCGCCGCCGCCGGCGCCGACCTGGTCGGCACCACGCTCGCCGGCTACACCGCGTACACCACAAAGGGCGACGGGCCGGACCTGGGCCTGGTCGCCCGGCTCGCCGCCGCGGTCGACGTACCGGTGGTCGCCGAGGGACGCATCCACACCCCGGAGCAGGCCGCGCGGGCGCTGCGGGCGGGCGCGTGGACGGTCGTGGTGGGCACCGCCATCACCCACCCGAGCACCATCACCGGCTGGTTCGCCGCCGCCGTCCAGGAGGCTGCGTCGTGCCGCTGACCGACCTCGACCTGGCCGGCTGCCTCGCGTACCGGCCGGAGCTGGACGTGCCGGCGGACCTGGACGCGTTCTGGGCGCGCACGCTCGACGGCGGCGGCGACCCGGAGGCGGCGGTCTACGAACCGGTCGACACCGGGCTGACCCAGATCCGGACGTACGCCGCCACGATCCCCGGTTTCGGCGGCGAGCCGGTACGCGGATGGCTGCACCTGCCCGCCGGAGCCGACGGGCCGCTGCCCTGCGTGGTCGAGTACCTCGGCTACGGCCGGGGCCGCGGCCTGGCGCACGAGAAACTGTTCTGGGCGGCGGCCGGCTTCGCGCACCTGATCATGGACAGCCGGGGTCAGGGCTGGAGCGCCGCCACCGGCGGCACGCCCGACCCGCACCCCTACCCGGCCGGCACCGTGCCCGGCTTCCTCACCCGGGGGGTCGCCGACCCGGCGGAGCACTACTACCGGCGGCTGATCACCGACGCGGTGCGCTTCGCCGAGGCCGCCCGGCGGCACCCGGCCGTCGATCCCGCGCGGGTGGCGGTGACCGGCTTCAGCCAGGGCGGCGGCCTCGCCCTGGCCGCCGGCGCGCTGTGCCCGGACGTCGTGGCCGTCATGCCGGACGTGCCGTTCCTGTGCGACATCCGCCGGGGCGTGCGCGTCGCCGGGCCGGACAGCCCGTACGCCGAGGTCGTGGAATACCTCGCGCTGCACCGCGACCGCGCCGACGAGGTGTTCCGCACCCTGTCCTACCTGGACGCCGCAGTGCTCGCGCCGCGCGCGACCGCGCCGGCGCTGTTCTCCATCGCCCTGCGGGACCAGGTCTGCCCGCCGTCCACCTGCTTCGCCGCCTACCACCGCTACGGCGGCGACAAGGACGTGCGGGTGTACGAGTTCAACGACCACGAGGGCGGCGAGGCCGCACACCAGCGCGAACAGCTCACCTGGCTGCGCGGGATCCTGGGTGCCTAGCTGACGCGTTCCACCACGTAGTCGGTCAGCTCCAGCAGGAAGCGGCCGTCCTCGGTGTCGGCCGCGGCGCCCAGCGCCCGCTCACCCGCACGCCGGGCGGCGAGCGCGAGTTCCCGGGCGCTGCGCCGCGCCGACTCCACGCAGTCGTACGCGAGCAGCCGCCCGTGCAGCCAGCGCACCTCGGCGTCGGTGCGCTCCGCGCGAGTCCGGCTCAGCAGCCGCACGAGCCGTTCGCGTTCCTCCGGTGTGCACCGCCGCATGAAGTCGATCAGGATCAGCGTGCGCTTGCCCTCCCACAGGTCACCCGCGATCTCCTTGCCGTACCGGGCGTAGTCGCCGGTGAGGTTGAGCGCGTCGTCCTGGATCTGGAACGCCGCACCCAGATACCAGCCGTACCGGTCGAGCACGTCGACGGCGTTCTCCCGGCCGGTCGCCACGAGGATGCCGGTGCGGCACGGGTAGATGCACGTGTACCAGGAGGTCTTCTTCAGGCACATCCGGTAGTAGTCGTCGGCGTCCAGGTCGCACACGTTGTCGCGGATCCAGCCGATCTCGATGGCCTGCCCCTCCAGCGAGTGGCGCATCATCAGCTCGGTCTCGGTGAACAGCCGCCAGGCGATCCCGGAGCCGAGTGCCGACCGGTTAGCGGCCAGCCGCCGCAACGCCAGCAGGTTCGTCATGTTGCCGACGTTCAGTGCCACGCCGACGCCGTACTCGGCGTGCAGCGTCCGCCCGCCGCGCCGCTGTTCGCTTTCGTCCTGGATGTCGTCGTGGATGAGGAACGCGTTGTGGAACAGCTCCACCGTCACGGCGGCGTTGAGGCCCACCGCGTCGCCGCCGCCGAACGCCCGGCACGTCGCCAGGCACAGCGCGGCGCGCAGCCCCTTGCCCCAGCGCCGCGGGTACTCCGCGACCAGGTCGTAGAGGTAACGCGGGCCGCCGTCGGGCACGTCGTCGAGCAGCGCGCCGAGGGCGAGCCCGCGATAGCGCTCCAGCATCCGTTCCACGTGCCCGCCGGCCACCCCGGCGGTCGGCGCCATCGCGCGGCTACCGGCCCGCCGGCCGCTTCGGGGCCGGCGACGCGAGCCGGTCCGCGAGCCCGTTCGCGACCTCGGGGGCCAGCCGCGCCAGATTGAGTACGGTGTCCAGCGCGTCGTGCGTGTCCGAGGTGTACCGCCGGATCACCTCGCCGCGCTGGTCGTCGGCCATCTTCAACTGCCCGACCACAGTGTCGATGAGGGCGTGCCCGTCGGTGCGGACCCGCGCGACCAGTTCGTCGAACGCCTCCGGGTCGACCCGGCGGCTCTCGGTCAGCTTCTCCTCGAGCCGCCGTGCGCCGGCCAGCCCCGCCGCGAGTTCCTCCTCCAGCACCGTGGCCGCGTGGGTCACGGTCTCCGAGGTCTCCTCGGCCACCTTCTCGAAGCGCTCGTTCGTGCGCTCACGCTTGCCGTCTGTCATGGGCGAAGTGTCACCGGACCAGGGACGACACACCAGGCGAGTGTCGCCATGGTGACTGAGCGTGGCCAGCCCGGGCAGCCTTCGCGACTGGGTACGGGTACTCAGCGCGGTACCGTCTCGTCGCTCATGTGCCGGCGTTGCGGCGTCGACAGGATGCTTGTCATGGCCGAGACGCTGCACCGACACGCCGCCTTGCGTACCGTCGACACGCCGCTGCCCGCCGAGGCCGCGCTGGCCCCCGCCGGCCGCGCGGTCGCCGCGCTGGCCCGGCTCGTCGCCCACCACCCGGCCGGCTGGCGCTGGCTGGCCCGGCGCCACCACCCGGTCCTCGATCGGCTCGCCGCCGCGAACGCGCGGTCGACCTGCGTGCGCGCCGCCCGGCGGGTGCCCGCGTACCAGGCGTTCCTGCGGGCCCGCCCCGGCGGCCTGCGCCGGCGGCTGCGGGACTTCCCGGAGACCGACAAGCGCGGGTACGTGATGGCGTACGACGCCTCCGCCCGGTGCCGGGACGGGCGGATGCCGGAGCGGGGCGTGGTGGTCGACGAGTCGGCCGGCTCGTCCGGGCGGCCGTTCAACTGGCCGCGTGGCGAGCGGGAGCTGCGGGGGGTGCACCGGGACATCGCCGGCTACACCGGGCTGGCGTTCCCGATGCGTCGCCCGTTCGTCATCAACGCGTACTCGATGGGCGCCTGGGCGACCGGCACCACCACCGGCGCGGCGATGGCCCGGATCGCGACGGTGAAGAACACCGGCCCGGACCTCGGGAAGATCGTCGACACGCTGCGCGAGTTCGGCCCCGGCCACGACTACCTGGTGACCGCGTACCCGCCGTTCCTCAAGCACCTGCGGGACCGGCTCGACGCGGAGGACTTTCCGTGGTCGCGGTACCGGATCTTCGCCAGTTGCGGCGGCGAGGGCATGACCGAGGCGCTGCGCGACTACCTGGAGCAGCGGTTCGTGCGGGTGCGGTCGGCGTACGGTGCGTCGGACCTGACCATCGGCATCGGTGCGGAGACCCGGTTCACGGTCTGGCTGCGGCGGCGGCTGCGCACCGACGCGGGGCTGCGCGCGGAACTGCTCGGGCGCGGCGAGCAGCGGCTGCCGATGGTGTTCCAGTACAACCCGTTCGCCACCTACCTGGAGACCAACGAGCGGCGGGAACTGCTCTGCACGGTGACGAGCCCGCACGTGCTCCAGCCGCGGCTGCGCTACAACGTCGGCGACGAGGCGCTGCTCGTGCCGTACCGGCGGATCGTCGAGCTGGCCCACGCCGACCCGGTGCGCCGCGCCGAGTTCCGTACCGCCGCGGCCGAGGAGCGGATGACGCTGCCGCTGCTGCTGCTGTTCGGCCGCAGCGACTCCACGGTGTCCTACCTGGGCGCGAACCTCTATCCGCAGGACGTCGAGTACGGCCTGTACACCGGGAACCCGTACGCCGCCGAGATCAACAGGTTCTGCCTGACGCTGCACGAGGACGCGGCGCTGGAGACCCGGCCGGTGATCCACGTCGAGCTGCGCCGCCCGCTGGACACCGCGGCCCGCGCGGCGCTCGCCGACGCCTGCCGCGACGGGGTACGCGCGCACCTGACCTCGGTGTCGCGGGACTTCGCGCAGTCCCTGGTGGAGGACCCGACCGCCGGTGACCTGCGGGTGGAGCTGCACGAACCGGACGGCGGCCCGTTCGCCGCCATGCAGAAGATCAAGAACGTCTACCTGGTGAGGTGAACGATGCGTACCCGTGACTTCTCCCGCGCCCCGGCCCAGGCCCGCGCCGGCGCCATGTTCATCGGCGGCACCCGGTACGCGAACCCGCTGGTGCTGCTGCGCCTGGCACCCGACTGGATCCGGATGGTGCGCGACATGCGCCGGATGTCCGGCTACTGCTGGCACACCGTCTACTGGCAGTTCCCGCTGACGCTCGGCACGATCGCGTTCTTCACCGACCGGGACGCGCTGCTGCGCTTCGCCCGGACGCGGCACCACCGCAAGCTGATGATGTGGCTGACCGACGGCGACCGTAACGCCACCGCCGGGTTCATCCGGCTCTACACCGCGTCCCCGGACGGCTACTCCAACGGCGCGTGGCGGGCCGAGGACGGCGCGATGGGCCACATCGAGCGGTTCACGCCGCTGGGCGCGGAGACGACCGGACCGGCGGTGCGCCGGTGACCGGCCACCGGTTCGAGCGCGTCACCGGCCGGCGCGGCCTGCGCGACTTCCTCGCCCTCACCGACCGGCTGTACGCGGGCGAGCCCCGGTACGTGCCGACGCCCCGGCAGCAGATCCGCCGGTGGTGGCGCGACGGCGTGCCGATGTACGTGCTGCGCGACGCCACCGGCGCCGTGGCCGGGCGGACCACGCTGCACACCGACGCCGACCTCGACGCCAAGCTGGGCCGCCGGTGCCAGCTGTTCGGGCTCACCGAGTTCACCGAGCCCGCCGCCCGGCCGCTGTTCGACGCGATCGCCGCGCACGCCACACCCGGCCGGGACCTGCTGTTCGGGCCGGTGGCGCTGCTGCCCAACCAGGCCGGCGGCGTGATCACCGCCGGGTACGCCGACCGGGGTTTCGTGGACAGCGCGTGGAACCCGCCGTACTACCCGGACGCGTACGAGGAGAACGGGTTCACCGGGCGGTTCGTCTCCGACACCTGGATCTGCCCGGTCCCGCCGCCGGCCGGGCCGCCGCCCGCGCTCGGCGTGCAGCCCGACGGCTCCCGGCTGGAACTGCACCGGGGGAACACCCGGCGGCTCGACGAACAGCTCGACCTGCTGCGCGGGATGCTCAACGACTCCTTCGCCCAGCTCGGCTACTACACGCCGATCTCGGCGGCCCAGCTGCGGCGGCAGACCGACGGCCTGGCGTACCTGCTGGACGAGTCCCTGCTGCTCTACCTGACCCGCGACGGGCGCCCGGTGGCGTTCGTGCTCTGCGTGCCGGACATCAGCGACTTCCTGGTCGCGGTGCGCGGCGACCTGAACCCGGTCAACCAGCTGCGGCTGCTTGCGACCCGCCGCCGCTACCGCCGGGAGGCGGTGCTGATCGTCAAGGGCGTGGTGCCGGAGTTCCAGGGGCGCGGCTATCAGCGGCTGCTCTCCGCACACCTGCACCACAACCTGCACGACGGCGGCTACGCGGCGCTGCGCAGCACGTACGTCGGGCGGGACAACCCGGCCTCGGCCGCCCAGTACCGGCGCCTCGGCGGGCGCCCGCTGCACGGCTACACGTTCTACGCCAAGGAGCGGTGACCATGGACCTCGCCGCGTTCCGCGCGCTGGAGCCGCTGTGCTGGCGGGCACCGAGCGCACACAACACCCAGCCGTGGCGGCTGCGCTACGAGCACTGGGCGATCACCGTCGGCTGGGACCCGGCCGACGCGCTGCCCGCCGGCGACCCGGCCGGGCGGGACCTGCGGCTGTCACTGGGCGCCTTCGTGGAGACCTGCCTGATCGTCGCCGCCGACGCGGGGCTGCGGCTGGACTGGGCCGCCGACCACGACGAGTCCGAGCGGCGGGTGGGGCGGCTGCGACCGGCACGGCAGCCGTACCGGACGCCGTTCCGCACCGCCGACGTGCGGGACCGGCGTACCCACCGGGGCCGGTTCACCGGCGGCCCGGACGCCGACCTGGTCGCCGCCGTGGACGCGGTCGCCCGCCGGGCCGGTGGCGCGGTCCGCGCGGTGCCGGCGGCCGGGCGGCTGCGCGCGTTGCTGCGCACTGCGGACCGGCAGGTGTACGCCGACCCGGCGGTGGTCGCGGAGCTGCGCCGCTGGCTGCGCCTGGACCGGTCGGGCCCGCGCTACCGGGCCGACGGGCTCAGTGACAGGTGCCTCGGGCTGGGCCGGGCCACGGCCACCGGGCTGCGGGCGGCGCTCGCGGCGTACCCGGCGTTGCGCCCGCTGGGGCTGCCCCGGTTGCTCGCCGCCGCGGGCGGTGATCCGCTGGCGCAGGGCGGCGGGGTGCTGGCGCTCGTCGCGCCGCCCGGTCTGGACGCGGCCGGGCAGGTCGAGTTCGGACGGGTGCTGATGCGGATGTGGCTGACGCTGCACACGGCCGGGCTGGCCGCCCACCCGCTCAGTCAGCTCGTCGACGTGGCCGCCACCCGGGACGCGCTCGGCACGCTGCTGGACGTGGCGCCGGAGCGGATCGTGCACGTGGCCCGGGTGGGCCGGCCGGCCGGCCCCGCGCCCCGGTCGGCCCGGCGAGTGGAGCGCGGATCGGATCTGTTAGCGGTAACACCCCTTGACGCGGTGTCACTCCATACATGAGAGTCCATGTTGGCTGATGTGTCGCCCGGTCGGGAGCCCTGGGCGCGTAGTGGCAGGAATGCGGCGTCCGGGTGCGCGCGTGTGCTGTTAGCGATAACAGCGCCGCCGCGCACCCGGGCCCATCTCTGATCTGCGCGGTTGGGAGCAACCATGTCCGAAGTGACACGACGAAACATCATCAAGGCCACGGCGGCGGGTGCCGGTGCCGCGCTGGTGCCGGCCGCTTGGAGCGCGACCGCGCGCGCCGGCTCGGCGGCGCCACCACAGGTGCTGGCCGCGAACGACCTGGCGCTCTGGTACGACGAACCGGCCGGCACCGACTGGCTGCGCGCCCTGCCGATCGGCAACGGGCGGCTCGGCGCGATGGTGTTCGGCAACGTCGACACCGAACGGCTCCAGCTCAACGAGGACACCGTCTGGGCCGGCGGCCCGTACGACTCGGCGAACACCCGGGGCGCGGCCAGCCTGGCCGAGATCCGCCGCCGCGTCTTCGCTGACCAGTGGACCTCTGCACAGGATCTGATCAACCAGACCATGATGGGCAGCCCGGGTGGGCAGTTCGCCTACCAGACCGTCGGGGACCTGCGGCTCGCCTTCGGCTCGGCGAGCGGGGCGACGCAGTACAACCGGACCCTCGACCTCACCACCGCCACCGTCACCACGACCTACGTCCAGGGCGGCGTACGGCACCAGCGGGAGGTGTTCGCCAGCGCGCCCGACCAGGTGATCGTGCTCCGGCTGACCGCCGACCGGGCGAACGCGATCACCTTCTCCGCCACCTTCGACAGCCCGCAGCGGACCACAGCGTCCAGCCCGGACGGCGCGACCATCGCCCTCGACGGCATCTCCGGCTCGATGGAGGGGGTGAACGGCTCGGTGCGCTTCCTCGCGCTGGCCAACGCCGCCGTCACCGGAGGCACGGTCAGCAGCTCCGGCGGCACGCTGCGGGTGTCCGGCGCCACCAGCGTGACGGTGCTGATCTCGATCGGGTCCAGCTACGTCAACTACCGCACCGTCAACGGCGACTACCAGGGCATCGCCCGCAACCGGCTGAACGCGGCAAAGGGCGTCGACGTCGACCAGCTCCGCACCCGCCACCGCGCCGACTACCAGGCGCTGTTCAACCGGGTCACCATCGACCTGGGCCGCACGGCCGCCGCCGACCAGCCGACCGACGTGCGGATCGCGCAGCACGCGAGCACCGACGACCCGCAGTTCGCCGCGCTGCTGTTCCAGTTCGGGCGGTACCTGCTGATCTCCTCGTCGCGGCCGGGCACCCAGCCGGCGAACCTCCAGGGCATCTGGAACGACTCGCTGACGCCGTCCTGGGACTCGAAGTACACGGTCAACGCCAACCTGCCGATGAACTACTGGCCGGCCGACACCACGAACCTGTCCGAGTGCTTCCTGCCGGTCTTCGACATGGTCAAGGACCTCACCGTCACCGGCGCGCGGGTCGCCCAGGCGCAGTACGGCGCCGGCGGCTGGGTCACCCACCACAACACCGACGCCTGGCGGGGCGCGTCGGTGGTGGACGGCGCGTTCTGGGGCATGTGGCAGACCGGCGGGGCCTGGCTCAGCACGCTCATCTGGGACCACTACCTGTTCACCGGCGACAGCGGATTCCTCCAGGCCAACTACCCGGCACTGAAGGGCGCCGCCCAGTTCTTCCTCGACACCCTGGTCGCCCACCCCACGCTCGGCTACCTGGTGACGAACCCGTCGAACTCGCCGGAACTGGCGCACCACGCGAACGCCAGCGTCTGCGCGGGGCCCACGATGGACAACCAGATCCTGCGCGACCTGTTCGACGCGGCGGCGCGGGCCAGCGAGGTGCTCGGCGTCGACGCCACGTTCCGGTCCCAGGTGCGCACAGCAAAGGACCGGCTGCCGCCGAGCCGCGTCGGCTCCCGGGGCAACGTGCAGGAGTGGCTGGCCGACTGGGTCGAGACCGAGCGCACCCACCGGCACGTCTCCCACCTGTACGGGCTGCATCCCAGCAACCAGATCACCAAGCGGGGCACCCCGGCGCTGTACGAGGCCGCCCGCAGGACGCTTGAGCTGCGCGGCGACGACGGGACCGGCTGGTCCCTCGCCTGGAAGATCAATTTCTGGGCCCGGCTGGAGGACGGCGCCCGCGCCCACAAGCTCCTGCGTGACCTGGTCCGCACCGACCGGCTCGCGCCGAACATGTTCGACCTGCACCCGCCGTTCCAGATCGACGGCAACTTCGGCGCCACCTCCGGCATCGCCGAGATGCTGCTGCACAGCCACACCGGCGAGCTGCACCTGCTGCCCGCGCTGCCGACCGCCTGGCCCGCCGGGCGGGTCGCGGGCCTGCGCGGCCGGGGCGGCTACACGGTGGCGCTGGCCTGGACGGTCGGCCAGGCCGACGAGATCACCGTCCGGGCCGACCGTGACGGCACGCTGCGACTGCGGTCCCGGCTGTTCACCGGGAGCTTCACCCTCGCCGACGTCACCGACGGCAGCACACCGGCCACCACCCGCCCGGAGTCCGACGTCGTCGCGCTCACCGTCCGCGCCGGCCACACCTACCGCGCGGCCCGGCCGGGCGTGACACCCTCGCCGACGGTGACAGCGACGCCTACCTCCACGCCGTCACCGACCCCGACGCCGACCACCAGTTCCCCGGCGCCGTCCGGCGCGCGTGCCACGTACTCGATCACCGGCTCCTGGTCCGGCGGCTTCCAGGCCGAGGTCACGGTGACCGCCGGCGCCACCGCGATCCGTGGCTGGACGGTGTCCTGGACGTTCCCGAACGGTCAGGTCATCAACCAGATCTGGAGCGGCACGCACACCCAGAACGGCGCGAACGTGACGGTGCGCAACGTCGACTACAACGGCTCACTGCCGGCCGGCGGCTCCACCACGTTCGGCTTCATCGGCTCGGCGGGCGGCGCCAACAACCCGCCGACGAACATCACCTGCACGACCACCTGACCACCGCGCGCCCCGCCCGGCCACCCGGCCCGGGCGGGCGCGTCGCACAGCCGATCAGGCCAGCAGCGTCTCGCGCAGCCGCGCACCCAGGTTCAGCTCGCCGACCACGCGGGGACCGGCCGGGTCGTACACGGCGATGCGGTGGTTGCGGCGCATCATCTCCCGTACCGCCGGCGGCAGCCGGGGCGGGTCGTCCATCGTCGCGAGCACCCGCGCGCCGGTGCCCATCAGCCGTTCCACGAGCGTCGCGCTGTCGGTGTCCACACGCACCCGGCCGAACTCCCAGCCGACGGTGGTCAGGTCGAGCACCTCGAACAGTCGCGTCACGAACGGCTGCGGGTCGGTCACCCGGTCCAGCCGGTCGGCCCGCCCGCCGACCACCGCCACGGCGGCGGTGACCTGAGCGTACGGGTGCAGCCCGCTGGGCAGCGCGCCGAGCGGCCAGCGCAGCGCCGGCCCGGCCTCCTTCCACAGGGGACGGTAGTTGCGGCGGTGCACCAGCAGCCGCCGCCCGGTACGCCGGAACACCTCCTGCGCCTGCCCCTGGAGGTCGGCGTGCGCCTGGTCGGCGGCCTCGCAGACGATCCCGGCGGCCACCACGAGACCGTCGTCATCGGACAGCAGCCGGGTGATCGCGTCGGCCTGCTCCGGGAACCGGAGGCGGGCGTGTGCCCCGTAGGACTGCCGCACGTCCCGCAGCAGCTCCTGCTGACGTGTGGGGTCCAGTTCGACCCGTCCGCCACCGAGCAACCGCTGGAGCCAACCCATCGCGCCTCGCTTCCGTCGCCGTCTGCGGACCGGGCAATGCTAGTTCGTCGGTCGGAGCTCGTATGGTGACGGGGTGACCGATCGATCCCTGACCCTGATGGCGGTGCACGCTCACCCCGACGACGAGGCGACGAGCACCGGTGGCGTCCTGGCCCGCTACGCGGCCGAGGGCGTCACCACTGTGCTCGTGACGTGCACCGACGGTGCGTGCGGAGACGGACCCGGCGGGGTCAAGCCGGGCGAGGACGGGCACGACCCGCGGTCCGTGGTGGACATGCGCCGCGCCGAGCTGGCCGCGAGCTGCGAGGCGCTGAAGGTGACCCACCTGGAGACGCTCGACTACGGCGACTCCGGGATGATGGGCTGGGCGACGAACGACGCGCCCGGCGCGTTCTGGAACACGCCGGTGGCGGAGGCGGCCGACCGGCTGGCGGAGCTGATCCGCCGCTACCGCCCCGACGTGGTGGTCACCTACGACGAGAACGGCTTCTACGGCCACCCGGACCACATCCAGGCCCACCGGATCACGATGGCCGCGGTCGAGCAGACCGGCATCCCGGCCAAGGTCTACTGGACCACAGTGCCGCGCAGCGCGTTCCAGCAGTTCGGCACGATCATGCGCGAGATCGGGGTGGAGTTCCCCGAGCCGGAGGCGACCGACGAGATGCCGGCGCTGGGCCTGCCGGACGACGAGATCACCACCTGGGTCGACACCAGCGGCTACGGCGGGCAGAAGTTCGCCTCGCTCGCCGCGCATGCCAGCCAGGCGGAGAACATCTTCTTCCTGCGGCTGGGGCAGGAGCGGTTCACCGAGCTGATGGGCATGGAGACGTTCGTGCGGGTGCGGGACACCACCGGCGCGGCGACGCCCGAGGACGACCTTTTCGCCGGGCTGCGCTGACCGGTCGCGGGCCCGGTCCGGGGCGGTCACCGGTTCACGCCGAGACGGTCTGGGCGGCCAGGTGCGCCAGCACCGCGCCCACGTCGCCGTCGGTCTCGGCCATGATCCGTCGTTGGCGGGTGGCGCCGGTGCCGTCCCGGCGTACCCGCTCCAGCTCGCTTCGGACCAGGTCCAGGTCGCCGTGGCGGGCCAGCGCGGGCGTGACGGTGACGACCAGGTCGTCGACGAGGTCCCAGGCGGGCCGGGGCCGTCCGGTGCGCAGGTCGACGAGCCGGCCGTCGACGCCGTCGTGGGCGGCCCGCCAGTGCGCGGCGGCGACCAGGCAGTCCCGGATGCGGAGGGCGGGCACGCCCGCGCGGACGTCGTCGATCAGCGTCGCCACGAGCGCCCGGACCAGCCCGGCGACCAGCACGGTGTCGTCGACAGTGGGGCACACGTCGCCGACCCGGACCTCCACCGTCGGGTACGACGCGGACGGGCGCGCGTACCAGTAGACCATCGCGGCGTCGAGCATGATCCCGGCGGTGATCAGGTCCGCCACCGTGGCGTCGTAGTCGGCGGCGGAGTCGAAGTGCGGTGTGGGTCCGATGCTCGGCCACCGTTCCAGCTGCATCGAGCGCCAGCTCGCGTGCCCGGTGTCGCGCCCGTCGTGCAGCGGCGAGTTCGCGGTGAGCGCCTGCACCACCGGCAGCCACGGGCGCAGGTGGTTGCAGACCTGCACGGCCAGTTCCCGGTCGGGCACGCCGACGTGCACGTGACAGCCGCAGACGGCCGGATCGTGGGCGACCGGGCCGAACCGGCGGGACATGTCGTGGTAGCGCTGCTCGTCGGGCACCGTGCGGTGAGCCTCGCAGACCGGTGTGGCACCGACGGCGACCAGCCGCGCCCCGGCCGCGTCGGCCGCCCGGGCGGCGGCCCGGCGCAGCGTGACCAGGTGTTCGCGCAGCTCCCCGAGGTCCGGGCTGACCGGCGTCACCATCTCCACCATGCTGTGCCGGAACTCCTGCCGGCTCTGCTCGCGGGCGGTGCCGGAGAGCGCGTCGCGTACCCGGTCGGCGACCGGCATGCTCTCGCCGCTGACCGGGTCCAGCAGCAGGAACTCCTCCTCTACCCCGAGGGTCAGGACGGCGGGAATCTCGGGGGTGGTGGTGGCGGCGGTGGTGGTGGTGGGCCGCGGCCTCACCGACGGCTCCACCGGCACGGAACTGGCGGCGGACCGTCGTGAGTCGGGCTCATATCCCGACGGTACGAGGGCGGACGACGGTCCGAAGCCGTTTCCGCCGACCACCGCCCCCACGGGTGGCGGGGGCGGTGGCGGTGCGGATCAGCAGTCGAAGTAGAGCGCGAACTCGTGCGGCGTGGGCCGCAGGCGCACCGGGTCTACCTCGTTCGTGTTCTTCCAGTCGACCCAGGTGGAGATCAGGTCGTCGGTGAAGACCCCACCGTCGAGCAGGTAGTCGTGGTCGACCTCCAGCGCCGCCAGCGCCTCGGGCAGCGAACCGGGCACCTGCTTGACGTCGCCCCACTCCTCCGGCGGGAGGTCGTAGAGGTCCTTGTCGATCGGCGCCGGCGGCTCGATCTTGTTCTTGATCCCGTCCAGGCCGGCCATCAGCATCGCGGCGAACGCGAGATACGGGTTGCTGGACGGGTCCGGGACGCGGAACTCGACGCGCTTGGCCTTGGGGTTGCTGCCGGTCACCGGGATGCGGGTGCAGGCGGAGCGGTTGCGCTGCGAGTAGACCAGGTTCACCGGCGCCTCGAAGCCGGGCACCAGACGCCGGTAGGAGTTCACCGTCGGGTTGGTGAAGGCCAGCAGCGACGGGGCGTGGTGCAGCAGGCCACCGATGTACCAGCGGGCGGCGTCGGACAGCCCGGCGTAGCCGGTCTCGTCGTAGAACAGCGGCTCGCCGCCCCGCCACAGGCTCTGGTGGGTGTGCATGCCGGAGCCGTTGTCACCGAAGACCGGCTTGGGCATGAAGGTCGCGGTCTTGCCGTGCGCCCACGCCTCGTTCTTGATCAGATACTTGAAGAGCTGGAGCTGGTCGGCCGAGTGCAGCAGCGTCGAGAACTTGTAGTTGATCTCCGACTGCCCTCCCGTGCCCACCTCGTGGTGCGACCGCTCGACAGTGAAACCGGCGTCCACCATCCGGCGGACCATGCTGTCGCGCAGGTCGGCGTAGTGGTCCACCGGGGGAACCGGGAAGTAACCGCCCTTGTAGGCGGTCTTGTAACCCCGGTTGCCGCCCTCCTCGATCCGGCCGCTGTTCCAGGCGCCCTCGATCGAGTCGATGTAGTAGAACGACTGGTGCGCCGAGGTCTCGTGGCGGATGGAGTCGAAGATGTAGAACTCCGCCTCCGCGCCGAAGTAGGCGGTGTCGGCGATGCCGCTGGCGGCGAGGTAGGCCTCGGCCTTCTTCGCCACGTTGCGCGGGTCGCGGGAGTAGGCCTCGCGGGTGAACGGGTCGTGGACGAAGAAGTTCAGCGCGAGGGTCTTCTGGGCCCGGAACGGGTCGATGAACGCGGTGGCGACGTCCGGCAGCAGCAGCATGTCGGACTCGTGGATCGACTGGAAACCACGGATCGAGGAGCCGTCGAAGGCGAGGCCGTCGGTGAACACGCTGTCGTCGAACGACTCGACCGGCAGGTTGAAGTGCTGCATCACGCCGGGCAGGTCACAGAAACGTACGTCGACGAACTTCACGTCCTCGTCGGTGAGGTATCGCAGGAGTTCCTCGGAATTGGCGAACACACGTCCTCCTGGCAGGCGTCGTTGATCCTGGCCACGTCCCGTGGCCGGACCGCCCGGGGACATGGCCCGTACCGCCACCGTACGACGGCTCGCCCGGCCCGGCTCGGCAACCGCCCATCCGGGTTTCCTACGCCACAGGCCGGGTAGTCGCCGTACCCGGCGGACCGCCCGGGAGACGACGCGGCGGGAGGTTGGCGTGGTGGGTGCTCCTCGGCTGACCGGTGGACGCTGAGATGTGCGGGATCAGCGGTGAGGCCAGATTCGACGGGGCCCTACCCGACGCCGCCGCGGTGAACCGGATGACCGCCGCCATGCGCTCACGCGGCCCGGACGGCGAGGGCGCGTGGAGTGACGGCTGGATCACCCTCGGGCACCGCCGGCTGACAGTGATCGACCTGTCCGAGGCCGGCGCCCAGCCGATGGTCCGCGACGACCTCGGCCTGGCCCTGGTCTTCAACGGCTGCGTCTACAACTATCCGGAGCTGCGCGACGAGCTGCGCGCGGCCGGGCACACGTTCCACAGCACCAGCGACACCGAGGTGATCCTGGTCGCGTACGCGCAGTGGGGGGAGCGGTTCGTCGACCACATGGTCGGCATGTTCGCGGTGGCGCTGGTCGACCGGCGGCGGCGCCGTCTCGTGCTGGCCCGCGACCGGCTCGGCATCAAACCCCTTTACCTCGCCGAGTCGCCCGGCCGGCTCCGGTTCGCCTCCACGCTCCCGGCGCTGCTGGCCGGCGGTGACATCGACACCGGCATCGACCCGGTCGCGCTGCACCACTACCTGTCCTGGCACTCGATCGTTCCGGCGCCGCGCACCATCTTGCGCGGCATCCGCAAGCTGCCCCCGGCCACCGTCCGGGTCGTCGAGGCCGACGGGCGCAGCCGCGAGCGCGTCTACTGGCGGCCCGCGTACCGGCGCGACCCGGCCCACGCCGGCATGGACGCCGCCGACTGGCGGGCCGCCGTCGGGGACGCGCTGCGCACCGCCGTACGCCGCCGGCTGGTCGCCGACGTGCCGGTCGGCGTGCTGCTCTCCGGCGGCCTCGACTCCAGCATGATCGTGGCGCTGCTCGACGACGCCGGACAGCACCACCTCCAGACGTTCAGCATCGGCTTCGACAGCCGCGGCGACGAGACCGGCGACGAGTTCCACTACTCCGACCTGGTCGCCCGCGCGTTCGGCACCGACCACCACCGCATCCGGCTCGCCGACGGCGACCTCGGCCCGGCCGTACGCGCCACCGTGGCGGCCATGACCGAGCCGATGGGCAGCCACGACGTGGTGGCGTTCCACCTGCTCTCCGAGCAGGTCGCCAAGCACGTGAAGGTGGCGCAGTCCGGCCAGGGCGCCGACGAGGTGTTCGCCGGCTACGGCTACCACCACCGGCTGGCCCGCTCGGCCCGCGAGGACGCGGCGGCCGGGTTCACCGCGGCGTTCTTCGACCGCGACCACGCGGAGCTGACCGAGGTGGTCGAACCGGCGTACGCCTGCGTCGGCGACGTCAGCGGCGAGCTGGTCGCCGCGGACCTGGCCGCGCCCGGCGCGCAGACCGCCGTGGACGCGGTACTGCGCCTGGACACGCACCTGATGCTGCCCGACGACCCGGTCAAGCGGGTGGACAGCATGAGCATGGCGTGGGGACTGGAGGTGCGCACGCCGTTCCTCGACCAGGATCTCGTCACGCTCGCCGCCGCGTGCCCGCCCGAGCACAAGCTGGCTCAGGGCGGCAAGGGCGTGCTCAAGGAGGTGGCCCGGGAGGTGCTTCCCGCCGAGGTCATCGACCGGCCGAAGGGCTACTTCCCGGTGCCGGCGCTGCGCAACGTCGACGGACCCGTGCGAGAGTTGGTGGTCGAGGCGCTGGGTGCGCCCGAGGCGCGCCGGCGCGGGCTGTTCCGCCGGGCGTACGTCGACGAGCTGCTGGCCGAGCCGGAGCGGGCCCAGGCCGCCGCGGGCAGCAACAAGCTGTGGCAGCTGGGTCTGCTGGAGCTGTGGTTGCAGACGCACGGTGTGAGCTGAGCTAAGCGGGAGGAGCACTGTGAAGTTCGTGATCGAGAGCGAGGCCGACGGCAGCGTGGGATTCACAGTGGTCGGCGGCGACGGCCAGGTGCTCGCCACCGGCGCGCCCTGCCCGGACAAGGGCTCGGCGCTCGCCGTCGTCGGTGAGCTGATGCACGGGCTGGGCGACGCCTGCGTGGAGGACCGCACCGAGGCCGGCGCCGGTCCGGTGGCCGGCACCCGGACCGAGATCGGCGACGACATGTCGGACATCGGCCGCTCGGGTATCCCGCCGGTCTGACGCGACACGTCCCGCCCGGCCCACGAGCCCGGGCGGGACGGTGCGCTCACTGCTCGTCGTCGAGCACGTCCGTGTGGCCGTCGCGGGTGACTGTGGGCGGCAGGTGCTCGTCCGGCTGGGGCGCCTCGGCCAGCGTGTGGTGCGGGTCGCCGTCGGGCGAGAACAGCACCCGATCGGTCTTGCTGGTCTTCTCCTGCTCCTCCTCCGGCTCCGTCACCGTGTTCTCCCTCCGCTCACCGGCGCCCCGAGCAGGCCGCCCCTCGTCCCACGCTATGTGCCGGCCGGGCACCGGGAGCACGTTTCCGCCCGACGGCCGCACTCACCTGCCTGGCTCGTCGCGGGGGCGGGACCCGGTACGCCGTCGTGACGCCCTCGAAGCCCGGCACCCCCGGCTTCGCCAGCCCTGCCCGTCACCTCCTGTAGTCGTGGAGCTGCCCGCGACATGGCTCACCGCGTGCCCTTTGCTCTGCAGCCTCATACGCGGCGATGGCCGTGCGTCACCGCTGCGCCAATGGATGCAGAGCAAAGGGCGCACAGGGATGTGTGTGCGGCAGGTGCCTGGCCGCGCATCGACGCTGGTCGGGAGCTTGTCATGCCCAAATCTGCCTATTCCGCCTGACGGCGGGCCGTCACCCTCTGTGACTCACTGCCGGATCGAGGCGACGTGACGGTGCGTCACGTCCGACGCGGGCCAGCCACGAAACGCCGGCCGCCGGAGCTGGATCGCGTCGAACGGCGGGCGGATCAGGCGGCTCGCCAGTCGCGGACCAGAGCGGCCACTGTGGCGTACCGCGACGCCGGGTCAGGCCGGCTGGCCCGGTCGGCGACAGCGCGCTCGGCGGTGGTGCCCCGCCAGCCGGACGGACCGTCGAGCAGGTGGTGCAGCGTACGACCCAGCGCGTGGACCGTGGTGCGCTCGTCGATCACAGCGCCCCGGGTCAGTTCCTCCGGCGACAGATAACGACGGGAACCGGGCAGCCGGTCGGAGTCGAGCACGAACGGGCCCGGGCGGTACTCGTCCAGGTCGATCAGGCGCATCCGCCGGGCGTCGAAGTCGTAGAGGAAACAGCCGTCGTACAGGTCCACCGCCACGTACCCGGCCGCGCTCACGGCCAGGTGGGCGTCGAGGATGATGTCCAGCGCCGCGCGTACCTCGGCGACCGGCAGCCGCTGGAAGCGGACCAGCCCGCTCCGGTCGCTGCCGCCGCCGGTGGTGGCGTGGTTGAGCACGACGCCGTCGTGCCACGGGTAGACCAGCGTCGGGCCGTCCGTGCCGTCGCGTACCAGCTCGGGCCGGACCACTGCCGGGTGCCGGACCGCGGCGTGCAGGCCCAGGGCCCGGGTCAGCGACGCACGCGCGGCCGGTGTCCCGGCCCGCTTGACGAACCAGCGCCGGCCCGCCGACTCCACTCCGTAGGAGACGCATCCGGAGTCCTGGTCGCCGAAGACGGCGAACGCATGAGCCAGGTCCAGGTTCCACACCCGTCGAGGCTACGACGACGCCCGCCACGCCGGGTCACCGCGACTGCTCCACCACCTCGATCACGTCGGCGGGCGCGCGGCGCGGCGCCGGCGGCAGCTCCGCGTCCGGACCCCAGCCGACGCGCACCACCAGGTACGGGTCGCCGATGCCGGCCAGCAGGTCGCGCATCATCCGGCGCGGCCACGCCAGCTCCACGGCGTCGCTGAGCGGCGCGCTGGCCAGCCCTTCGGCGGTGGCGGTGAGCAGCAGCGCCGACAGCGCCTCGCCGCCGCGCAGCCACGCGGCCGGCTCGTCCGAGTCGCCGAAGAGGATCAGGTACGCGGCACCCCGGTCGAAGTCCGCGCCCGCGCTGAGCCCGGCCGCCCCGCCGGGGGCGTAGTCGCGCAGCGGCACCCGTCGCGCGGACGGGCGCACGGCGGTGGCGGCGGGCACCCCGTCGCCGCTGCCCGCCGGGCGGTGGGTCCAGTCGTGCAGCTCCTGCCGGTACGCGGGGTCGGCCAGCTCCGCGTCCGCCGCGCGTCCGGTGGACACGGCGAGCATCGGCATCTGGTCCGGCCGCACCACGTGCAGGTGCGCGCCCTCGGCCTCGACGGCGTCCCCGAGCCGGGCCAGTACGGCCTCGGGCACCGGCCGGTCCCCGTACGCCCGGCGGTCGGTGCGGCGGCGCGGAATCGCCTCGACCAGGCGGCCCGCCGGCACGTCCAGGTCGGCCGGGCCGGTGGTGCGCAGCCGGGCCAGCAGCGACGGGTCGGCCGGGTCGGGCAGCCGCTCGACGGTGACCGCCCAGCCGACCGCCGTCAGCGACGCACGCGCGTGGTGCAGGGCCGCACCGCAGCTCAGCATGAGCAGCCGCCCGTCCGGGTCGGTGTGGGCGAGCTGCCGGTCCGCCTCGGCGCGCAGCTCCAGCGTGTCGCCGGTGACCCGCCAGCGCCAGGGCTGGGTGTTGAACACCGACGGGGCGTGCAGGGACTGCCGGGCGGCCGCCTCCAGCACCCGTACCCTCGGATCCTGGTCGGTGCGGGTCGATGAGCTGTTCATGGCGGCCCTCCTGGTTGCTCGTCCCCTTCCGACCCTGCCCCGCCGCCCTCGCGGGCGGACAGGGCCGGAGGTCCCGGCCGCACCGGGCCGTGCGCCCCCGGGCGTCAGGCGTCGTCCGGCTTCTGGGGTACGGCCAGGGCGATGGTGAGGTCGAGGACCGTGGCGGGATCGTGCAGCCGGTCGCCGAACAGCTCGCGCAGCTTGCCCATCCGGTAGCGGACGGTCTGCGGATGGACGAACAGGTCGGCGGCCACCTCGTCGCGGCGTCCCTGGTGCAGCAGCCACGAGCGCAGCGTCTCGGCCAGCCGCTGTGCGGTGGCCGGCGGCAGTGCGGCCAGCGGCGCGAGGGCCTGCGCGCGCAGGTCGGCGAGGGCCTCCGGGTCCATGCTGAGCAGCAGCGTGGACAGGTGGCGTTCGGTGTCGACAGGGCCCGCGTCCGGCTCGCCGAGGTCGAGCGCGAGCGCCCGGGTGGCCCGCTGGTACGACGCGGCGACCCGGTGCCAGGGCCGGGCCGGGCCGAGCACCGCCCGGTGCCCGTGCAGCAGCCGGGTGAGCTGGCGACGGCGGCCGCCGTGCATGTCCGGCACCAGCAGGACGGCCAGTTCCTCCACCGGGTCCATGCCGGGCAGGTCCTCGCCGCTCTCCAGCGTGTACGGGCTGAGCAACGCCAGCACCGCGCGCAGGTGCCGGCGGGGGAGCAGCACCACCGTCAGCGTCTGCGGTGGTGGCCAGTCGGCGCGTTCGGCGCTGCGCCGCAGCGACTCCTCCGGCTCGCCGGCCAGCAACTGCTGGGTGAGCCGTTCCAGGCTGCGGCGGCGCATCCGGCCGGCGCTGGCCAGCTCGTCGGCGTGCCCGGCGACGCTCGCGGCGGACAGCTCGTCGATGTAGGCGAACATCAACTCGGCGAACTCGGCCACCGTCGCGGCGGCCAGCCCGCTGCGTACCGTCGTGGTGGACACCTCGCGCCAGGCCACCCGGGCACCGACCCGGTACGCGGCCAGCAGCGCGTCCATGCTGCGCCCCGAGCGGGCCTCGCCGCTGCCCAGCGCGTACGCGGCCTCCAGCGCCGGGGCCAGGGGGGTGCTCGGGTCGAACGCCTGGGTACCCTCGATGAGCTGGAGGAACGTCCCCAGCGCGATGCGTACCGCGTTTTCGATCTTCGCCCGCATGGCGCCGGTGAGCGCACCGGAGTAGTCCGGCACCTCGGCGGTGATCGCGGAGACGGTCCGCTCGGCGACCATCGGCAGCCGGGCGCGCAGCGCCTCGGCCATCCCGGCGTCGAGGTTGAGGTGGGCGGCACGCTGCCCCGCACCGGCCTCCAACGTCATGTTTGTTCCCTCCGAACAAAAACCCGCGCGTGTTTCACCTTTGCTGGTCAAGATGTTATGCGATCGGGCGGCCACGCTGGTCATATGACCACAACTGCCTCCCGCCGCCCTCAGAAGGTCACCTTCCGGGACAGGCTGCTGCGGCTGGCCGGAGCGGTCACCACACCGGTGCTGCCCGACGACTATCTCGACCTGATCGCGCCCCTGCGCGCCGGCGCCCCGTTGCGCGGCCGGATCGTCGCCGTCCGCCCGGAGACCCGGGACGCGGCCACCCTGGTGATCCAGCCCGGCCGCGCCTGGCAGGGCCACCAGCCCGGCCAGTACATCCGCCTCGGCGTGGACGTCGACGGGGTACGCCAGTGGCGCGCGTACTCGCTCACCTCGCCGCCGGACGCCGCCGACGGCCGGATCTCCGTCACCGTGAAGGCCATCCCCGACGGCAAGGTCAGCAACCACCTCGTACGCCGGCTCCGGCCCGGCACGATCGTGCACCTCGACCAGGCCCAGGGCGAGTTCGTGCTCCCCGCCGCGACGCCCGAGCGCGTCCTGTTCGTGACCGCCGGCAGCGGCATCACCCCGGTCATGGGGATGCTGCGCTCCGGGCTGGCCGAGCGGGCCGACGTGGTGCTCGTGCACTCCGCGCCCACCCGCGACGACGTCATCTTCGGCGCGGAGCTGCGGGCGCTCGCCGAACGCGGCGCGCTGCGGCTGATCGAGCGGCACACCGACACCGACGGCCTGCTCGACGTCGCGGAACTGGCCGCCCTGGTGCCCGACCACCTCGACCGGGAGGCGTGGGCCTGCGGACCCATCGGCATGCTCGACGCGGTTGAGGGGTACTGGTCCTCGAACGGCCTCGTCGAGCGGTTGCACACCGAGCGGTTCCGCCCGACCGTGATCACGCCGGGCGAGGGAGGAACCGTGACCTTCACCGGGGCGGGTGTGACAGTCGAGTCCGACGGGTCCACCACCCTGCTCGACGCGGGGGAGAACGCCGGAGTGCTGATGCCTTCCGGGTGCCGGATGGGCATCTGCTTCGGCTGCGTCGTACCGCTGCGCCAGGGCGCTGTCCGCGACCTGCGCAACGGCGACATCACCACTGCCGTACCGGGGGACGGCGTGCTCGTACAGACGTGCGTGTCGGCCGCCGCCGGTACCTGCGACATCGATATCTGACAGGAGCCACCCACGTGACCGTCATCCAGAAGAAGGCCGTCAACCCGATCGCCCATCTGAGCGCCGAGGACATCGAGATCATCGGCAAGGAACTGGACGCGATCCGGGACCGGGTACTCGCCGACCGGGGGGAGCGGGACGCCCGCTACATCCGCAAGGTGGTCAAGACCCAGCGGACACTGGAGATGAGTAGCCGGGCGGTGCTGCTGTTCTCGCTGTTCCCGCCGGCGTGGGTCGTCGGCACGGCCGGCCTCACCGTCGCCAAGATCCTGGAGAACATGGAGATCGGGCACAACGTCCTGCACGGCCAGTGGGACTGGATGCGCGACCCGAAGATCCACTCCACCACCTGGGAGTGGGACCACGTCTCCCCGGCCGACCAGTGGAAGCAGTCGCACAACGAGCTGCACCACCGCTACACGAACGTCGTCGGTAAGGACAACGACCTCGGCTACGGCATCATGCGCGTCGACGAGGACCAGCCGTGGCACCCCATGCACCTCGGCCAGCCGCTGTGGAATCTGATCAACGCCATGTTCTTCGAGTACGGCATCGCCGCGTACGACATGGAGCTGGGCGACCACCTCAAGCAGCGCAGGCTCAAGGACCCGAAGTTCCGGGCCAAGGCCCGGGCGGTCGGCCGCAAGATCCGCCGCCAGGTGCTCAAGGACTACGTGGTGCACCCGCTGCTGTCCGGCCCGTCGTTCCTGACCACGCTCGCCGCCACGTTCACCGCGAACCTGCTGCGCAACGTGTGGAGCCACTCGGTGATCATGTGCGGGCACTTCCCCAACGGCGTGGAGACGTTCGAGAAGACCTCCATCGACGGCGAGACCCGCGGCGAGTGGTACCTGCGGCAGATGCTCGGCTCGGCAAACATCAGCGGCAGCCGGC
Source organism: Micromonospora sp. NPDC048169 (assembly GCF_040652815.1). Lineage (NCBI taxonomy): Bacteria > Bacillati > Actinomycetota > Actinomycetes > Micromonosporales > Micromonosporaceae > Micromonospora > Micromonospora sp. NPDC048169. The sequence goes on from NZ_JBEZMS010000010.1 coordinate 183,497, forward strand.
TGCTGCACATCATGACCGGCAACCTGTCGTACCAGATCGAGCACCACCTCTTCCCCGACCTGCCCAGCAACCGCTACCAGGAGATCGCCCCGCAGGTGCGGGCGCTGTTCGACAGGTACGGCCTGCACTACACCACCGGTCCGCTGCCCAAGCAGGTCGCCTCCGCCTGGTGGAAGGTCATCCGCCTGTCGCTGCCCAACCGCAAGGACAGCCGGCAGCCGGTCGCCCCGGCCGCGCTGGCCTCCTCCGGCACGGCCTGACCCGCCCGGTCGGTGCACGGCCGGTGAACTTCCACCGGCCGGCACCTGACCATCGCCTGCACAGTCGGCATCCGCCCAGCTCAAGGCGGGTTTCGCGGCCGTCGCGACGGTTCCGCGCCGCCGTACACTCGCGCCCGTCAGGGCGTACGGGTGAAGGGTGCGAGATGCGGCGCGTGGTCATGCTCGTCGACAACGCGGTCGACTGTGACTCGCGGGTGCAGAAGGCGGCCCGCTCGGCCGCCGACGCCGGCTGGGACGTCACGCTGATCGGCTGCGCCCACGTCGACGCCGAACGCCGCTGGCGGATCGGCCAGGCCGAGGTGCGCGTCCTGCCGCTGTCCAGTGCTCGCGCCCTCCCGCCCGTCACCGCACCGGCCGTCGTCTCTCATCCGGGCGGCGGTGTCTCCGCCGTCTCCGGTCCCGGGGTCGGCAGCGTTTCCGCTTCGGGCCGGGACGCAGGTCCGCGCGACGGTTCCGGGCTGCGCGGCGGGTCCGGGTTGCGCGCTCGGCTGGTGGCCCGGGGCGGGCTGCCGCTGCGCGCGGCGCGGCTGGCCCGCCGGCCGGTGGAGCACGCCCAGGTCCGCTACTGGCGGGCCCGGCTGCGCGACGGGGCGTGGCGGCGGCTGGAACCGGGGCTCTGGGACTACGAGCGGGCCGCCGGTCCCGTCGTCGACGAGCTGCGCCCCGACCTGATCCACGCGCACGACTTCCGGATGCTCGGCGTGGCCGCCCGCGCCGTGGAGCGTGCCCGGGCCGCCGGGCGGGACACCAAGCTGGTCTGGGACGCGCACGAGTGGCTGCCCGGCGCGCGGCCGCGTCGCGACAACGCCCGCTGGCTGCCCGCGCACCTCGGCTACGTCCGCGAGTACGTCGGCGCCGCCGACGCGGTCGTCACCGTCTCCGACACGCTCGCCGACCTGCTGGTACGCGACCACGCCCTGCCGGAGCGCCCGACAGTGGTCCTCAACGCCCCGGTCACCGCCACACCCGACGAGGACGCCCCCGACCTGCGGGAGCGCTGCGGTCTGCCCCCGGACACGCCGCTGCTCGTCTACAGCGGGGCGATGGCCGCCCAGCGCGGCGTGGACACGGTGGTCGAGGCGTTGCCGCTGCTGCCCGGCGTGCACCTGGCGCTCGTCGTCGCCGACCCGGCCGCCCCCTACGTCCGCCAGGTCGTCGCCCGCGCCGCCCGGCTCGGTGTGGGTGACCGGGTGCACGTGCTGCCGTACGTGCCGCACCGGCAGCTCGTCGCGTTCCTCGCCACCGCCGACGTCGGCCTGATCCCGCTGCACCACTGGCCCAACCACGAGATCGCGCTGATCACCAAATTCTTCGAGTACGCGCACGCGCGGCTGCCGATAGTGGTCAGCGACGTCCGCACCATGGCCGAGACGGTCCGCGCCACCGGCCAGGGCGAGGTGTTCCGCGCCCGCGACGCCGCCGACCTGGCCCGGGCGGTGCGAGCGGTGCTCGCCGACCCGGCCCGCTACCGCGCCGCCTACGAGGGCGAGGACTCCCCGCTGCCGGGGTGGACGTGGGAGGCGCAGGCCGAACGCCTGGACACGCTCTACCGCCGCCTGCTCACCCCCAACCGCTGACGCCCGCACGTGGGCGCGGGAAAGGGCTGGGCGGGAGTGTGCGGACCGGGCTACCGTCGAGGTATGCAGAGCAGGCGCACCTTCACCGCCGCGGCCGCGCGAGCTTCCCGCTCGCCGGTTGCCGCCGCCTGACCTGCCCCACACCCACGCCGGCGACCGGAAACGGTCCGCCGGCGTCGTCGTGTCGACGTCAACGCGCGCGGCGGGCCGTCCGGTCACCCGTACCCGGAAGGCACCCGCCATGACACCAGACGACATCACCAGGACGTTCCTCGACCACTACCACAGGCACGGCCACCGCGACGCGCCGGAGAGTTCGCTCATCCCGCCGCCCGGCGACCCGGTGCTGTTCACCACGTCCGGCATGCACCCGCTCACGCCGTACCTGCTGGGGCGCCCGCACCCGGGCGGACGGCGACTGGCGAACGTGCAGCGGTGCCTGCGCACGACGGACCTGGACGAGGTAGGCGACGACACGCACCTGACCGTGTTCCAGATGCTCGGCTCCTGGTCGCTCGGCGACTACGGCATCGCGGCCAGCCTGCGCTGGGGCTTCGAGCTGCTCACCGACCGGTTCGGCATCCCGGCGGGGCGGCTGCACGCGACGGTGTTCGGCGGCGACGACCGGCTCGGGCCGGACGACACCGCGCGCGACACCTGGACCGCGCTCGGCGTGCCGGTGGAGGCGCTGGGCGAGGACAACTGGTGGTCCAACGGCCCGACCGGCCCCTGCGGACCGGACTCGGAGATCTTCGTGTGGACAGGCGACGGCCCGCCCACCGGCACACCCAGCACCGACGCACGCTGGGTGGAGGTGTGGAACCACGTGCAGATGCGCTACCACAGGCACCCCGACGGGCGGCTCACGCCGCTGCCGCACTCCAGCATCGACACCGGCATGGGTTTGGAACGGCTGGAGATGGTGCTGCGCGGCGACCGGTCCGTGTTCACCGGCGACGGCCTGCGCCAATGGGTGGACGAGGTGGCGGAGCGGTGGGACCTGCGCGGCGAGGACCTGCGCGTGGTCTCCGACCACCTGCGGTCCGCCGTGGTCGTGCTCGGTGACGGGGTACGCCCCGGCAACACCGGTCGCGGGTACGTGCTGCGGCGGCTGCTGCGCCGCGCGCTCACAGTGCTGTGGCGCGACGACCCGGCGCGCAGCCTGGACGAGCTGCCGCCCGAGCTGTACGCGGACACGCTGCACCGCTTCCGCCAGCTGCCCGATCGGAGCACGCGGCCGGTCGACGTCGGCTCGCCGCACGCGACGCTCGTGGACGAGGAACGCCGCTTCCGGGGGCTGCTGCGACGCGGACGGCCGCTCGTCGACCGGGTACGGGCGCGCGGGCCGCTGTCCGAGCGCGACTACCACTGGCTGCACGACACCCACGGACTGCCCCGCGACCTGGTCGACGGCCTGCTCGCCGACGCGAGCTGAGCGGCGGCCGGGTGAGCGGCGGCGGCGCAGCGGTGGCCGCCCGTCCGGGGCGGTGCCAGACTCGGAGGCGGACGCCACGCGAGGGAAGCGGACGCCGCCGCGAGGAGAGGGCAGCCGATGACCGAGGTACGGCCGGACGAGGAGACGGTGCCGCTGCTCGGCGCCGAGGTGCGCATCGCCGGCGCGGCCGGGCTGCTCGCCGCCGCCGTCGACGGGCCGGTGGAGTTGCTGGTCGACGGCGACTTCCCGGCCCCGGTGCGGGAGATGCGCTGCACCGTGCGCGCCGACGCCGCAGATGGGCAGCCGGTGCACCGCTTCGAGGCGTACCTGCGGGTGGAGAACACACCGGCGGGCCTGCTCGCCCTCGGTCTGGCCGGGCCGGTCGGCGTGCTGCTCGCCGAGCGGCTGGCCGCGCGCGGCGGCGACGGCCCGGCCGCCGCGGTGGGCCGGATCGCCGCGGAGGCCGGTCGGCGGATCTGGCCGCGACCGGTCGCTACGCTCGCCGCGCCGCCGGGCGACGAGGCCGGCCGGGAGGTGCTGCGCACGGCCCGGGAAGCCGGGCTGCGGCCCCGCGTCGACCAGGCCAACGGCACGGTACGCATCCGCGCCGACGTACCAAGCGCCGAGGTGGGACCGGCGCACCTGCATGCCGTGCTGGGCCTGCTGCTCCAGGCCGTACGCGAGTTGTCCGGCGACAGCGACGAGCCGACGGTGCTGCGCGGACGGACGTACCTCGTGGGGCGGCGACCGGTGACGGCGGCCGGGCCGCGCAGCGCGGCGGTGACCCTCGACCAGGTCGGCGGGCTGTCCGACGTGGTCGCGCGGTTCCGCGAGGTGGCGGTGTCGTTCCGGCACCCGGCGGCGATGGCCCGCTGGGGCGCGCGCCGGCCACAGGGCATCCTGATGTACGGGCCGCCCGGCACCGGCAAGACCATGCTGGCCCGGGCCCTCGCCAACGAGGTCGGCGCGGACTTCGTGGAGATCCGTACCCCGGAGATCCTGGACAAGTACCTCGGCGGCTCGGAACGCAACATCAAGCGCATCTTCCGGGAGGCACGCCGCTACCGGCGGCCCACAGTGATGCTGTTCGACGAGTTCGACTCGATCATCAGCTACGCCGGCGCGGGCGGCGACGCGGCCAGCCAGGCGGTCAACGCGGTAGCGGGCATCTTCAAGCAGGAGATGAACACGCTGTTCGAGGAGAACCCCGACGTCATCGTGGTCGCCACCACCAACTTCCCGCAGCGCGTGGACGCGTCGCTGATCCGCTCCGGCCGCTTCGACCTGAAGATCGCCATTCCGGCGCCGGACGAGAACGGACGCGCCGAGATCCTCACCAAGATGGTCCGCGAGCTGATCGAGCGGCACGAACGGCCGGGCTTCAAAATGTTCGCCGACGACCTCGACCCGGCCGCCCTGGCGGCCGACACGGCCGGTCTGACCGGCGCGGACCTGCGGGAGGCACTGCGCCGGGTGCAACTCGCCAAGGCACTGCGGGAGGCGGCGGAGGGTGCGCCGCCGGCTCCGATCGGTCAGGATGACCTGCGGGAGGCCGTTGCCGGGTTGCGCCGCGGCTGACCGGAAGGAGTCCACATTGTCCTCGTCCGATCTGCTGCTGTCCCGCCGTGACCTCGCGTTCCTGCTGCACGACTGGCTTGACGTGACCCGGCTGACCGAGCGCCCCCGCTACGCCGAGCACACCCGGGAGACCGTCGACGAGGTGCTGGACCTCGCCGCGCGGGTCGCCGCCGAACGCTTCGCCCCGCACAACCGGGCCACCGACACCGGCGAACCCACGTTCGACGGGCAGCGGGTGCGGACCATCCCGCAGGTCAAGGCCGCCCTGGCGGCGTTCGCCGAGACCGGGCTGCTCGCCGCCACCATGGACGAGTCGGTGGGCGGCCTGCAACTGCCGCACACGGTGGCCGCCGCCGCGTTCGCCTGGTTCCAGGCCGCGAACGTGGGCACGTCGGCGTACCCGATGCTCACCCTCGGCAACGCCAACCTGCTGCTCGCCCACGGCAGCACCGAGCAGATCGACACCTGGGTCCGTCCGATGGTCGAGGGCCGGTTCTTCGGCACCATGTGCCTGTCCGAGCCGCAGGCCGGCAGCTCCCTGACCGACCTCACCACACGGGCCGAGCCGCAGGACGACGGCACCTACCGGGTCGTCGGCACCAAGATGTGGATCTCCGGCGGCGACCACGAGCTGGCCGAGAACATCGTCCACCTGGTGCTGGCCCGCATCCCCGGAGCGCCGCCCGGCGTGAAGGGCCTGTCCCTGTTCATCGTGCCGAAGGTGCTGCTCGACGACGACGGCAACCTCGGGCCGCGCAACGACGTGGCGCTGGTCGGCCTCAACCACAAGCTCGGCTACCGGGGCACCACAAACACGCTGCTGAACTTCGGCGAGGGCGTGCACCGCCCGTACGGGCGCGCCGGGGCGGTCGGCTACCTGGTGGGGCAGCCGCACCAAGGGCTCGCCGTGATGTTCCACATGATGAACGAGGCGCGCATCGGCATCGGGGCCGGCGCCACCGCGCTCGGCTACACCGCGTACCTGAAGTCCGTCGCGTACGCCCGGCAGCGCCCGCAGGGCCGCCCGGTCGCCGACAAGGACCCCACCACGCCGCAGGTGCCGATCGTCGCCCACCCCGACGTACGCCGGATGCTGCTGGCCCAGAAGAGCTACGTGGAGGGCGCACTCGCGCTGGTGCTCTACTGCGGACGGCTGCTCGACGAGCGGAAGACCGCGCCCGCCGAGGCCGACCGCGAACGGGCGCAGCTGCTGCTGGACCTGCTCACCCCGATCACCAAGAGCTGGCCGGCCCAGTGGTGCCTGGCCGCCAACGACCTGGCCATCCAGGTGCACGGCGGGTACGGCTACACCCGCGACTACGACGTCGAGCAGCACTGGCGGGACAACCGGCTCAACGCCATCCACGAGGGCACCCACGGCATCCAGGCGTTGGACCTGCTCGGCCGCAAGGTCACCATGCGCGACGGCGCCGCGCTGGAACTGCTGCTGGAGACGATCCGCGGCACCGTCACCCGGGCCTGGAAGGCGGAGGGGTTCGCCTCGGAGCTGGCCGGTCAGCTCGCCGTCGCGGTGGACCGGATCGCCGTGGTGACGCGACGGCTGTGGGCTCCGGGTGATCCGGAGCTGGCGCTGGCGAACGCCTCGGTGTACCTGGAGGCGGTCGGGCACGTGGTGATCGCGTGGATGTGGCTGGAGCAGGTGCTGGTGGTGGAGGCGCTCGGGTCGCCGGACGGGGCCGAGGGGGAGTTCCTGGCGGGGAAGAGGCAGGCGGCGCGGTACTTCTACCGGTGGGAGCTGCCGAAGGTGGGGGCGCAGTTCGACCTGCTGGAGGGGTTGGACCGGACGACGCTGGACATGCGCGAAAGCTGGTTCTGAGCCGTGTGGGTCCGGCAAAGCCAGCCCCGCCGTCACCACCAGAGCCACTAAGAGGTCCTAACTTTTTGAGGGTGGGCGTAACCGACTGGATGTGAGGGTCGTTTCGTCTGAACGTGAGGAGGGGTGAGCAGCCGCCGTGGATCGTCTCGGATGAGTTGTGGGCCGAGATCGCACCGCTGCTGCCACCCCGCCCACCACGCCGTAGTCGGTATCCGGGGCGTAAGCCGCTGGATGACCGCAAGGTGTTGTGCGGGATCTTGTTCGTGCTCTATACCGCGATCCCGTGGGAGTACCTGCCCCAGGAGTTGGGCTTCGGGTCGGGGATGACCTGCTGGCGGCGGCTGCGGGACTGGAACCAGGCCGGAGTGTGGCAACGGCTACAC
>NZ_JBEZMS010000011.1:0-185187 GCF_040652815.1 Micromonospora sp. NPDC048169
AAGCCTCGTGCAGGTCAGGACGCCGATCCGCCCGATCTGAGATGATCCGCAGACCACCGGAGGGATTCAGGGTTCGAGTCCCTGGCGGCCCACTCTTCCGCAGCAGTCAGGCAACTATGAGGTGCCGCCGACTCAACGAGGTACACTTTTCTGTACATGCCTCGGAGGTGACCGTGCGGACCGTGAACTTCACCCAGCTTCGGCAGAACCTCGCCGCCGAACTCGACAGCGTCATCAACGACGCGGAGGAAGTGGTGGTGACCCGATCCGGTCACGAGCCCGTGGTGATCGTGCCGCTTGCGGAATACGAGTCGATGAAGGAGACCGAGTATCTCCTCCGCAACCCGAGCAACGCCGCCGCGCTGCGCCGATCGATGGCCGAGCTTGATAAGGGTGACGCGGCCGAGCGAGAGCTGCTCGATCCGGCCTCGGTGCGAGACATCGCGTGAGGCTGGTCTTCACCGAGACGGCTTGGAGCCAGTACCTCAGCCACACCGACCGAAAGCTGGTCAAGCGCATCAACGACCTGATCGCGGACGTGATGCGCAACGGGTACGAGGGCATCGGCAAGCCGGAACCTCTCCGGGGAGAGCTGTCCGGATTCTGGTCGCGACGGATCGATCGTGAGCACCGGCTGGTGTATCGGATCAGCAAGGACGATGTCGAGATCATCGCCTGCCGGTACCACTACGCCGACCGATAGCGGACTGAGCCGAGCCAGGAGCGCCGGTCGTCGTCGGCCGAGCGCCTGGCCATATAGCGGCCGCAGTCCTTAGTCGACGCCCTCAGCACCCCCCATGACCTCCCACAACACCGTTTGACCGCCGGCAATCCACAGGTACAGGGTTTGAGTCCCTGGCGCCCGATCCCACAGGTCGCATACTGGCCGTGTGACGGACGGACGGGCTGGCAGGTCGACACGTTGGACGATTCACGGCGAGCGGGTTGTCGACGGCACCAGACGCTCCCGGTTGAGCATCGCGGATGTGGAGCTTCCGGACGGGACCTGCTTCGAGCAGTACGTGATCCGGGCACCCCGGTCGGCCATGGTTGCCGTGCTCGACGGCCAGGAGCGGCTGCTGCTGATGCGGCGGCACCGGTTCGTGTTCGACAGGTGGGTCTGGGAGCTACCGGGCGGCTACGTCGATGAGGGCGAGGATCCGGCAAAGTGCGCAGTCCGGGAGGTCGAGGAGGAGACCGGCTGGCGGCCCGAGGCAGTGGAGCCGTTGCTGTCGTTTCAGCCTTGGGTGGCGACCGCGGACGCCGAGAACTTGCTGTTCCTTGCCCGGGAGGCGGAGCACATCGGCGCCCCGGTGGACGTCAACGAGACCGAGCGGGTGGCCTGGATTCCGCTGGAGGAGGCGCGGCATCTCGTCTCCGAGGGCGAGATCGTGGGTGCCGGTACGGTGATCGCGGTCCTTGAGTTGGTGGCGCGCAAGGCCCGGGGAGAGCTGTAGTCAGCGCCGCTGGCCGAGCGCCGCGTCGACCCGGGTGATGAACTGCCGAACTGCTGGCGTGCGGCGGTGGGGTGCCAGACCGGTTTGCAGATCACGCAGGTAACGGACGGCACGGGCCGACCGAAGTTGCGTGGTCAGGGTGAGCGCTTCCGCGCCGACAGCACTGGCACGTTCCGGCTCGCCGTGGCGAGCGTGGACGCTGGCCAGCAGTGCGAGGTTGAATGCCTTCCCGCGTACGTAGCGCTCGTCCATCTTCAGCGAACGAGCGGCGAAGCGCTCGGCTCGACGGTGTTGACCGAGCGCATGGAAGCAGTGACCGAACTTGGCTGACAGGTACGCCTCGTCGAAGTAGCCGAGCCATTGCGGGTCGCTGCTGCGATCTGCGCGGTCGAGGGCTTGCTCTGCCTGGTGAAGCGCGGCGGCGCAGTCGCGTTCGTGAAGGGCGACAGCGTGAGCGTGAGCTTCCATGACCAGCGCTTCGGCAGTCAGGACAGCTAGCCCGGCGCGCTGTGCCGTCTGCCGTGCGGCGCGGGCGAGGTCGATTCCGCTTGCGGCGTGGCCGAGATAGGTGGCCTGGTGGCTCATCGCGGCAAGGATCTCGGCGCCCAACCCCGCATCGCCGGCCGTTCTGGCCAGGTCGAGGGCCAGAGTGAGGTAGCGCTGGGCGAGGCCGTGTTCGGCCATGTCGTACGCCTGCCACCCGGCGAGTTGAGTCAGTTCGGCAACGGCGGTGAGCAGCCTGCGGCCGGTCGCCAAGTCGTACCGGCCCTCGATCATGAGGGGTGTGACCTCGTGGTGCAGGAAGCGGGTGACGTTGTCGCGAGCGTGCCCGCCGCCGTACTGGTTGTCGAGACGCCGATAGGTGGCGGTCATCTGGCGGATGGTGTCGATGTCCGGTTGACCGACTGCCCGGTGCCCCTCCTGCTCGACGGGCTGCGCTGTGGTGGCGGTGAACCAGCGTAGGGCGGGCAGGGTGTAGGCGGTGGAGCTGAAGACTGTCTGGCGAAGCATGTCTCGACGGTTCACATCGCCTTCCCATAGCTGCGCGGCGGCCCGGACGTCTTCGCGCCAGGACCGGTTGGCCGGCACGTCACTGTGCCGGCTGCGGGAGTGCCCCGCCATGACCGGGCGATATGACCGCTGGCAGGGAGCGAGCCCCAGCGCCATCCGGGCGTCGTCGGGCATGCCGCAACCGCTGGCGATCCGTTCCAGCACGTCGATCGAGGTCACCCGCCGGCCGGCGATGATGCGGCTGACGTAGCCCTGCTCCAGGCCGACAGCCGCACCGATGCGGGTCTGGCTCGCACCCGTATGCCGGGCTAGCAGCCGGAACAGTGCGCCGATGTCACGGCCCGCCAAGGCGGTGTGCACGTCCTCGCGCGACCAGAGGTCGTCAGGTATTCGGAGACTCTCCACCAGCACAACGGCTCCCAGCGTTGTCGGGCGACTACCCAAGGTGTTCAGTCCGGAGCCTACGGTCGGTGTGGTGGCAGGTCGAGCCTGCTCATGTCACCGTGACATGACCTCTCGACATGGTCGCCGCAGCTCAGTCGGCGGAACCGTATCCGGCATGGACTTCGATGCCGATGACCCGAATGACGTGCGGGAGCTGGACGCCGCCTCCGGCTCTGAGTGGGCAGGCTCGTGACAGTGCGTGGCTACCTGGGTCAGTTCTTCAGATGGTTGCTCCGGCAACATGCGCCTTCACTGCCGCCCCGAACGGGGCAGCAGTACCAGGACGCCGAGTACGCGGCTGCTCGGCAGCGGTTACTCGACCATGCAGCACAGCTACGGCGATCCCAGGGCGACCGAGGTCCTGCGCCGGACGTACCGACGAAGCAGTGGTGAGCCGAATCGCCGTCGGCGGGATCGACCGGGTGCCTCCGGGCAGGCGGCGCGTCTCGTACGAGGAGAACCTGCTCGCGACGACCCTCACCTTCGCCCGGAGGCATCGGCCGGTCTGGTCTTGGCGCAGATGGCGCCGGACCTGCCGCTGCGGTGTCGATCTGCCGTGTCGTGCCCGGCATCGAATTCCCATCAATCGTGGCCACTGGCCGGGAGAGGATGCGCAGTGAAGGACGACCAGGAGCAGGCGATCCTGGCGGTGCATCTCCGCGGCTTCGACGGCATGTGCACCGGCTGCCGCGCCTGGTGGTCGCGGCTCACGCCGTACCCGTGCTGGCAGGTGGAATGGGCGACCAGCCGGCAGGCCCGCGCGGTCACCGCTCGTTTCCTGGAGGGGGTGCGGTGACCACCCACGGCCCGGTCATACCGGTCTGGAGCTGTGGCGGCTGCGCCTTGCCCTGGCCGTGCCCGACGCGGAAGCGGGAGCTGCGCGCGGAGTACGCCGACGCTCCGGTGTCGCTGGCCCTCTACCTCGGCGCCCACCTCGTGCAAGCCACCGAGGACATGTACTGGATGCCGGCCGGCGTGTTGCACCGTCGCTTTCTCGGCTGGACGAGGAAAGCCGCCCCACCGCTGCCGGCAGTACGGCAGCGCCCGCCCTCGATGAAAATCGCATCGAAGACAGTGCCCCCACGTTAACGCCCGTTAGGGCTAGGGTCAGCGACCATGATGAATGCGGATCGGCATCTCGGGTTGGGACACGGCAGCGCGTTCGGCGAGCGCGGGGTGGCGAAGAGGCTGGGCACGTTGAGCCGGCACACCTCGCTCACCGGCCGGCGATTACTGGAGATCGGCTGCGGGGACGGCACGTACACGATGCGGCTGGTCGACGCGTTCACGCAGATCGAAGCAGTGGACATCCAACAGGATCGGTTGGAACTGTTCCGGCAGCGGCTGGCCGAGGATCCGGCGGCGGCCCGGAAGATCAACGTGCGGGAGTTGTCCGCCACCGAGCTGGACTACCCGGACAGCAGCTTCGACCTGGTCACCGCGATCGAGGTGGTGGAGCACATCGACGATCTCGATGCCGCACTGCGGCAGGTCCACCGGGTGCTCGTTCCCGGCGGGCACTTCGCGCTGACCACGCCCAACAGGTGGTTCGCGTTCGAGACCCACGGATTCCTGATCCGGGGGAAGCGATACCGGCCGGCGCGGGGTCCGTTCCTGCCGTGGATCGTGCCGCTGCACCGTCGGCTGGCCGACGCCCGTTCCTTCACCGCTCGTGGCTTGTCCGCGCAGCTGCGGCGGGCCGGGCTGGAGACGGTGGCGGTGGACTACATCATGCCGCCGTTCGACAGGTCCCGCTTCGGTCGTCGGATCCGGCCGGTGACCGACACGATCGAACGCTCGCCGTTGAAGTTCTTCGGCATGGCCTTGGTGGTGGTCGCCCGCCGCCCGGCATGAGAGCGCCGCCCGGTATGAGAGCGCCGCCCGGCATAAAGACTGCCCCAGGTTTAGCGAGACTCTCGATGGCTATGAGGGGAATCGATACGCAGACCGACGATCGAGGAGAGAGCCGATGGCCAGTGGTGCTATCCCGTCCGACGATCCGACCCGTACCCTCGTCCACGCCCGTCCCGACGACCCCGCCTTATCCCATCTCGCGATCGCAGGCGGCACCTACACGATCCTGGTCACCGGCGAGCAGACGGCCGGCCGGTACTGCCTGATCGACATGCGGGTTCCGCCGGGTGGTGGGCCGCCGCCGCACCGGCACGACTTCGAGGAGATGTTCACGGTGCTCGACGGGGCCGTGGAGTTCACCTTCCGGGGCGAGCAGATCACCGCACGGGCCGGGGAGACGGTCAACATCCCGGCGAACGCGCCGCATTTCTTCCGCAACTCCTTCGACCAGCCCGCGCGGCTGCTGTGCATGTGCACGCCGGCCGGGCAGGACGAATATTTCCTGCGCGTCGGCGACCGGGTGGACGGTCCCACCTCGCCGCCGCCGGCTCTCACCGAGGAGGAGCAGGCCGAGCGCCGGAACCGGGCCGCCGCGCTGGCGGCCGACTACCGCACCGAGTTGCTGATCGGCTGACACCGGCAGCACGCGAGCACCACGAAAACGGCTAACCGCCGTGGCCGAGACCACGACGGTTAGCCGTTTTCCGTACGAGGAGGTCAGCTCGCCGCGACGAGCTGGAACCGCTGGTTGGCCTGGCCGTTGCAGTCGTAGATCTGCACCTGCTGGCCGTTGCCGGTGCCCCAGACGTCGAGGCAGCGGCCGGACTGGACTCCGCTGATGGTGCCGTTGGAGTTCACGTTCCACTGCTGGTTGGTCTGGCCGTTGCAGCTGTAGATCTGGACGGCCGAGCCGTTGCCGGAGCCGGCGGCGTCCAGGCACATCGAGCCGTACACGGTCAGTTGCCGGCTGGAGGTGTAGGTCCACCGCTGGTTGGTCTGGCCGTGGCAGTCGTAGAGCTGCACCCGGGTGCCGTTGCTCTGCGAGGAGTTCGGTACGTCGATGCACCGGCCGGACTGGCTGCCGACGATCCGGCTCGCGCCGCCGGTCGGCGGCGGCGTGGTCGGTCCGCCGGTCGGGGTCACTGTCGGCGTCACCGTCGGGGTCACGGTCGGCGTGGGGTTGGGCGTCGCGGCGTTGAGGACGTTGAGGACCGAGTTGTACGCGGCCTTCTTGTTGCCTCCGCCGTCGAACAGCAACGGGTTCTCGTTCGAGCGCCACGAGTCGCTGTCTCGCACACCCCACACGGTGATGCCGATGCAGCGCGGCACGTTGATGCACGCCTGGGTCAGCCCGGCGTACTGGCTGGTCGAGGAGTTGGTGACGTCCACCTCGGTCAGCGCCACGTCCACACCCAGCGCGGCGAAGTTCTGCAGCGTGGTCTGGAAGTTGCCGGGCAGGGAGCTGCCGCCGGTGAAGTGGGTCTGCAACCCGACGCAGTCGATCGGCACACCGCGGGACTTGAAGTCCCGGATCATGTTGTAGACGCCCTGCGTCTTGCCATACGACCAGTTCTCGATGTTGTAGTCGTTGTAGCAGAGCTTCGTCGACGGGTCCGCCGCCCGCGCGGTACGGAACGCGACCTCGATCCAGTCGTTACCGGTGCCCTGGAGGTTCGAGCTGCGGCGGCTGCCGTCCTCGTTGAACGCCTCGTTCACCACGTCCCACGCGGCCAGCTTGCCCTTGTAGTGGGCCATCACGCCGTTGATGTGGTCGATCATCGCCTGACGCAGGTTGCTGCCGTTAAGGCTCTGCATCCACGGCGGCTGCTGCGCGTGCCAGGCCAGCGTGTGCCCGCGGACCTGAAGACCACGCTGGGTGGCCCAGTTGTAGATCTGGTCACCCGAGGAGAAGTTGAACTGGCCCCGGTTGGGCTGCAGCGCCTCCGGCTTCATCTCGTTCTCGGCAGTGATCATGTTGAACTCACGCGCCGCGATCGTGCTGTAGGTCGAGTCGTTCAGCCGGTTCGCCGCGATGGCGGTGCCGAAGTAGCGGCCGGACTGTGCCGCGGCGGCGCCGAGCGTGCTCGCCGCCGCCTGGGCCAGGCTGGGCACCACGAGCGCGGCACCGGCAAGTGCCAGCGCGCTGGTGACGGCGGCCAGCACCACGCGGTGGCTGCGCCTCGGTAGATGTTTCATGACACTCCTCTGCATATCGGACGATGATGCGCTGGCGATGCCCGGCTGGACGCGGACGGGGCCGGCGGTGCGCAGGCCCTCCGCGTCACTGCCCTGAAACTTTCCGAAGATGTACCGGTAACTTCCCTGGGAAGATATCCGCGACGGCACGATCGGTCAATGTCGATGCCACGTCGAATATGGGCGCGCCCCGCAGGATCAGGGCAGCAGCCCATGGACGACAGTCACGGCGCGACGTTCGGCCCCAGACCGTCAGAGCACAACGAGGACCGAAAGTTTCGGAGAATCCCGGCGGGGCCGGTCAGCGATCGGCGTCGGCGTCGTACCGCTCGCGGTTGGCGTGTACCTCGTCCATGTGCGCCTCGGCCCACAGCTTCATGCCGTACATGAGCTGGTGCAGCGACTGACCGAGGTCGGTCAGCTCGTAGGTGACAGTCACCGGCACGCTCGGCGTCACGGTGCGGGTGACCAGGCCGTCGCGCTCCAGCGAGCGCAACGTCTGGGTGAGCATCTTCTGACTGACCCCGGCCAGCCGGCGGGACAACTCGGAGTAGCGCATGACCCGCGGCTCCGCGTTGCGGTCCGGGCCGTCGCGGCCCAGCGCGGCCAGGATCAGCGCCACCCACTTGTCGGAGATGCGGTCCAGGAGCTGCCGGCTCGGGCATTCGGCGAGGAACGCGTCGTACTCCTCCCGCGCCTGCGCCCGCCGCTGCGCCGCCGTCTGCGTCGGCATCGTCCGCGCCTCCTACCCGGGGGTACCCAACGCACTCCGAAGTGCGTACTTCCCGAAAGAAAGTTACCCCTCCATGGTGGAGCGGGAACACCCCTCACGAACAAGGAGACACAACCATGGGTACGCCCACCTTCCGCGCCGCAGTCGTCCGCACCCCGGCCGGGCCGGACTCGATCGAGATCATCGACGTCGCGCAGCGCGAGCCGGGACCCGGCGAGGTCCGGGTGGACGTCGCGGCGGCACCGGTCAACCCGGCCGACCTCGGGGTCGTCGGCGGCTTCTTCCACTCACTGGGGCTCATCAACCAGCCGCACCACACCGGACTCGGCTGGGACTTCGCCGGTGTCGTCGCCGCGACCGGTCCCGGCGTCGACCTCACCGTGGGCACCCGGGTCGCCGGGCTGGTCGGCGGGTTCGACCGCGACTTCGGCACGTATGCCGAGCAGCTCGTCGTACCCGTGTCCGACCTGGCCGTCGTACCCGATGGTCTGGATCTGGCGGCGGCGGCGACGGTGCCGCTCAACGGCCAGACCGCGGCGCAGATCGTCGACCTGCTCGGCGACGCGCCCGACGGCGGCCGGCTGCTGGTCACCGGCGCGGCCGGCGCGGTCGGCGGCTACGTCGTGCCGCTCGCCCGGGACCGGGGATGGCGGGTGACCGGCCTGGCGCGGGCCGGGGACGAGAAGTTCGTCCGCGACCTCGGCGCCGACTTCACCACCGCGGCCGAGCCCGGCTGGGACGCCGTCGCCGACGCCGCCGGGTGGCAGGAACAGGGGTTCGCGCTGGTCCGCGACGGCGGCGTGTTCGTCGGCGTCCGGCCGAACGCCCTGCCGGCCGCAGAGCGCGGAGTCACTGTGCGCGCGGTCGACGTGCGCCCCGACGGCGCACGCCTGGCCGGCCTGCTCGCCCGCACCGCTGCCGGTGAGCTGCCCGCGCGGGTGCACGCGGTGGTGCCGCTGGACCAGGTGGCGGACGCGCACCGCGCGGTGGCGGAGGGCGGGGTACGCGGGCGCTACGTGCTGCGCCCCTGACCGCCACGGGCCCGGTCCAGCACCTCCTCGACCGTGAGCGGGCTGCGCGGATGGTGGGTCAGCGACAGCGGGGTCCGGATCTTGCGGGGTGCGGCGCCCTCGGCGGCGAGGTAGAACTCGCCGACCGTCAGGCGGGAGATGTCCGGCACGTCGCCGCCCTTGGCCCGGGCCATCTCGCGGGCCGCCTCGATCTGGATCGGGCTGTTCATCAGGCCGTAGAGCTGGGTCGCCGCGTTACCCGGGATGCGGTTGTGCAGGGCCTTCGGCGCCTGGGTGGCGAAGACCAGCCCGAGCCCGTACTTGCGGGCCTGGGCGGCGAGCGCCAGCGTGCTCTGGGTGCACGCGGTCATCGCGCCGGACGGGGCGAACGTCTGCGCCTCGTCCATGATGAGCAGCCCGAGCAGCGGGCGGTCCCCGGCCGGGTTCTTCTTGATCCAGGCGAACAGGGCCATCTGGAGCTGGTTGACGAAGCTCTGCCGGACGTCGTCGGACGGCAACCCCACCAGGCTGACCACGGAGACGCGGGCCCTCCTGCCGGGCGCGGGGGTGAGGAGCACACCGGGATCCATCGGCGTGCCCTCGCCCCCGAACAGCGGATCGTTCACCATGGCGGCGGTGAGGGTCTGCGCCAGGCTCAGGCCGATCCGGTCGGCGTCGTCCAGGTCGATGAGCCCGTCCGGCAGGTCGGCGAGCGTGTCGATGAGGCCCTGCAGGCGGGAGCCGCCGCGCCGGCCGTAGTGCTCGACGGCCTTGCGCAGCACGGCCAGCCCGAGGTGCGCCCGGGTGGCCCGGCCGGTCACCATGGCGCGCGGCGCGAGCGACGCGACGGCCGCCTCGACGGCCTCGGCGAACTCGTCCGGGTCGTCGCGTACGCCGGTGAAGTCGGGCAGCGGCTGGAAACTCAGCGGGCGGCCCGAGTTGCGGCGCGGCGTCCAGACGACGACGTCGGTGTGCGCGAGGTAGTCCCGGGCCCGGTGCGCGTCGCCCGGTCGCCACTGTGGCGGCGGCTCGGGCCATTCCTCGCCGAGGCGGGCGAGGTCGTTGTTGGGGTCGAGCACGATGGCGGAGACGCCCGCCAACGCGCACTCCTCGACGATGCGGCGGATGAGGACGGTCTTGCCGGAGCCGGAGCCGGCGAAGATCGTGGTGTGCTTGCGCAGCGCCTCGAGCGCCAGCGGCACCGGTTCGCCGTCGTCGTACCCGTGCCCGATGACGAAGGACGGGTCGGCCGGAGCGGTGGCGGCCGGCGTCGGCCCGGCGGGTTCCGGCGAGGGCCCGGCGTCGGCGGTCCACCGGTCCACATCGGCCAGCGCGTGCTGGAGGAACTTCAGTTCCCGGGTCGGCTGGCGCGCGGCCAGCCAGCCCTGGAGGTCCATGGTGGCCTCGGCGAGCATGACCCGCAGCGCGGACAGGATGCGCACGTCCTCCTCGTCGACGCCGAGCGTCTGGCCGCCCGCCTCGGTGAACGCGGCGACCGCCCGGCCGGTGGCCGCACTCGCCGACCAGGCGCGGTTGCGCAGCAGGAACAGCTTCCGCCGGCCCGATCCGGTGTCGAGGGCGGCGGACACGCTCGCCTTGCGGAGCCGGGCCAGCGCGGCGTTGCCGTGGTGGTCGTCGGCGATCGCCCGGAAACACCAGTGCACCTGATCCTCGGTGCGCTCGTCGAGCGTGAGCCGCAGCCGGGCGTGCAGCGGCGGGTCGGTGCTCGGCGGCGGGTCGACGCTGAACGCCTCGCCCGCGTCGCCCCGCTCCAGGATCCAGGCGGTGAGCCCGGCCGCGAGCAGTGGCGGCATCACCTCGTCCTCGGACACGCGTCGCAGCGGCCCGGTGACGTCGGCGGCCTCCCGCAGCTCGGCGAACCGGGCGTCGTACCGGTCCATCTCCTCGCCGGTGGCGGTGACCGGGGCGGGCCGGGGCGCCCGGGGTTCGGCGGTGGGTGGCTCGCCGAGCGTGGTCATCTCCCGGACCTCGTCGTCGGCGATGCACGCGCGGATGTGCCTGTCGATCTCGATGAGCAGTTGGCGCGGGGTGAACGCGCCGGCCTCGGCGAAGGCGCGCGGGGACACCGGCCATGACGGGTACGGAGGCACGAACCCCGCCTCCCGGTAGCGGACGGTGAACCGCTTCTCGATGATCGCCCGAGCCAGGTCGGCGTCGTCGATCCGGCGCAGTCGGGGCGCCTCGCGGAACCGGTCGGCCACGGTGTCGGCGGCGGCGGACCTGATGACGGTCCACGAGTTCGGGATGCACGCGAGAACGGTGAGCGTGCGGCGGGTCGACTGCCGCAACGCCATCAGGCCGTCCGCCATCCGGGCCAGCATCAGCGCCTGCTCCGGGCTCATCGCGGCGGCGCCGACCAGCGCCGGGTCGCTCTGGATCGCCAACTGGGCGATCAGCGTGTCGATCTGGTCGATCGCCACCACCGACGGGCCGGTGAGGGCGAGCAGCCAGGACAGGTCCTGCACGATCTGCTGGGCCGGGCGCGGGACGCGGCGCATGCCCCAGGCCGCGCGTTCCCCGGCGACCATCTCCTCACCGGAGAGGAAGTAGTTCTCCGCGACGTCGCGGTGGGCGATGTCCTCGGAGGCGCTGAGCGCCAGCGCCCGCGCCGTCTCCTGGCAGGTGCGGGCGGTGTGCCTGTCGAAGTCACCGAGCCCGTCCAGGAAGGCGTCGAGCGCCGCCTTCGTCAGTTCGGTGTCGCCCATGACGGCCCGGCGTGCCGTCCGGGGCGCCCCAACCTTCGCGGACAACCGCCGCAGCAGCAGTTTGAGCTGCGTCTCGCTGCTGCCGGGCACCGGCCGGGACAGGCCGTCGAGCATCGCGGCGAGCACACCGTCCCAGAAGCCGCCGGCGTCGAGCAGGCCGACCAGGAAGAAGTAGCCGCCGCGCTCCTGCACCTGCTGGCGGATCACGCCCAGCAGGTGGGTCTTGCCGGAGCCGCGCTGGCCCTGGACGACCAGGCCGAGCGGGCTGCCGTGCGGGTTCTGCGCGGCCTCGTCGACCCCGGCGAGAACCTCCCGCACCACTGGTACGTGCAGGCCGTCGACGTGGAAGGGCAACGGGCGCCACACGTCGTCGGGCACCGGCGCCCAGTCGAACCGCAGGGCGGCCAGCGCGTTCCGTTCCGCCTCGTTCATTACCCGCCGATCGCCAGCAGGTGATTGTCCTGCCCGCCGAGGCGAAGCGCGGCCTCGATGTCGGCCCCGGTGAGCGTCTTCTGGTTCGACTCCGGCGCGATGGTGACGCCCTCGGAGCGGCTGAGCCGGCGCAGGGCCTCGTCCAGGTCGCCGCGCGGCACGTCGGCGAAGAACGGCCGCAGCCGGCGCAGGCTCACCCAGGCGCCGGGTTCGTCGGCGAGCGCCCGGTACGCGGCGACCACCCGAGCCTCCATCGACCCGGACGGCTCAGCGGCAGGCGCGCGCACGTCGGTGAGCGCGAAGAGCTCGGCGAGCGTCGCGCAGCCGCTGCGGGCCAGGACCCGATCGCGCAGGCTCACCTGCAAGGCGGTGAGCGCCGCGCCGAGCGCGCTCGCCCCGCGCAGCGCGAAGTCCAGCTCGCTCTGCATCCGTACCCAGCCCTTGTCGTCCAGTTGCAGGGCGTACGTCGGTCCGCTCCTGCGGCTGGCGACGTAGTGCAGGCGGGTGAGCTTGTCGCGCTGCGGCTTGCGTACGACCAGGCCGTAACGGTCCCGCAGTTCGGTGCTCAGCACCTCCCGCGCCTCGGCCATGAGCACGACGAGGATCGCGCTCTCGGATGCGGTCAGGTCATCGCCGGCCATGGTGCCGTCCTTCCGCCAGGTCTCGGCGACGGGCCCGCAGACAGGTGCCGATCTGCGCGACCACGGTGCCGACGTCGTGGATTACTCGGGCGTTCGTGAAGCGCAGGACGGCGTAGCCGTCCAGTTGCAGTTGGACGTCGCGTTGCCGGTCGGCCTCGAACCGGACCGGGCGGCAGTGCTCCGGACCGTCGATCTCCACCACGCATCGCTCGTCCGGCCACAGTAGATCCAGGCGTACCGGCGCGGCCAGGCGGTGCGACTGGTAGCTCTGGTTCCATCGCCGCCCGGCCGACCAGCTCTGCGCCGCCAGCGCCGCCTCCAGGCGCTTCTCGGCGTCGCTGCCCGGATGCGGTCTACCCGCCGCCGGCGCGTGCCCGGCGGGCGGCGCGGCGGGCACGGTCGGCGGCGCGGGGAACGCCGGAAGACCGTCCAGCCCGGCCGCGCCGGCGCCGACCAGCCAGACCGCCGGACCGCCGTGCTGCACGAGCCATCCCCCACCGGCCGCGACAACGGCGGCGTCGCCGTGGACCGGCTCGACCAGCAGCACCACCTTCCGCCGACCGAACGCGCCGGCCACCAGACGCGCCAGCGCGGCGGCCCGCACACGTAGCGGGAGCGTCGTGACGCTCGGCCGCCGCCCGGTGACCGCGAAGACGGCCAGGTCGGTCAGGAACGAGCCGGGGTAGCGGTCCCGGCGCGAGCGGGCGGCGGCCGCGGCCCGTACGGCGGCGAGGCCGGAGACGTCCGGGCGGACGCCGTCAGCGGTCTCGGGCAGCCAGGCCGGGAGCAGCTCGACGGCGACCTGTTCGAGCCGGTCCAGCGCGGCGTGCACGAAGTCGGCCGGCATCGCGTACGCCGAGGCCGGGCGGTGCACGACGGCGGCCGGCTCCGCGTGGTCGTGGGCGATCGTCATGGCGACCGTGTCGGCGTGTGCGCCGGGCAGGGCGACGACGCGGTCGGTCGGCAGACCGGCGAGTACCGGCTCCATGCAGCGTCGACCCTCCCCCACCGTCGACCCCCGACGTCGGATGACCAGAGTACGAATCGTCTTCGGTCGGCGCCAGCCCTGATACGCCGGACGGCGACGAAATGGCGACGCTCAGGTGATGTCGCGGCGCATCGGGACGACCACGGCGACCGCGGCGGCGGCGAGCGCGTACCCGGTCAGCAACAACGCGCCGGCCGCCGGTGGCAGGAGCGCGACGGCGTCGCTGCCGAGCTGCGCGGACATCGCGTCGGCGACGTAGGTGAAGTCGGTGAGTGCGGCGGTGGCGCCGCCGGGCAGGAGCGGGTAGAGCGCGTTGACGCCGGGGATCATCATCAGTACGGGCTCGGCCAGGTACAGGTAGCCGACCACGACGCACACGGCAGCGACCTGGTTGCGGAGCAGCGCGCCCACGCCGGTGCCGACAAGGAGGTACACCCCCATCGCGACGCCGATGCGGGCGAGCAGCGCCAGCACTGTGGGAGCGGGCAGGCCCAGCGACACGCCACGCGCGGCGGCGACGGTGAACAGGGCCACCGCGGCGGAGCCGGCCAGGGCGACCCCGTAGCCGAGGCCGACGATCGCGTGGGTGGCGAGTTTGGCGGCGAGCACCCGCCCTCGGCGCGGCGCGAACATGAACGTGACGGCGGCGGTGCCGTGCCGGTACTCGGACGTCGCCGCGAGGGCCCCGGCCGCGGCCGGCACGAAGGCGGTGAAACCGAGGAGGCCGAGGATGGACCGCAGGCCCTCCTCGGTGTGCAGGCCGGGCATCGGCGGGTCGAAGTTCTCCGGTCCGACGAGCGCCATGAGCCCGACCAGGCCGCCGCCGAGCGCGACGGCGGCGAGCAGCAGCCCGGTACACATGCGGGTGGCCAGCACCCGGCGAAGTTCCGCTCTGACCAGGTTCATCGGGCCTCCGCCGTGTCGGTGGTCAGGTCGAGGAAGAGCTGTTCGAGGCTTGTGGTCTCGGTGACCAGCTCGTGGATCCGCAGCCGGTGGTCCGCGGCGAGGTCGGCGACGCGCGGCGCGTCCAGTCCGCGTACCCGCAGTCGGCCGGGCCCGGCCGGTTCGACGGACCCGGTGCCCGCCGTCAGGGCGGCGGCCAGGTCGGTGGCGTCCGGCGAGGTGACGAGCACCGTCGACGGGCCGGTGAGCCGGGACCACGGCCCGGCGGCGACGAGTACGCCGCGCCGGATCACCACCACGTCGTCCACCACCTGCTGGACCTCGTGCAGGACGTGGCTGGAGACCAGCACGGTGCGGCCCTCGTCGGCGAGCCGGCGCAGCAGTCCGCGCAGCCACGACATGCCTTCCGGGTCCAGGCCGTTCGACGGTTCGTCGAGCAGCAGGACGCGCGGGTCGCCGAGCAGCGCCGTGGCGAGGCTGAGCCGTCGGCGCATGCCGGTGGAGAATTCCCGGGTGCGACGGTCGGCGGCCTGCGCGAGGCCGAGCAGGTCCAGCAGTTCCGCGACGCGGCTGTCCGGACAGCCGGCCATCGCGGCGTAGACACCCAGGTGGTCACGGGCGGTGTGGCCGGGGTGGAACGCGTTGCCGTCGAACACCGCGCCGACGGTCCGCGACGGCTGGGCCAGCCGGCCGTACGGCTGCCCGCCGATCGTGGCGGTGCCGCTGGTCGGCGTCACCAGTCCGGTCAGCATGCGCATCGTGGTGGTCTTGCCGGCGCCGTTCGGGCCGAGGAAACCGGTGACCGCGCCGGGTCGTACGGTGAAGGTCAGGTCGCGGACGGCGGTGACGTCGCCGTAGCGCTTGGTCAGGCCCGACGCCTCGATCGCCAGCCGGTCGCCGGTCATGGCCGGCCCCTCGTCGCACGCCCGATCGCCTCGGCGAGGTGCCCGGCGGCCGGATCGGAGACGACCACCTCGTCGAACTCCCCGCCGGCCGCCGCGCGGTCCAGCACCAGGTGCAGGCCGGGCTGACCACGCCGGGCCGCCACGAGCTGCCGGGGGCCGCCGAAGATGCCCCAGACACCGACCTTGGCGAAGCCGGACACTGTGTACCCGCGCCGGGCGCCACGGGCCAGCCGGATCGGCTCGTCCACCGGGACGGCGTGCCGCACGGCAGCCAGGCGCAGCGTGAATCGTTCCCGCCCGACCCACAGTCGTTCCCATCCGGTGAACCGGATGTCGATCACGTCGCCGTCAAGCGTTGTCGAGGCCATCAATCGTCGCCCTTCGTCGTGTCGGAGTCGTGCGCTGACGTGTGCGTGTGCGTGGGTGTGTCGCCGGGGGTCGCCGGGCGATCGGCGGGCATCAGGACCGTCGCGAGCAGCCGGGGGATCCGTCCGTCGCCGGGGCCTCTGGTGAGGAACGGGCCGACCAGCGCGTTGAGCCCGGCCGCGAACTCGTGCAGCTCGGCGTCGGTCAGGTGCAGGACGAGCTGCTGGTAGCCGACGCCGTCGGCGACGAAGTCGACGGAATCCCGGGCGAGGTAGCGGGAGAACTCCGACAGCAGACTCGACACGAACGCGGTGAAGTAGCGCGCGTGGTCCTCCGACGTCGCCGTCGCCAGGGCCGCCGGGTCCAGCGCCGCGCCGTGCGCGGGCAGCGCGTACACCCGCTCGACCGCCCCGCGGACCTTGCGCTCCCGCACCACGTCGAGCATCCCGGTCTTCACGAGCGTCGCCAGGTGGCGGTAGAGGGTGGCCTGCGGGACGTCGGGCAGCAGCTCGACCAGGTCGTGCGTGGTCACCCGGGCACCGGCGACCGCGCGCAGGATCCGGATCCGCACCGGGTGCAGCGCGATCTCCGCCCACCGCTCCATCGACGTCGTCACGCCGCAGACTTTATCACTATCGAGAACGATAATGGTAGGCCGGCGAAAGAGGACGGTGCCGGAAGGCAGCCGTCAGGTGGACGGACGGGTGTGGTGGGCGAGCACCCGCGCCAGCAGCCGGGCCAGGTCCGCCCGCTCGTCCGGCGACAGCGGCGCGAGCAGCTCGTCCTGCACGGCGGCGAGTCGCTTCTCCAGCCGCCGCAGCTGCCGCCGCCCGGCTGCGGTGACGGTGACGACGTTGCGCCGCCGGTCGGCCGGGTCCGGGCTGCGGGTGACGAACTCGCGCTCGGCGAGTTCGTTCAGCGCCGCCACCACGTCGCTGACATGGATGCCGCTGCGCCGGCCGAGCGCCGCCTGGCTGGCCGGCCCGAACTCGTCGAGCGTGGCGAGCAGCCGGAAGTGGTAGCCCCGGGCGTCGGCAGCCGCGAGGCCGTCGGCGACCAGCCGGCCGGCGCGTACGGCGGTCTGGGTGATCAGCCAGCTCGGCAGGCCGGCCAGGCGTGTCGGCACGAGGTCCGGCTCCGGGTTCTCCACGCGCCCAGCCTATCCGAAACCGTTGGCGTCCCCAACGATCTACGTTACCGTTGGCCATACCAACGTTAATGTCACCAACGGAAGGCGGAAGCCGTGATCGAGCCGTTTCGCGTCCACGTCCCCCAGGCCGACCTCGACGACCTGGCCGACCGCCTGGCCCGCACCCGCTGGCCCGACGAGCTACCAGACGCAGGATGGGACTACGGCATCCCGCTGGACCGGGTACGGGAGCTTGCCGAGCACTGGCGCACCGCGTACGACTGGCGGGCGGCCGAGGCCGAACTGAACCGGTACCCGCAGTTCACCACCACCATCGACGGGCAGAACATCCACTTCCTGCACGTACGCTCCACCGCCCCGGACGCGCTGCCGCTGCTCCTCACGCACGGCTGGCCCGGCTCGGTCGTCGAGTTCCTCGACGTGCTCGGCCCGCTGTCCGAGCAGTTCCACCTGGTCGTACCGTCGATCCCCGGGTTCGGCTTCTCCGGGCCGACCCGGGAACGCGGCTGGGACGTCGACCGCGTCGCCCGCGCCTGGGCCGAGCTGATGCGCCGGCTCGGCTACCGGCGGTACGGCGCACAGGGCGGTGACTGGGGTTCGGTCATCTCCACCCGGCTCGGCGGCATCGACGCGGAGCACGTCGTCGGCGTCCACCTCAACTACCTGCCCACGCCCCCGCCACCGGGCTGGACCGGCGAGGCCGGACTGTCCAGCGAGGACCGGGACCGGCTGGCCCGGATCATGCGGCTCAGGACGCAGCGGCACCCCCACCAGGTGCTCTACGCCAGCCGTCCGCAGACCGTGTCGTACGCGCTGCACGACTCACCCGCCGGGCAGCTCGCGTGGATCGCCGAGAAGTTCACCGAGTGGACCGACCCGGGGTCGGCCGTCAGCGTGGATCGCGTCCTCACCGACGTCTCGGTCTACTGGCTCACCGGCACCGCCGCCTCGTCCGCGCGGCTGGTGCGGGAGAGCGCGTTCGGTGGCCCGCCCGCACCCTGCCCGCCCCCGCTCGGGGTGGCCGTGTTCGCGCACGACATCACCCGGCCGGTACGCCCGATCGCCGAGCTGACGTACACGATCCGGCAGTGGAGCGAGTTCGACAGGGGCGGTCACTTCGCCGCCCTGGAGGTGCCGGAGCTGTTCGTCGACGACGTCCGGTCGTTCTTCTGGAACCTGCGGTGACGGCCGCGCTCAGCTCAGGGCCGCCGCGAACATCCCCGGCTCGTACGAGCCGCCGCGCTGGTGCACGAGCACCGCGAACCGGTTCGCCGCGTTGATCAACCCGAGCAGGCACACGAGCGCGGCGATCTGGTCGTCGTCGTAGTGCTTGCGTACCCGCTCCCACGTCTCGTCGGACACGCCCTGGTGGGCGTCGGCGAGCCGGGTGCCCTCCTCGGCGAACGCCAGCGCCGCGCACTCGGCCTCGGTGAAGACCGTCGACTCACGCCAGGCGGCGACCAGGTTCAGCCGGACCGCGCTCTCGCCGCCGGCCACCGCCTCCTTGGTGTGCATGTCGATGCACCAGCCGCAGCCGTTGATCTGGCTGGCCCGCAGCGACACCAACTCCTGGACGGTGCGGGGCAGCGACGACTGGTGGATCACCAGGCCCGCGCCGGCGAAGCGCTTCATGAACGTCGCCGAGACCGGGTTGTCGAACAGGTTGAATCGGGTCTGCATGGTGGCGCCCTCTCTGCTGGGGTGGTGTCTGACGACCACGAGATGCCGGGGACGCGTCCGGCGTGACGGCGTCGCCGGGTGAGGACCGCCACAACGACCCGGTGTCACACGGCGGCGGCGGGCGGCGTCTGGTGGGGAACGGACCCGAGCGGCGAAGGAGTCAGTCATGGCGAACCCGGCCACCGAGGACTTCCTCGCGCACCGGAACCTGCTCTTCACCGTCGCGTACGAGATGCTCGGCTCGGCCGCCGACGCGGAGGACGTGGTGCAGGAGACCTGGCTGCGGTGGGCCAGGGTCGACCTCGGCGCGGTCCGGGACCGGCGCGCGTACCTGGTGCGGATCACCACCCGGCAGGCGCTGTCCCGGCTGCGCACGCTCGGGCGGCGCAAGGAGTCGTACGTCGGGTCGTGGCTGCCCGAACCGCTGCTCACCGCGCCCGACGTGGCGGACGACGTGACGCTGGCCGAGAGCGTGTCGATGGCGATGCTGCTGGTGCTGGAGACACTGACGCCGACCGAGCGGGCCGTGTTCGTGCTGCGCGAGGTGTTCGACGTCGGCTACGACGAGATCGCCGAGACCGTCGAACGGAACCCGGCCACGGTGCGGCAGATCGCGCACCGGGCGCGGGTCCACGTCGCGGCACGCCGCCCCCGGCGTACCGTCTCGGCGGCCGAGGCCCGCGACGCGCTCGACGCGTTCCGGCGGGCGGTCGAGACCGGCGACCTGGACGGGCTGCTCCGCGTTCTGGCCGACGACGCGGTGCTGGTGGGCGACGGCGGCGGGATCAAGCAGGCGATCGTTCGGCCGATCAGCGGCGGCGACAAGGTGGCCCGCCTGCTCGCGGGTGGGTGGCGCCGCGTCGCCGCCGTCGCGTCGATGGAACCGGCGCAGGTGAACGGCTACCCGGCGCTGCTGGTACGCCTCGACGGTGAGCTGGACACCGTCGTCGCGGTACGCCTCGACGACGGCCGCATCAGCGGCCTCTACGCGGTGCGCAACCCGGAGAAGCTGTCCCACATGACCCGCGAGACGACGCTGCGCCGCTGAGCCGGCGATCGTGCGACGATCGGGCGATGAGCAGCGCCGCCCCACCCGACGTCAGCGCCCTCGCCGTCAACGTGACGGTGCCCGAGGAGCTGCGCTGGACCGACACCCGGCGCGGCGAGGAGTTCACGCTGACCACGCTCAACATCAGGCTGCTGCCGGACGGGCGCCTGGCCGCGAAGGCGTACGGCCGGCCCACCGCCGGCGGCCGGGGCGCGTACGTCTCGTTCCGGGTGCCCGACCGGCCCGAGCTGGCCGCGCTTGTGGCGGCGGCGGCCGACCGGGCCGTCGCGCTCTGGGGCGCGCACGGCGGCCTGGGCTGACCGCGCGGCTCAGCGGCGGAGGCCGACCCCGCCGTAGCCGTGCGACACCGCTGCCTGCGGTTCCCCGTCGGGCCGCCAGTCCGCCACCTTGACCAGGCCCGGCTCGACCAACTCGTAGCCGTCGAGGAAGCGGGCCACCTCGTCGCGGGTGCGGGGCACGAGCGGGGAACTGCTGCGGCGGTAGATCGCCGTGCCCTGCTCGGTGGGCAGCGTCGGCAGGCCGTCCAGGGTGAGGTGGGACAGCGCGAGCACGCTGCCCGGGACTGTCGCGTCGCGCAGCGTCGCCACCGCCGCGTACGGGTCGTCGGCGTCGGGCACGAAGTGCAGCACCGCGAGCAGCAGCACCGCCACCGGCTCGGACAGGTCGATGGTGGCCCGCAGCGCCGGGTCGGCCAGCAGCTCGGCGGGACGCCGCAGGTCGCCCTGGAGCACGACAGTGCGGCCGTCGGCAGGCAGCAGCCGCCGGGCGTACGCGACGGCGACCTCGTCGTGGTCGACATAGACCACCCGGGCGTCGGGGCGGACCGTGCGGACCACCTCGTGCACGTTGCCCTGGGTGGGCAGGCCGGCACCGATGTCGAGGAACTGGCGTACGCCCTGCTCGGCGGCCCAGCGCACGACCCGGCGCAGGAACGCGCGGTTGCTCTGCGCGGCGGCGCCGGTGTCCGGGAAGATCTTCAGGATCTCCTCGGCGGCGGCGCGGTCGGCGGCGAAGTTGTGGCAGCCGCCGAGGTAGTAGTCGTACATCCGGGCGACATTGGGTCGGTTCTCAGCCTCCGTCACGCCTCGATGTCTAGCACTCTGCGCGACACACCGCTGACCCGTCGTGTCGGTGATCCGGTTGATCCCGCCCCCCACCTGGTACGACGGTGGGAATACACCGTCGCGAGGAGGTACCGATGACAGGTGGACGGGAGACAGTGGAGGTCGAGCCGGCGGTGTTCCGCGCCGTCTACGACTCGCCCGCGTCGCTGCCCGGGCGGCACCGGTGGACCACCCCGGAGGCGGACGTACGGCGGCTGGAGAAGCTGCTGAACATGCCGGCGCGCAGCATCGGCGCACCGCTGTGGGTCAGCGGCGACGACCCGGACTGCCCGAAGTGCGGCCGGCGGGTCACCTGGTACGACATCGTCGCGTCCGCGCTGCACGGCGTGCACGACCACACGATGATCGCGCGGGTGATCCTCGGCGACCGCAAGTACGTGAACACCGAGGTGCCGGACGCGATCCCCGGAGTCCACTGTGCCGACTGCCGCACCCCGATCACCGGGCTGCGCAGCTTCAAGTGCCACAACTGGGCGTACGCGTTCGAGGCGCTGGAAGAGGTCGTCGCCCGGATGTCCGGCCTGCCACCTCAGTCGTCGCCGCCGGCCGCCTCCTGAGCGCGCCGTTCCGGACGGCGGCCGGGCGGGGCCTGCGGCTCGGGGCCGGGGTCGGGCACCGGCGGCATCGGCCGGGTGACCGGCCCGTCGCCGGTGACCCGGAGCTGTTCGCCGTGGTGCCACAGCTCCACCGCGTCGCCCGGCCCGGCGTCCGGCAGCTCGTAGCGGGCCTCCCGCTCGGTGAGCGTGACCCGCAGCCGCTGCCCGTGCCGGCGCAGGTGGAACGCGAGCCGGCTGATCGGCCCTGGTAGCCGCGGCTCGAAGAAGAGCACGCCCCGGTCGTCGCGCAGCCCGCCGAAGCCCTGCGCCACCACCAGCCACGCGCCGGCCAGGGACGCCAGGTGCAGCCCGTCGGCGGTCTTGTCGCCGAGGTCCGCGAGGTCCTGCAACGCCGTCTCGGCGAACAGGTCGTACGCCAGGTCGAGATGCCCGACCTCGGCGGCGAGGATCGCCTGCGCGGACGCCGACAGCGAGGAGTCCCGGACGGTCCGCGCCTCGTAGTAGGCGACGTTGCGCGTCTTCTCCTCGGCCGTGAACTCCCCCGGGCAGCGCAGCATGGCCAGCACCAGGTCGGCCTGCTTGACCACCTGCTTGCGGTACAGCTCCAGGTAGGGGAAGTGCAGCAGCAGCGGGTAGTCGTCCTCGCCGGTGCCGGCGAAGTCCCACTCCGGCTGCGCGGTGAAACCGGCCGACTGCTCGTGCACGCCGCGCTTGCCGTCGTACGGGACGAACATGGCGTCGGCTGCGGCCCGCCAGGCGGCCACCTCGGCGGCGTCGACACCGAGCCGCGCGGCCACCTCGGGGCAGTCCTCCGCCGCGTCGGCCGCGCCGCGCAGGTTGCGCCGGGCCATCAGGTTGGTGAAGACGTTGTCGTCGACCAGCGCGGAGTACTCGTCCGGGCCGGTGACGCCGGTCAGGTGGAACGCGCCGCCGTCGTCGAAGTGGCCGTATCCGTGCCACAGCCGGGCGGTCTCGATCAGCACCTCGGCACCGCACTCGGCGAGGAAGGCGGTGTCGCCGGTGGCCGAGACGTACCGCAGCACCGCGTCGGCGATGTCCGCGTTGACGTGCAGACCCGCGCTGCCGGCCGGCCAGTAGCCGGAGCACTCCCGGCCGCTGAGCGTCCGCCACGGGTAGGTGGCGCCGGTCAGGCGCAGCTCGGCCGCGCGCTCGCGGGCCTCCGGCAGGTGGGCGTGCCGCCAGCGCAGCGCCGAGCGGGCCAGTTCCGGCGCCAGGTACGTCAGCACCGGCAGCACGTAGCCCTCGGTGTCCCAGAGCACGTGCCCGTCGTAGCCGTTGCCGGTCAGCCCCTTGGCCGGGATGGTCCGGTCGCCGTCGGCGCGGCCGGACTGGAGCAGGTGGAACACCGAGAACCGCACCGCGAGTTGCAGCTCCGGGTCGCCGTCCAGTTCCACGTCGGCGGTGGCCCACGCCGCGTCGAGCGCGGCGCGCTGCTCGGCGAGCAGGGCGTCGAATCCGTCGTCCCGGGCCGCGCCCGCCTCCGCGACGACCAGGTCGGCCAGCTCACCGGCCGGGGTGCCGTCGACGTCGGCGCACTCGTACGCGGCGAACCGGGTGACCCGGATGCGCTCGCCGGGGCGTACCGGGCCGGTGAGCGCCAGCCGGAACCGGTCGGCGGTCAGCTCGGTGCCGGTGGCGACCTCGCCGGGCGCCTCGATCCGGTGCGCGACGGCGACGGCGACCCGCTGGCCGCTGCGCCCGGTCCGGTGCACGAGCACGCCGTCGAGACCGTCTTCGCGGCGGAGTTCGCCGGTGAGCGGATCGTGGATCACGGAGGCGGCCCGGGGGTCGTCGGCGCGTTCCGGCACCCGCTGGTTGGCGAGCAGGTCGGCACCGGCCCGCAGCCGGACCGGCCCGTCCAGCGGCTCCGCCGTCCAGTCGAGCGCGGCGACCGGGCGGCGGGTCAGCGAGACCAGGCGGGTGCTGCGGATCCGCACGCCCCGGCCGCCCGGCGAGACCCACTCGGTCTCCCGGCGCACCACCCCGGCACGCAGGTCCAGCTCCTGGTGGTGCCGCCGGATCGTGCCGGTGCCCAGGTCCAGCGGCTCGTCGTCGACCCAGAGCCGGATCAGTGCGGCGTTCGGCGCGCTGATCACGGTGTCGCTGAGTTCCGGGAACGCGTATCCGCTCTCCGGGTAGCTCAGCTCGTGCTGCTCGTGGAACCCGTTGAGGTAGCTGCCGGGCATGCCGCAGGGCTCGCCCTCGTCGAGGGTCCCGCGCCAGCCCACCCAGCCGTTCGCGAGCGCGAAGACGGACTCGGTCTCACCCAGCCGGTCCAGGTCGTCGCTGGTGCGCCGGATCCGCCAACCGTCGTCGCCGTGCGACACGTGCCCTCCCGAGTCCGAAGCCTGGACCGCCACCGAACCAGACCCGGCTGGGAGGTGGCTGGGACTCCGATACCCGTGGCGAACCCGCCCGCACCCGCGGGTGGCCGATCACACGGTGACGAGCACCATCGCGGCGGCGGTGCCGAGCACCAGGAACGGCCCGAACGGCAGGTGCCCGGACCAGCGGACCCGCCGGGCGGCGAGCAGCACCACCCCGGCCAGCCCGGCCAGGGCGAGCGCGAACACCAGCCCGGTCACCAGCGCCGGCCAGCCGTACCAGCCGAGCAGCGCGCCCGCGCCGAGCGCCAGCTTGGCGTCGCCGAGGCCGAAGCCGCGCCGCCCGAACAGCAGCGTGGTCGCGGCGAAGCCGCCGGCCAGCGCCAGACCGGCCAGGACGGCGCGTACCCACGGGCCCGCTCCCGGACCGGTCAGCGCGGCCACCCCGAGCAGTGCCCACACGCCTGCGGCGGACGGCCAGGTGAGCCGGTCGGGCAGGCGGTGCGCCATCGCGTCCACGATCGTCATCGGCACCGCCCAGACCAGCCACCACGCCAGCGCCAGCCGCGCGGCGGGCGCACCGCCGGCGAACAGCGGCACCGCCACCGCGAACAGCAGCGCCACCTCCACCACCGCGGGCGGCGCGCCGACCCGGGCCCGGCAGCCGGGGCAGCGGGCGGCGGGCCCGAGCGCCGGCAGCGGCCGGTCCAGCCCGATCGGGGCGCCGCAGCCGTCGCACGCCGTCCGGTCCGGACACCCCTGCGGTACGGAGTAGCGCGCCACCGCCAGCCGGAGCAGGGGTACGACGGCGAGGGCGGCCGGGAGCCCGGCGTCGACCACCGATCCGGTACACCGCACCCGCTCCGCCATCATGCCGGCCCTCCCGTTCGATCGCCGTGCGTTCCATCACCGAGTACGCAGAGTGATTCTGGTTCATCTTGCGATGTGACGGTTGCACGCCACACGTGCACCTGACGCGACGCGCCGGAGACCGCGCCGAGCCGGGGCAGGCGCCGGGCGGATCGGCGGGACGGATCGGACGAGCGGCACCCTCCCCACCCATACCGGCGGCTCGTCACCACCGCCGCGGCGTGTACGGGCGAGCACACGCCATCCGGCTCGAAGCCCCGCCGAAGCCCACTCGTCATCGTGGTGACACACACCGACCACCACCTCCCGTCTTCACTCACCGTGTTCACGTGAATTACCTCTGTTGCATCGGCGGACGTGAGCCTATGCTCGCCCCTTGGGTACGACGCAACCCCCGATCAATTGGCGTCGTAGGCACCAGGCACCGAATCCGCAGTGATCAGTACAGGTAAATACCAGTGGTGGCGACGGGGGCCCGGAGTGACAGTTCCGGGCGCGCTTCCGCATGCCCGGAGCAGGTCGGCGTGATCGCCCCGGGCCGGCACCGAGGAGGATCGGCGTTGCGCACACGGCACTCCCGCCGATGGAAAATCTTCCTGCTCAGCCTCACGCTGACGGTCGGTTCGGCCGGCTGCTGCACCGAGCCGGAGGCGGCCACCGGGCCCCTGGCCGGCCGTGCCGCCGCCCCCGCCACCCATTCCAGCGCCGAGGAGAACGCGGCCGGAAAAGCGGCTCTGACCGCATATTCCGGCTATCTCGACGCGTCCCGGGCGGCCAGTGCGCGCAGCGATCCGTCCCATCCCGCTCTGACCCGATTTCTGGCTGACCCGCTGCTGACCCGGGTGCGAATGGCGATTCTCGACGCGAAGGAGCACGGCGCGATGCGTACCGGGAAACTGCTCTCCGACCCCGAGGTCGTCTCGGTCGACCTGGCCGCCCGCCCACCCACCGTCGAGATCCAGGACTGCCTGGACTCGAGCGGCTACCGGCTCGTCTACGCCAAGGACCGCAAGGCCGTACCGGGCACCCGCGGCGGGCGCTACCTGGCCACCGCCACGGCGGTCCGCTTCCCGGACGGCCGGTGGCTGATCAACGGCGGCAGCGCACACCAGGACCAGCCGTGTTGACCTGGGGAGGAAGGGGTGTCCCGGCCCGGCCGACCCGGGCCGGGACGTCCCGCCGGCTGCTGCTCGCCGCCGGCCTGGCCGCGTTGCTGACGCTCGCCGGCGCACCCGTGCGCGCCGCCGACCCGGGCGGTTCGTGCCCGCCGGAGCAGACCGACTGCGACGTCTGGGACGACGACCCCGGCACCCCGGGCGGGCCGGGTGGCCCCGGTGGCGGCGGGGACAACGGCGGCGGGGGCGGCAACGGCGGCGGCACCGCGAAGTGCCAGTGGAACGGCCGCGCCATCCCCTGCTACAACGAGGCGCTCGGCTGGTTCAACAACGCCGACGGCTGCTACTACAAGCTCGCCGAGCCGCAGGACGAGGCGCCTCCCGGCAAGCAGTGGTACCAACTGACCTGCAACGGCGGCGACACGGGCAGCATGCGCCAGGCACTCCTGGACGCCCCGCCGCCCGGCTACGGCACGCCGCCGGACCCGGAGGAACTGGCCCGCCGCGCGCTGGCGTCGATCTCGCTGCTCCCGCCACGCGCCTCGGTCGCGCCCCGGCGCAGCCAGGGACCGGGCCTGGTCGGGCTGCCGGTCTGGATGTGGGCCAGCCCGGGTGCCTCGTACTTCGGGCCGCTGTCCGCCTCCGCCTCCGACCGGGGGCTGACCGTGGAGATCACCGCCAGGGTGGACCGGATCGTCTGGCACATGTCCGACGACATCGACGTCACCTGCCACGGGCCGGGCACGCCGTACCGGGCCGACGGGCCGAACGCCGGCTCCGCCTCACCCGACTGCGGCCTCGACCAGGGCTATCCGAAGGCGGGCACCTACCGGGTCAGCGCCACCACGTTCTGGACCGTCGAGTGGTCCGGCGGCGGGGAGAGCGGCGTGATCGCCCAGAGCCGGTCCAGCGGCGTCATCCCGGTACAGATCAACGAGCTTCAGGTGGTGACCCGATGAGTGTGGTGGCAGCCCGTAACGGATCCCCGGTGGAGGCGCCGGTCGCCCCGCCGAAGGTGGTCCGGCAACGACGCGTCCGGCCCGGCCTGCTCGGCCTGGCGGTCCTGCTGATCGCCCTCGGCGGGCTGGGCGCGGCGTTCGCCGTCACGTCGGTCCGCTCCACCGGCACGTACCTGGCCGTGGCCCGGCCGGTCGACGTGGGACGGCAACTGACCGCCGACGACCTGGTGCCGGTACGCGTCTCCGGCGGCCGCGAACTCCGGCCCGTACCCGCCGACCGGATGGACGAGGTGCTGGGACTGCGGGCGGCCGTCCGGCTCACCCCGGGCACGCTGCTCACGGCGGCGCAGCTCACCGAGGCCCCGCTGCTCGGCCCCGGTCAGCAGCAGATCGCGCTGGGGCTCAAACCCAAGCAGGTGCCGGCCCGCAAGCTGCACCCCGGCGACAAGGTCCTGCTGGTCAGCACGCCGAGCAGAAGCACCAACAGCACCGACGCCGCGCGCGGCGGCGGGACCCGGTTCGAGGGCACGGTGATCGACAGCGTCACGCCGCAGAGCGGCGACGTGGTGGTCTACCTGGCGCTGACCGTACGGGACGTGCCGGCGGTCGTGGCGCTCGCCGCCGACGACCGGATCGCGCTCGTCCTCACCGAGGCGGCCTGATGGCGATCATCGCCCTGGTCTCGGCGAAGGGCTCGCCGGGCGTCACCACGGCGGCACTCGCCGCCGCGCTGAGCTGGCACCGGCGGCTCGTGCTGGCCGAGTGCGACCCGGCGGGCGGCTCGATCCTCGCCGGTTACCTCGGCGGGGCGCTGGACGGCCCGCGCGGCATCGGCGAACTCGCCGTGGGCGAGCTGCGCGACGGCAGCCTGGAGCGCGCGTTCTGGTCCCAGCTGGTCGACCTGGACGCGCCGCGCCGCGAGCGGCTGCTGCTGCCGGGCGTGGTGGACCCGGCCCAGGCCGGCAGCGTCATCCCGCTCTGGCAGCGCTTCGCCGACTACTTCGTCGGGCTGGAACGGGGCGAACCGCCGTACGACGTGCTCGTCGACTGCGGCCGGCTGGCGGTCGGCGGTCCACCGTGGCCGCTGCTGCGGGCCGCCGCGGTGGTGCTGCTGGTCACCCGCGCGCACCTGCCCGACCTCTCCGCCACCCAGGCCACCGCCCGCGCGATCGAGCGGGACCTCACCGAGCACCGCGTACCGCCCGGCACGCTGCGGCTGCTTGTGGTCGGCGACGGGCACGGCACCAGCGAGATCAGCAAGGTGCTGCGGCTACCGGTGATCGCCCGCCTGCCGCACGACCCGCGTACCGCCGAGGTGCTCGGCCACGGCGGCACCGTACGGGCGAACCGGCCGCTGATGCGCGCGGCCGGCGCCCTTGAGGTGCCCGTCCGGGCGCTGCTGGACCGGCGGCGGGCCCGGCTCGCCTGGCCCGGGGCGACCTCACCGCGCGCGGTGACCGCGTCGAGTGCGCCGGGGGTGCCCGGTGCGGTTTGAGCCGGTCTCCCACGACCCACGCGGACAGCAGCCGGGCGTCCTCTCCACGGTCCCGCCGCTCGCCCCGCCGAACGGCCGGCACCACGTCCCCGGTCCGGCACCGGCCGCGGCGCCGGCGCCACCGCCGCGCCCCCGGGTCGACTTCGCCGTGGTCCGCGAACTGCGCCGGGAACTGAGCGAACGGCTCACCCACTGGCAGCGCGGACGCGAGTTCGACGCCGACGCCGAGGAGGTCGAGCGCGCCCGGCTGGCGGTCGCCGTGGTCTCCGCGTACGCCGACTCGGTACGCCGGTCCGGCACGCCGATGGCCGCGGACGAGGAACGGCTGCTGCTCGACCAGGTGACCGCCGAACTCGTCGGGCTGGGCCGGCTCCAGACGCTGCTCGTCGACGACAGCATCGAGGAGGTGCACATCCTCGGCTGCGACCAGGTACGCGTCACCCGGCACGGCGGCGGCGTCGACTGGGCCGAGCCGATCGCCGAGACCGACGACGAGCTGGTGGAGATCCTCCAGGCGGCGGCCCGCCGCGCGGGTGCCACCGAGCGGTCCCTGTCCACCTCGAAGCCCACGCTCGACCTGCAACTACCGGACGGCAGCCGGCTCGCCGCCGTGTTCCTGGTCAGCCACCGCCCGTACGCGGTGATCCGCAAGCACAACACGCTCGAAGTCAGCCTGGAGGACATCACGGGCACCCGGCCGGACCTGGACGAGATGATCGATCCGCTGCTGCGCGACTTCCTCCGCGCGTCCATGCGCGCCGGGCTGAACATCATGGTCGCCGGGCTCGCCGGGGCCGGGAAGACCACGATCATCCGTGCGCTGATGGACGAGATCCCGGCCGACGAGCCGTACGTGCTGCTGGAGGAGAGCCGGGAACTGCTGCCCGCCCGGCGCGGGCACAAGCACCGGGCGGTGATGAGCTTCGAGTCCCGGGAGGGGCACGGCGAGCGCGGCGCGGACGGGCGGCCGGCGGGTGAGGTGAGCATCGCCGACCTGATCCCGGTGTCGCTGCGCATGGGCGTGCTGCGGATCATCGTCGGCGAGGTGCGGTCCCGGGAGATCGTGCCGATGCTCCAGGCGATGACCACCAGCCGCGGGTCGATGTGCACCATCCACGCGCGTACCCCCTCGGGGGTGAGCGAACGCATCATCGAGCTGGCGCTGTCGCACGGCCGGGAGATGACAGTCGACCAGGCCCGCCGCATGGCGGGCAACGCGCTCGACCTGATCGTCTACGTCACGGTCGAGGACGAGACCGCCATCGGCGGGCGTAAGTACCGGTTCGTCTCACACGTCGAGGAGGTCATCGGCGTCGGCGAGGGCAACCGGATCACCACGACGACCGTCTTCGGTCCCGGGCCGGACGGCCGCGCGGTCCCCCGCCACCTGCCCGAACGCATCCGCGACCAGCTGCTGCGAGTCGGCTACGACGCCCGCCTGCTCACCCGGTTCGTCGAGGCCGGCGTGGGCGCGTGGCGGCGGCCCCGGCACACCCGCCTCGGCGCGCGGCCGAACGGGGGCCGGGCGTGACACAGATCGAACTGATCGCCCTGGTCTCCGGTGCCGCGTGCGTGGCCGGGCTGGTGCTGACCGTGGTGGCACTGGTCGGCACCCGCCGTCCACCGGGCCCGGCACCGGGCGCCCGGCCGGGCCTGAGCCGGCTCTGGACCGGGTCCGGCGCGAGCCGCGCCGACCAGCGCCGCTACCAGTTCCTGCTCGGCGCCGCAGTGGTGGCCGGGGCGTTGGCGTTCCTGCTCACCGGGCTGCCGGTGGTCGGCCTGCTGGTGGCGCTCGCGGTGCCGGGCGTGCCGTGGCTGTTCGCCGTCGGTCGGGCCGAGCAGCGGGCCATCGCGCGGGTCGAAGCCGTAGGCGAGTGGACCCGGCGACTCAAGGACATCTCCGCCACCGGTCAGGGCCTCCAACAGGCGATCATCGGCACCATCGCCACCGCGCCGGAGGAGATCCAGGAGGAGGTACGCACGCTCGCCGCCCGCCTCCAGGCCGGCTGGCTGGCCCGCTCCGCGCTGCTCGCCTTCGCCGACGAGATCGCCGACCCGGTCGCCGACCAGGTGGTGGCCGCGCTGATCCTGCACCTCACCGATCGGGGGGAGCGCCTCGGCGACGTGCTCGGGTCGATCGCCACCGCCGCCTCGGCCGAGGTGACGACCCGGCGCGAGGTCGAGGCGAAGCGCACCCAGCCCCGGTTCGCGGTCCGCTTCCTCACCGGCATGACGCTGGCGACGCTCGCGTACGGGCTGGTGAACAGCGACTACATCCGTCCCTACGGCACGGTGACCGGCCAGCTCGTGATGGCGGTCCTCGGTGCCGCGTTCGTCGGCCTGCTGGTCTGGGTGCGCTCGATGAGCCAGCCGCCCCGGCCGGCGCGCTTCCTGCCGGCGCCCGACCTGGAGGAGGCGATCGCGTGAGCGCACTCAACTGGCAGATGGCCGTCGCGGTGGTCGGCGGGTGTGCGATCGGGCTCGGGCTGTTCCTGGTGGTACGCGAGGCGCTGCCCGCCACTCCGGCGCTCGGCCCGGCGCTGCGCCGGCTGCACCAGCCGCCCGGCCAGGCCCCGGCCGCCGGTGCCGGGCCGGACTGGCTCGGCGGGTTCGCCCGCTGGCTGCGCCCGCCGCACCGGCAACTGGCCCTGCTCGACCGCACCCCCGAGCAGTACGCGCTGTCCGTCCTGCTCTCCGCGCTCGTCGGATTCGCCACCCCGGCGGTCGCCTCGGCAGTGCTCTTCGTCGGCGGGGTGGCGCTGCCGATGGCCGTACCCGTGCTGGCCAGCCTGGGCCTGGCGCTCGTGGCCGCCCTGCTCGCGCACCGCTCGGTGCTGGTCAAGGCGGACGCCGCCCGGGACGAGTTCCGGCAGGCGGTCTGCACCTACCTCGACCTGGTGGCGTTGCAGCTCTCCGCCGCGCACGGCCCGGTGCAGTCGCTGGAGCGCGCGGCGGCGGTCTGCGACGGCTGGGTCTTCGACCGGATCCGGGAGGCGCTGCGGCTCGCCCAGCTCCAGATGCACTCGCCGTGGGACGAGTTGCAGGAGCTGGCCGAGCGGATCGGCATCCCGGAGCTGGGCGACGTGGGCGCCATCATGCGCTCCTCCGGCAGCGAGGGCGCCCAGGTGCACGAGACGTTGCGGTCCCGTGCCGACTCGCTGCGCGACCAGATCCGCACCGACAACCTGGCCCGCGCCGAGGGGGTGACCAGCAAGTTGGACATCCCCGGCTCGCTGCTGGTGTTCGTCCTGCTCGGCTTCGCCATCTATCCGTTCCTCGCCCGTCTGTGAACCCCATCCCGCGAAGGAGACGACCATGTACCTCTTGACCTACCTGTATGTGGCAACCCGAAGCCGCCTCGCCGAGCTGCGACGGGACGGCGAGCGGGGCGACAGCCCGGTGCCGACCGCCGTCATCATCTTCGGCCTGGTCGCGGTCGCCATGGCGGTCACCGCTGTCGCCCTGGCCAAGGCCAACGACTGGATGGACGCCATCCCGGACCACGTCGAGCCGGGCGCGGAGTGATGCCCCGCCCCGCCCGTACGGTCCGGAGCCGGCCGGCGTCCGCCGGCCGGCCCCCCGGCCCGCCCGGTCCGGGGCGGATCGCCGCTGCCCTGCGTACCCGCCTGGCCGAGGGCGAGCGGGGTGCCAACCCGGTCGAACTGGCGGTGGTGATGCCGGTGATCCTGGTGCTGCTGTTCGGCTCGATCCAGGTCGCGGTCTGGTTCGTCGCCCGGTCCACAGCGCTCAACGCAGCCCAGACCGGGGTGAACGCCCAGCGCACCATCGACGCCGGGCCGGACGCCGGCCGGGAACGGGCGACCAGCTTCCTGAAACGCTCCGGGGACTGGCTCGTCGGCTGGGAGAAGACCGGACCGACCTGCGAGGAGACCGAGACCGCTGTCACCTGCACGGTGCGGGGGCGGTCCCTGTCCGTCGTCCCGGGCGTCTCGTTCGAGGTCACGCAGACCGCGCGCGGCCCGGCCGAACGGTGGACCACCGGATGAGCGCCGGGCGGCGACGCGAGCGCGGTTCCGTCTCGATCGAGGTGGCGGTGCTCGCCCCCGCCTTCATCGGGCTGATGGTGCTGGCCGGAGTGGCCGGGCGCACCGCCGTCGCGGACGAGGCGGTCGAGTCGGCCGCCCACGACGCCGCCCGGGCCGCCTCGCTCGCCCGCAACGCCGACGACGGTGAGGAGGCCGCCGAGGTGGCGGCCCGGGACCAACTCGGCTGGGCCGCGCTCAACTGCGCCGGTCCGCCGCAACTGGAGCTGGCCGGCTCGGTGGCCGGCAAGACGACGAGCTTCGCCGCCGCGTACGAGAGCGCCGCCGGCGTGCCGGCGACAGTGACGGTCACGGTGACCTGCACCGTCTCCTTCGACGACCTGAGCGCCCCCGGCCTGCCCGGTGTGCCCGGCGGCAAGACCGTCTCGGCGAGCTTCACCTCGCCGCTGGACACGTACCGGAGTCGCGGATGACCGGGCGGCACGGCGCGGAGAGCGGCCGGGTGAGCCTGTTCCTGGCCGTGGCGATGACGGGTGTGCTCGCCGTCATCAGCCTCGCCTACGACGGCGCCGGGCAGCTACGCGCCCTGCAACGCGCGGACAACCTGGCCGCCGAGGCGGCCCGCAGCGGCGGCCAGATGATCGACCGGGCCCGCGCCATCGAGGGTGGCCCGAAACGGATCGACCAGGTCGCCGCCCGCGCGGCCGTGGCCGACTACCTCGACGCCGCGGGCGGCGTCCACGACCACGAGGTCGACTTTCCCGTGGTCGGCGCCGAGACCCAGATCCAGGTCCACGTGCGGATCGTCTACCGCCGGGATCTGCTCGGCCTGTTCGGCGCGTCGAAGACCGCCACCGTCACCGGTGAGGCCACCGCCCGGGCGCTCACCGGACCACCGTAGGAAGGAAGGCCGCCATGGGTGCACTCCGACGCTCCCCCGTCCGCCGCGCCGGCCAGGTCCTCACCGGGCTCGGCGCCCTCGTCGTGCTCGTCGGTGTGCTGGCCGGGGGCCCGATCGCGTTGCTGGCGTTCGCCGGCAACCCGCTGCCGGACCATCTGCCCACGCTGACCGAGATCGGTACGGCGTTGACCAGCCGCGACGATGGTCAGCTGTTCCTGCGGGCGCTTGCGGTGGTGGGCTGGTTCGGCTGGGCGACGTTCGCGTTCTCCGTGCTGGTGGAACTGTGTGCGGCGGTGGTACACCGACCGGCGCCGAAGCTCCCGGGCATGGGTCGCCAGCAGAAGGCGGCCGCCGCGCTCGTGGGTTCGGTCGCGTTGATCCTGGCCGCGAGCCCGGCCGCGGCGAGTGCCGCCGCGCTCACCGCCCCGGCGGTCGTCGCCCCGGCCGTCGCCGCTTCCGCAGTCACCTCGCCGGCCGTCGCAGCGCCAGGTGCCGCAGGACCAGCCCCGGCCGCGTCGAAGGCCGGGGATCCGGCCGTGTACCGGGTGGCGAAGGGCGACTACCTGGGCGAGGTGGCGGATCGCTATCTGGACGACTTCGACCGCTACCGGGAACTGGCCCGGCTGAACCGGCTCACCGACCCGGACCGGATCCGCCCGGGTCAGCTCATCACGTTGCCGGAGGACGCGACGGACTCGGGTGCCCGGCGGCACGCCGCCGGACGGATCGTGGTCACCAAACCGGCCGAGACGGCGCCGGCGAAGCCGGGTGGGGGCGGCGCCTCGTCGACCACTCCGAAGGCGAAGCCCAAGCCCACGCCGCGGGACGCGACGCCCACCGTGGAGGCACCCGTGGGTCAGCCGCCGGCCATGTCGGCGGGAGCGTCCCGGGCCACGGCCGAGGAGGGCATCAACCGGCCGCTCGCCATCTCCGCGGTGCTGGCCGTGGCGAGCATCGTGGGCGCGCAGATAGGCGCGCTGCTCGGGCTGCGCAAGCGGCCGGCGCCCGCCCGCGCGCTGTCGAGCGGGCGGCACCGGCGGGGTTGACTCAGGGCAGCCGGGCCTCGACCTGGCCGGACACCACGCGCGTGGGCAGCACGACCTGGTCGTTGGCGGCCGGGCCGTGCACCACCTCGCCGCCGTCGAGCCGGAACGCGCTGCCGTGCCAGGGGCAGACCACGCAGGGGTGGCCGTCGATCTGCTCCACCTTGCCCTCGCCGAGCGGGCCGCTCTGGTGCGGGCAGCGCTCCAGCATCACGGTGACGTCGTCGCCGTCCCGGTAGAGGAGCACCGAGACGTCGTCGATCTTCTTGGTCACCAGCTCGTGCCGGGGCAGGCTACCCAGGTCGCCGACCCGGTGCCAGCCATCGCTGATCAGGTGCAGCTCGGAGACGCTCTGGCTGGCCTGGGCGCCCTGCTTGTACGCGAGATGCCCGCCCAGGTACGCCCCGCCGCTCGCGGCGGACAGCCCCAGATAGGACAGCGCCCGGCCGAGGCCGTGCCGCCCGTTGAGCCGGGCCGCCAGCGAGCCGGCGAACAACGCCAGGCCGACCGTGTTGGCTGCGGCGTGCACCAGCCCGACCCGACGCTGGTCGCGGGAGAGCGTGGCCCAGTCGTTGAGCCCGGCGAGCGCGGCGGGCACGGCGCTGACCGTACCGAGACCCACCAGCGCGGTGGCGGCCCGGCGCTGGCCGGGCAGCAGGTCCACCACGGCGGCGGAGATCCAGGCGCCGACCGGCACCTGCACCATCGCGGGGTGCAGCGGATGGCCGAGCCACACGCCGTGCAGCGCGTCGCGTACGCGCTGGGAACGCAGCGTGCCCTGGACGGCGCGCTGCAACCGGTCGCCCACCCGGTCGAGACCGGTGGCCTGTTCGATCTTCGTCAGTAGTTCGCGCACCCGTTCCGACTTCCCGGCAGGAGAGCCCCCAAACCGGACGCCCGGGAATTCCCTCGCAGGTGCGTCGCGGGCATGCTGAGCCCATGGGGGTACGCGTCGAGCACACCGGTGCCGTGACCACTGTGATCCTGGACCGGATCGAGGCACGTAACGCCGTGGACGGGCCGACCGCCCGGGCGCTCACCGACGCGTTCCGCGCGTTCGACGCCGACCCGGACGCGGCGGTCGCCGTGCTCTGGGGCGCGGGCGGCACGTTCTGCTCCGGCGCCGACCTCAAGGCCGTCGGCACGCCACGCGGCAACCGCGTCGAGCCCGACGGCGACGGGCCCATGGGCCCCACCCGGATGCGGCTGTCCAAGCCGGTGATCGCCGCGATCTCCGGGTACGCGGTCGCCGGCGGGCTGGAGCTGGCACTCTGGTGCGATCTGCGGGTCGCCGAGTCGGATGCCACGCTTGGCGTGTTCTGCCGCCGGTGGGGCGTACCGCTGATCGACGGCGGGACGGCCCGGCTGCCCCGGCTGATCGGCGAGAGCCGCGCGATGGACCTGATCCTCACCGGCCGCCCGGTGGGCGCCGACGAGGCGTACGCGATGGGTCTGGTCAACCGGCTGGTCGCGCCGGGTGAGGCCCGCGCGGCGGCCGAGGAGCTGGCCGCCGGGATCGCCCGGTCTCCGCAGACGTGCCTGCGCAACGACCGGGCCGCGGTGCTCGACGGCACGGGGCTGCCGGAGCCGGAGGCGATGGCGGCCGAGCTGGCCTACGGTCTGGAGTCGCTGGCGGCGGACGGGGTACGCGGCGCCGGCCGGTTCGCCGCCGGGGCCGGCCGGCACGGTGCGCCGGCCGGCTGAG
The DNA here is from genome assembly GCF_040652815.1 of Micromonospora sp. NPDC048169. Taxonomy (NCBI): domain Bacteria; kingdom Bacillati; phylum Actinomycetota; class Actinomycetes; order Micromonosporales; family Micromonosporaceae; genus Micromonospora; species Micromonospora sp. NPDC048169. The sequence continues at coordinate 35,684 of NZ_JBEZMS010000011.1, forward strand.
GCGTCACTTCAGCGCGCGCAACGCGTCCTCGATGGCGCGGTGGAACGTCGGGTACGCGTAGATCATGTGCCGGAGCTGGCTGATCGGCACCGCCGCGTGCACCGCCACGACGAGCGCGGAGAGCACCTCACCACCGGCTGGCCCGGCCGAGGTGGCACCGACGAGGACGCCCTGGTCGGCGTCGGCGATCAGCTTGATGAACCCGGCGTTGCCGGTCTTGTGGATCCAGCCGCGGGCCGACGAGGTGAGGTCGGCGTATCCGACCTGGACGTTGACGCCGCGCTCGCGGGCCTGCTGCTCGGTGAGGCCGACCGCGCCGACCTCGGGGTCGGTGAACGTGACCCGGGGCAGCGCCCGGTAGTCGGCGACCGGGACGCTGCCGGGCGCGGCGGTCGAGCCGCCCGCGCTCATCGCGCCGCCGACCGCGCTGACCACCCCGGCCGCGCCGCCGACGACACTCGCGGTGCCGCTGGCGTCCGGGCCGCCCCTGGTACGCCGCATGTGGTCGAGTACGTCGGCCACCACGATGCCGGCCTGGTACATGGCGATGTGGGTGAACGCGCCCTCGCCGGTGAGGTCGCCGACCGCCCAGATCCCGCCGGTGACGTGCATCCGGTCGTTCACCGGCAGGTAGCGCTGCCCGGCGTCCACCCCGACGGTGTCCAGGCCCAGCTCCTCCAGGTGTGCCCTGCGGCCGGTCACCACGAGCAGCTTCTCGCCGGTGAACTCGGCGCCGTCGGCATACACGGTGAACGCGCCGCCGTCGTGGCCGACCCGGCCGGCCCTGACCCCGGTGTGGATCTCCACCCCGTCGGCGCGCAGCGCGTCGGCGGCGAGCGCGGACGCCTCCGGCTCCTCGACTGCGAGCACCCGGTCGGCCGCCTCGATGACCGTCACCCGGACGCCGAACCGGGCGAAGACCTGCGCGAGTTCCAGCCCGATCGCGCCGCCGCCGAGCACCAGCAGCGACGCGGGCAGCTCCTCGACCTCGATGGCCTGGTGATTCGTCCAGTACGGCGTGTCGGCCAGCCCGTCGATCGGCGGGACCGACGGCCGGGTGCCGGTGCCGAGGACCACCCCGTAGCGCGCCTCGAAGACCTGGTCGCCGACGCGTACCCGGTTCGGGCCGTCGAGCCGCCCGCTGCCCCTGACGAACCGGCCGCCCTTGCCCGTGAACCGGTCCACCGCAGCCTTGTCGTCCCAGGTGTCGGTGGCCTCGGCCCGGATCCGCTTCGCCACCGGCGCCCAGTCGGGCCGCACCTGGGCGGACCCGGCCAGCTCGTTCACCCGGTGCGCCTCGGCCAGCGCGTTCGCCGCGCGGATCATCATCTTGCTCGGCACGCACCCCCAGTAGGGGCACTCGCCGCCGACCAGGTCCCGTTCGATGCCGACCACTGTGAGGCCGGCCTCGGCGAGCTTCCCGGCCACCTCCTCGCCGCCGACGCCGAGCCCGACAACGACCACATCCACCAGCTCCGGCTCCGCCATTCCGCAAGCATTCCGTACGTTCGGGACACCGGCCACCGCACCGGGCCCGAATTCCCGCGCCGCTGACGAGGGCGACCGCCTACCGTGGCCGCATGCACGCGCGCTTCGCCCCGGTCCGGGACTGCTTCCACGACCTGTTCGCCACCGGCCGGGAGACCGGCGCGTCGCTGGCGGTGTGGCACGACGGCGTACCGGTGATCGACCTGGTGGGCGGCACGTCGGCGGAGGTCCCGCCCGGCGCGGTCGTCCCGGTGGCGGGGGCGGACCGCGCGTGGCGGCCGGACACACTGGTCGACGTCTACTCGACCGGCAAGCCGGTGGTGGCGCTCTGCCTGCTGCTGCTCGTCGACCGGGGCCGGGTCGACCTGGACGCGCCGGTGTCCGCGTACTGGCCGGGATTCCGCGCCCCGGCCACGGTGCGGCAGGTGCTCGCCCACACGGCCGGGCTGCCCGCCTTCCCGGTGCCCCGGCCCGCCGAAGCGATCGCCGACTGGGACCTGCTCTGCGCCGACCTGGCGACGGCCGAGCCGGAGTGGACGCCGGGCACCGTCGCGGCCGAGCACGCCTGGACGTACGGGCACCTGGTGGGCGAGCTGGTCCGCCGGGTGGACGGGCGCTCGGTGGGCCGGTTCCTGGCCGAGGAGATCGCCGGCCCGTGGCGCCTGGACCTGGCGTTCGGCCTGGGTGCCGCCGACCGCCGCCGGTGCGCCGACCTGTCGTACGGCGATCCGGCCTGGCCGGACCGGGCGGGCGGCGAGCCGGGCTCGCTGTGGGCGCGTGCGCTGGACAATCCGCCGGGCGGGCGCGACGTGGCGATGGTGAACAGCGACCTGTGGCGGGCCGCCGAGATTCCGGCGGTGAACCTGCACGCCACCGCCGCCGGGCTCGCCCGGCTGTACGCGGGCCTGCTCGCCGGCGGCACCCTGGACGGGGTATGCCTGTTCAGCCCGGAACTGGTCGCGGAGGCGACGCGGGTGCAGTACTCCGGCCCGGACCTGCTGCTGGAGCGGCCGGTGAACTGGACGCTCGGCATGCAGTGGGAGCCGGACGGCAGTTGGGGCATGGGCGGAATCGGCGGCAGCAGCGCCTGGGCCGACCCCGGGCGGGGCTACACCTTCGCGTACGCGACAGCGCGGCTCGCCGACCACGACCGGGTGGAGGAGCTGACCGAGGTGCTGCACTCCTGCCTCTGACCGACCGTCACGTTCGGTAATATCGGAGCTTCGTCACACAGCGCATTCGGCTGGCCGGGCGGCCCTGCGGTCCCTTTTCCGACTTTGCTCTGCAGCCATCGACGCAGCACCGCCCTGAGCAGGGATTTCCTCGCAGGTCCGAAAACCGCGCGGGGCAGAGGTGATCACGCTCCGCGACCGCTGCGGATATGGCTGCAGAGCAAAGGGGATCGGAGGTGGAAGGTTTCGGCAGGGCACGCATCACTGGCAGTCACCGAGGAAGCCGAGCCCCGACGCGCCGCGCAGCCGCGCCACCACCCGGCCTTGCAGCAGCGCTCGTGCCGTTGTCGCAGCAGGCCGACGGCCCTGCCGGCACGGAGGTCCGCGCCAGCGGCGTTCGTATCGTGCGCGGGCGACGACCTTGGCGGCGCTTTCCGTCCGCGCGAGCCAGCGGGCGGCTTCAGCGGAGCCAGACCGGGTCGGCGCCGGGCACCTCCAGCGGCGGCGGGTAGTCGAGCGTGCGGCGGGTCTCGTCGGGCAGCCGCCACGGCTGGTGCACCGCCTTGCCCGCCACCGGCTCCAGCTCGGGCACCCAGCGTCGCACGTACGCGCCGTCGGGGTCGTAGCGCTCGGCCTGCCGTACCGGGTTGAAGCCGCGGTACGGCCGGGTGTCGTTGCCGGTGCCGGCCACCCACTGCCAGTTGCCCGAGTTGTTGACCCGGTCGCCGTCGAGCAGCCGGCGGAAGAAGACCTCCAGGCCGGGCCGCCAGTCCAGCCCGAGGTGCTTGGTCAGGTAGCCGGCGGTGATCAGCCGCGCCCGGTTGTGCATCCAGCCCTCGGCGCGCAGCTGGCGCATGCCGGCGTCCACGATCGGCATGCCGGTCCGCCCCTCGACCCAGGCGTCGAACGCGTGCGCGTCGTCGCGCCAGTCCTCCCGCGCGCCGCGCCGGTAGGCGACCGTGGACAGGTCGGGGAAACCGGCCACCACCTGGTGGTAGAAGTCGCGCCAGCAGAGCTGCCTGACGAACGGCCCGTCCCGGTCGCCGGCCCGGTTCGCCACGGCCAGTGGCGAGACGCAGCCGAAGCGCAGGTACGGGCTGAGCCGCGAGGTCTCGTCGCCGGCCATGTCGTCGTGGATGTCGTCGTACCGATCGAGGGTGGGCAGCCAGGCGGTGAGCCGGCGCCGGGCGACGGCCTCGCCGCCGACGGCGGCATCCGGGCTGTCGCCCTTCGGTGGGTCCGGCAACCGGCCGGGGTCGAGGCCGTCGGGCAGCCGGACCCGCTTCGGCGCGGCCAGTTCGTCCCGCAGGCGCACGCCCTGCCAGGCCCGGAAGTAGGGGCTGAAGACGCGGTAGTGGTCGCCGCCGCCGGGGCGCAGCGCGCCCGGCTCGACGATGGTCAGGCCGGGGAACAGGCGCAGGAACATCCGGTGCCGCTCGCACTCGGCGCGCAGGCGGCGTTCCCGGCGGTGGGCGTAGCGGCTCACGTCGGCGGAGAGCCCGACGCCCTCGGCGCCCACCTTCCGGGCCAGCCTCACCGTCTCGGCCACCGGGTCGCCGCGCCTGATCACCAGGTCGCCACCGCGCCTGCGCAGCGCCTCGCGCAGGTCGGCCAGGCTCTGGTGCAGGAACCGGGTGCGGTTCGGCGAGAGCTTCCGCAGCGCCGGGTCGAGCACGTAGAGCGGCACCACCCGGTCGAACGCGGAGCAGGCGGCGGCGAGCGCCGGGTGGTCGTGCACCCGCAGGTCACGGGTGAACAGCACGACGGCCGTGCGGCCGGTCATCCGGCCAGGGCCGGTTCCAGTGCCGGGCCGGGCACCCGCACCGGCGTGCCGGACGGGGTGAGCAGCGCCCGCGCGGCCACCGCCATCCGCCGCCGCTGCGGCACCAGGGCCCGGCGGACGAAGACGTCGTAGTCCTGCGCGGCCACCTCGTCGAGGATGCCGCCGTAGAGCGCGTACGCGGTGCGCATGCACGCCTGCGAGGCGGGGTGGAGCAGCGGGATGCCCGGCGCGGCGGCGACGTAGTGGGCCTGGGCGCGGGTCACCTCGTACTCGATCAGCTCGCGGATACGTGGCGTGGTGCGGCCGGCGGCCTTTGCCGCGAGCAGGTCGTCACGGGTGACGTCGAACTTGGCCAGGTCCTCGTCGGGCAGGTAGGTCCGGCCCCGGTCGAGGTCCTCGGCGACGTCCCGGATGAAGTTGGTGAGTTGGAACGCGAAGCCGAGCTGACGGGCGGGCTCGCGGGCGGCGGCCGGGTCGGAGCTGCCCAGGATCGGCAGCATCATGGTGCCGATGACGGCGGCTGAACCCTCCATGTAGTCGAGCAGGTCGTCGTAGGTCGGGTACGACATGACCGTCAGGTCCATCGCCATGCTGCGCAGGAACGACGCGAAGTCGTCGCGGTCGAGGTCGAACACGGCGATGGTGTGCAGCACCGCGGGAAGCAACGGGTCGTCGACCGACGCACCGTGCAGCCCGGCCACGAATCGATCCGACCACTCGCGCAGCCGGGCGGCGCGCTCGGCCGGCGGCAGGTCCTCGGTGCGGTCGACGATCTCGTCCGCGTAGCGGGTGAAGCCGTACAGGGCGTGCACATGCCGCCGTTTCCAGGCGGGAAGCAGCCGGGTGGCGAGATAGTAGGTACGGCCGTGACGGCGGTGCAGCTCGCGGCAACGGTCATAGGCAGCGGTCAGATCCGTGTCCATCGGCCCTCCTCAGTTTCGACGCAGCAATCGACGCAACTCGTAACCCTAGGGTACGCTCGCCCACATGGCCAACGACGCAGTTGCGGGTAACGCGCTCCGCGTCGCGCCGGCTCAGCCCGGGGCGACGGACGATCCGGTCCGCGGCGTACTGGCCGCGTTCACGAAAGACCTGATCAAAGGAGTCGATGAGACGCTCACGGCGTTCCTGGCCGCGGAGGTCGAATCGCTCACCGAGATCGACGCAGCGATGGGTGGTTTCGCCGCGACGGCACGCGACTGCGTGCTGGCCGGCGGCAAACGGGTCCGCCCCACGTTCGCGTACTGGGGATGGCGGGGTGTGGTCGGCGGGGAGGAGCCGCTGTGCTCGGTGCTCCCGGCGCTGTCCGCGCTCGAACTGCTGCACACGTTCGCGCTGGTGCACGACGACGTGATGGACGCCTCCGACACCAGGCGAGGGCTGCCCACCGCGCACCGGGCCGCCGCCGCCCGGCACCGGGCCGCCGGACACACCGGCGACCCCGACCGGTACGGCGAAGCCGTCGCCGTCCTCATCGGCGACCTCTGCATGGTGTGGGCCGACCGGCTCATGGCACACGCGGCAGTCCCGGCGGACCGGCTGCTCGACGTACGCCGCTGCTACGACCAGATGCGGGTGGAGACGGTCGCCGGGCAGTTCCTGGACGTGCTCGGCGAGAACGACCCGGCGAGCTGGACCGTCGACCGGGCACTGCGGGTGGCCCGGTACAAGACCGCCAGCTACACCGTCCAGCGTCCACTGCTGTTCGGCGCCTGCCTGGCCGGCGCCGACGCGGACGACCCGCTCATCGCCGCGTACACCAGGTACGGCCTGGCCGTCGGCGAGGCGTTCCAGCTCCGCGACGACCTGCTGGGCGTCTACGGCGACCCGGAGACCACCGGCAAGCCGGCCGGGGACGACCTGCGGACCGGCAAGCCGACGGCCCTGCTGATGCTGGCCCGGCAGCTCGCCGACCCGGCGCAGCGCCGGGCCCTGGACCGGGCCGGCTCGGTCACCGCCGACCACGAGGTGGACCGGCTCGCCGACGTGGTCCGGGACACCGGGGCCGCGGCCCGGGTGGAGCGGATGATCTCCGACCGGGTCACCGACGCACTCGCCGCGCTCGACACCGCACCGATCGATGAGACCGCGCGCACGGCGCTGACCGGTCTCGCCACCGCCGCCACGGCGCGGCGGGCATGATGAGCAACTTCGTGAGCAAGGGGGCCGGAATGCGTACCGTCAAGGGACGGACCGACCGGGTGGTAGTGGTCGGCGCCGGGCTGGGTGGACTGGCCTGCGCGCTGCACCTGGCCGGCAGCGGCCGGCAGGTGACGGTGCTGGAACGCGAGCCGGTGCCGGGCGGGCGCGCCGGGCGGCTAAGCGTCGACGGGTACGAGTTCGACACCGGCCCGACCGTCCTCACCATGCCCGACCTGATCGCCGAGGCGCTCGGCGCGGTGGGCGAGGAGCTGACCGACTGGCTCGACCTGACCCCGCTCGACCCGGCCTACCGCGCGTACTACCCGGACGGGTCGACGCTCGACGTCATCACCGACACCACCCGGATGGCCGCCGAGATCGCCCGGGTCTGCGGGCCCCGGGAGGCGGACGGCTACCTGCGTTTCGTCGACTACGCCCGCAACCTGTGGCAGTGGGAACGGGCCGACTTCATCGAGCGCAACCTCGACGCGCCGACCGACCTGATCACCGGCAACCTGCTGAAGCTGTTCGCCAACGGCGCGTTCCGGCGACTCCAGACGAAGATCAACCAGTTCTTCCGCGACCCGCGTACCCAGCGGATCTTCTCCTTCCAGGCCATGTACGCGGGTCTGTCGCCGCACGACGCGCTGGCGATCTACGCGGTCATCGCGTACCTCGACTCGGTGGCCGGGGTGTGCTTCCCGCGCGGCGGCATCCACGCGGTCTCGCGCGGCATGGCCGGCGCCGCCGAGAAGCACGGCGTGCAGATCCGGTACGGCACCACGGTGACCCGGGTGGAGACCGCCAACGGCCGCGCCACCGGCGTCGTCACCGCGGACGGCGACTTCGTCCCCGCCGACACTGTGGTGCTCAACCCGGACCTGCCGGTCGCCTACCAGGACCTGCTGCCGCCCAGCCGGCAGCGCAAGCTCACCTACTCGCCGTCCTGCGTGGTGCTGCACATCGGCTCGACGCAGGGCTATGGCAAGATCGCCCACCACAACATCCACTTCGGGCGCTCCTGGAAGGGCACGTTCGACGAGGTGATCCGCCGAGGCGAGCTGATGACCGACCCGTCGCTGCTGGTGACGAACCCGAGCCGCACCGACCCGTCGGTCGCGCCGGCCGGAAGGCACGCCTACTACGTGCTGGCCCCGGTACCGAACCTGGAACGGGCGCCGTTCGACTGGCCGGGCGACCTCACCGACCGGTACGCCGAACAGCTCGTCGGCACGCTGGAGGAGCGCGGCTACGTCGGGTTCGGCGACGGCATCGAGGTGATGCGGGCGGTCACCCCGGCCGACTGGGAGGCGCAGGGCATGGCCGCCGGCACGCCGTTCGCCGCCTCGCACAGCCTCTTCCAGACCGGCCCGTTCCGCCCCGCCAACCTGCACCGGTCCCTGGAGAACGTGGTGTTCGTCGGCTCCGGCACCCAGCCGGGCGTCGGCGTGCCGATGGTGCTGATCAGCGGCAAGCTCGCCGCCGCCCGGGTCACCGGGGCGATGTCGTGAGCGAGCGGGAGACCCACCTGGTCGAGCTGGTCGACGACGACGGGCGGGTGCTCGGCGAGACCACGGTCGCCGCCGCGCACCAACCACCCGGGCGGCTGCACCGCGCCTTCTCGGTGCTCCTCGTCGACCCCGAGGGGCGGGTGCTGTTGCAGCAGCGGGCCCCGGTCAAGACGCGGTTCCCGCTGCGCTGGGCGAACTCCTGCTGCGGGCACCCGCTGCCCGGCCAGTCGCCGGCCGAGGCCGCCAACCGGCGGCTCGCCGAGGAACTCGGCATCGACCCGGTCGACCTCACCGAGGTCGGCGTCTACCTCTACTACGCCGAGGACCCGGCGACCGGCCGGGTCGAGTTCGAGTACGACCACGTGCTGCGCGCCGACGTACCCGCCGACCTGGCCACGCGGCCCGACCCGGACGAGGTGGCCGGCCTGCGCTGGGTCGACCCCGGCGCGGTGGTGGCCGACCTGGACGCCCACCCGCGCGAGTACGCCCCGTGGCTGGGCGGCGTGGTCAACCGGCTGCTGCACCCGACCGACGCGTCCCGGCCGGGTGTACCGGCCACCGAGGCACCGGAGCGGTCGGGTGGCCGATGAGGCGCTGAGCGCGGGGGCCGTCGCACGCCGTCTGGGCGTGGCGGTCACCACGCTGCGCACCTGGCACCAGCGCTACGGCCTCGGTCCCAGCGAGCACATACCGGGCCACCACAGGCGCTACACGCCCGCCGACCTGGCCCGGCTGGAGATCATGCGCCGGCTGACCGCCGAGGGGGTCGCGCCCGCCGAGGCGGCCCGCTGGGCCCGGCAGGCGCCGGCCGTGCTGCCGCCGGAGCGGCTCGGCCTCAAGGCACGGGTCTCGACGGTACGCGACGGCGGCGGCACCACCATCCCGGTCGGCCGGGCCGGGCCGGCGGCGCGTGGGCTGGCCCGTGCCGCGATGCGGCTGGACTCGGTGACCATCAGCCAGACCATCGCCGACGCGCTGGCCGCCGACGGAGTGGTGGCGACGTGGGAGGGGCTGCTGCGGCCGGTGCTGGCCGGCATCGGGGAGCGGCACGCCGCCACCTCCGCGCTGATCGAGGTGGAACACCTCATGTCCCGCTGCGTGTCCGAGGCGTTCGCCACAGTGGCGTGGGCCTACCGGACCACCGGGCCGCCCCGGATCCTGCTCTCCTGCGCCGACGAGGAGCAGCACTCGCTGCCGCTCGAGGCGCTCGGCGCCGCGCTGGCCGAGGCCGGTGTGAGTTATCGCATGCTCGGCGCCCGGGTGCCGGTGCCGGCCCTGGTCGAGGCCGTCAACCGGACCGGGCCGGCGGCTGTGGTGCTGTGGTCGCACATCCGCGCGACCGCCGACCCGTGCCAGCTCAGCGCGTTGCTGGCGGTGCCGCGCCGGCCGCTGCTGGTGCTCGCCGCCGGGCCCGGCTGGCGGGCCGACTCGCTGCCGGCCGGCGTGGTCCGGCCGGTCGGTTTGGCCGAGGCGCTGTCGCTGGCCGTGGCGGTACGGGACTCGCTGGACCAGTCGACGACAAGCTGAACCCCTCTCCCGTTCCGGGGCGGCGTCCACTACGGTCGGAAAGTCCGTCTGACCCCGACCCCTCCGGGAGCGACGAATGCGTCCACGCGCCCTGTCGGCGCTCGCCCTGGGCCTGGTACTCCTCGTCACCGGCTGCGGCGATCCCGGCAAGTCACCCGAGAAGGCCGCCGCACCGCCGTCGGCCTCGGCGTCGCCCTCACCGGCGCCGGTGACGAAGCCCTCACCGACCCACACCCCCGCGAAGCCGAAGCTGCGCCCGCTGCCGAAGAAGCTGCCGGCGGGCCTGCACCGGGCCAGCGGGAGCAAGGGCGTGGCGCTCACCTTCGACGACGGGCCGGATCCGCGCTACACCCCGCAGATCCTGGCCCAGCTCCGGACTGCCGGGGTGAAGGCCACCTTCTGCGTCGTCGGCAAGCAGGCCAAGCGCTACCCGGAGCTGGTGGCCCGGATCGCCCGGGAGGGCCACCAGCTCTGCAACCACAGCTGGCACCACGACGTGAACCTGGGCCGGCGCTCCCCGGCCGAGATCCGGTCCGACCTGGAGCGGACCAACCAGGCCATCCACGCCGCCGCACCGAAGGCGCCGATCACCTGGTTCCGCCAGCCGGGCGGCCGCTGGACGGCCGAGGAGGTCACGATCGCCGGGCAGATGGGCCTGCGCCCACTGCACTGGAGCGTCGACCCGCAGGACTGGGACCACCCACCGGCGAAGGCGATCATCAAGCGGGTGACGGGTGCCACCCGGCACGGCTCGGTCGTGCTGATGCACGACGCGGGCGGCGACCGGGCCCAGACGATGGCCGCCTGCCGGCACCTGATCCCGGACATCAAGCGGCGGTACGGCATCGCCCTACCGCGCTGAACTGCGGTTTTGTCCGACTCCCCGGTCAGGCCGATACCGGTTTGGTCGTCCGCGCAGGCATGACATATGCTTCTCCTGCCTCCGGCGGGGCCGGATGGGAGCAAGTCCGCTTGAAGTTGCGAGTGTGCAATGATGGCGGGGCCGCCCTCATCGTCTAGCGGCCCAGGACGCCGCCCTTTCAAGGCGGTAGCACGGGTTCGAATCCCGTTGGGGGCACGGTCCGGCTCGCGCCGGATGCAACACCAGCCAGGTCCTGTGGAGCAGTTGGAGTGCTCGCCGCCCTGTCAAGGCGGAGGTCGCGGGTTCAAGTCCCGTCAGGACCGCAAGCGCTGACGCCGCGCAGCTCGATGCGCGGCGTTCTGCGTATCGGCCCGTGCGGTAGCATGTGCCGAGCACCACGGCCAGGTAGCTCAGTTGGTACGAGCGTCCGACTGAAAATCGGAAGGTCGGCGGTTCGACCCCGCCCCTGGCCACATAGCCTTTCGCCGGGCTACAGGAACGCCGACCAGCGGAGACGCGGGTCGGCGTTCTGCTTTGCGGCCCCAGGAAGCCACAACTACTCTCTGCAATCGAGCCCTCGCGCCGGCTCGATGCGCGACAGCCGCATCGGGAGTCGCAGCCCGGCCGCTTGATGGACTCGGCCGGGTGCTCCGGAACGTGGAACGGGTACTCGCGCCGCACGTCCCGCGTCTAGGGTGAGCGGGCCCGCCGAGCGGCGGACCGAACGCCACCGGAAGGTCGCCTGTGCGTGCGCTGCGTACGGCCCTCACGCCGGTCCTCGTCCTCGCCGTGGTGCTGCTCGGCGGCTGTGGCCGGATCTCGGGGCTCCTGGACTCCGTCTCCCTGTTCCATCCGGTCTGGTCCACCGATGGCTGGGTCTACTACCTGCGGGAGGTGACCTCGACCTCGGGCTCGGACCAGGCCGAGGTGTGGCGGCAGCGGCCCGACGGGAGCGCCGAGGAAGCCGTTCTCACACGCGCCCCAGCGGTGTCCGCCTGCGAAGCGGGCCTGTTCAGCTTCCTCTTCGCCGGCCCGGGCGCCGACCTCGGGCTGGCCCTCGAATGCGGCTGGGACCGAACGGAGCTGCTGAGCTACTCGCCCGCCGACAAGACGTTCGAGCCTCTGGCGTCGACGCGCTTCCTCGCCGGTGCCGCACTCGTGAACGGTGGCGGCGGGGGATATGTGCAGGCGCCCCGAGAGTGCGGTCCGGGCGGAGTCCAGCTGCTCGCCGACGGGAAGGCGTACGAGTTCGGCGCTCCGGTGACGGTGGGCGGACTGACCTTCAATCCCAGCGGCGGTGACACGGACTGCGAGTCGACGGTGCTGGCACGGTCGCCCGCAGCGCTGGGTGAGCGGCTGTTCTTCATCACCGCACCCGACTCCCTCGGCAGGTTGCCGCTGCCGCCCGAGGTGAGTCCGGACGACCTCACCTGGCACCTGACCGAGTGGGACGTCGGCTCGGCCACAGCCCGGTTCGTCACGAAGCTCCCCGGCCTCGCCGACCTGGCGGTGTCGCCGGACGGCCGGTCGGTGATCGCCGCCGTCGCGACGGACCACGTGGGCGGGGTCTGGTCGGTCGATGTCGGCAGCGGCAGGAAGACGAGGATCGCCGACGGTGAGCGCGCGCATCACCCGAGATTCTCGCCCGACGGGACGCGGTTCGTCTACGTCGAGGGCTTCAAACGGCTGAAGTTCGCCGAGGCACGGTAAGTCGCCGGTCGGGTCGGGGAATTCGCGATCAGGGCGTAACGCGAGCCGCTCAGCGGCTCAAGTACGGGTAAGCCATCGCCCAGACCACTCGCCATCGGGCCGGTCCCCACCGGCGGACGGGCCGGTGGGGACCACGCCGCATCCGGCTCACACGGCGGCGGGCTGCTCCGCCGTGTCCGAGGCGCAGCAGGCGCTCTCGGTCACCTTCTCCAGCTGCGGCGAGTCGGCCTTGACCGTGTAGACCTCCCAGCGTTCGTCGCCGGGGCCGCGTACCCAGACCTTGTCCTGGAGCGCGTAGCAGCACTCGGTGTCGTTCTCCTCCAGCGTGATCAGGCCGGACTCGGTGAGCCGGTTGGTGGCCGCGTTCACCTCCTCGGTGGTGGCCACCTCGACCCCGAGGTGGTCCATCACCGTCGGCAGGCCGGGCTCACCTTCGAGGAGTACGAGCTTCAGCGGCGGGTTCTCCACCGCGAAGTTGGCGTAGCCGGGGCGGCGCTTTGCCGGCTCGACGCCGAACAGCTTGCTGTAGAAGTCCACCGATCCTTCGAGGTCGGACACGCGTAGGGCGAGCTGAACGCGGGACATGGGCGCTCCTTATCTAGATTTCTGTCGAAGCAGGGTCAACCTTGCCGCCTGTTTCGAAGGCTGTCAACCTAGAGAACCGTCGAAACAAGTATGTTGATCAAGGAGTTTGCGTCAGCCGGAGCCGGTGAGCCGGACACAAACTCCTTGATCACCGGAACGAGGGCGGGGGGCCGGGGGCGAAGGGCGGGGCCGGAACGGGGTGGGGGTCAGGGTTTGGGGGGTTGGCGGTTCTGGGTGGGGTTGCCCTGGATCGCCTCCCAGACGCTCCGGCCGGCCTGCCGCAGTGCCTGTCCGGCCTGTCCCGCCAGTTGTGCCGCCTCGGCGGCGGCGCTCGCGGGCTGGCCGGAGTGCTCCGGACCGCGCTTCTTCTCGGTGGGGCAGTGGCCGAGCGGGCCAGCGCGTCGATCAGCTGCGGGTTGCGGTCGATGGTGGTCAGCGCCCGGTCCAGGATCCGCACCAGCTTCTCCAGCCGCACCTTGAGCAGCGCCTCGGCGCTCACCCCGGTGACGTCGAGTTCGACGCCCTTCAGGTGTACCCGCACTCCGGCGTCGATCTGGAGCAGGTCGGCCAGCCGGGCGCGCAGCGACAGGTCGGCGTCGAGCCCGTCCACCGCGAGCCGGATCTCGTCGACGGTCAGTTCCGGCACGTCGAGCAGGACGTCCGGCTCCGACTCGTAACCGCCCGGCGAGTCGGGCCGCTCGTGGCCGGGATCCGGAACTGGTTCGGTGGCTCGGCTGTCGGTCATGCTCCCCGCTCTCCCCCATCGGTCCGGTCGGCGGCGCTTACCCGCTTTGCGGTACGGCATCCGCCGCCCTTCGCGCAGAGCGCCTGTCCCACCACTCAGCGCTGTCGGAAAACGGAGTTCCCGGTGTCCGGAAGCGGCCGCCTCGGAAGCTGCACACCGAGACATGAGCCGGTATGGTCCGGACCTATGGGACAGGAGATGGCCGATCCGGATGAGGTCCGGCAGGAATCCGACCGCTTCTCCCTCCGCAGCAACCTGCTCGTCCCGGCCTCCGCCGAGCGGGCGTACGCCGTCTTCACCGGCGCGCTGGCCGACTGGTGGGTGCGGGAATACACCTGGTCCGGTCCGGAGGCGCTCACCGCGATCGGCATCGAACCGCGGGCCGGCGGCATGCTCTACGAGATCGGGCCGTACGGCTTCCGCAACGACTGGGGTCGCGTGCTGACCTGGGATCCGCCCCGGCGGCTGGTGTTCACCTGGCAGATCGGCCCGGATCGGGTGCCGGTGCCGGATCCGGCGCGGGCCAGCGAGGTGGAGGTGCTGTTCCACTCCGACGGCCCGGAGCACACCCGGGTGGAGGTCGAGCACCGCTACTTCGACAGGCACGGCACGGCGGCCGAGGGCTACCGCGAGGCGCTCACCGCCGGCTGGCACGAACTGCTCTGCCGTTACCTGGCGACGGTCGCCCGCACCACCGCCGCCTGACCCGCGCCGAGCGGGCGCACCGGGTCAGCCGGCGATGCCCGGCGCCGCGCCGGTGCCGGCCACGCCGGTGCCGCCCAGGTCGGCCCGGCGGCCGGCGTCCGCGCCGGAACCGAAGCCACCGCCCGCCAGCCGCCGTCGCGGGGCGGTGCGCAACCGGGGGTACGCCTCGGCGACCCGGTGCTGGACGCGATCGGAGCGGTCGGCGAGCACCAGCGCCGTCGAGGGCCCGCCCGCCTCCGCCACCGCCTTGTTCTCGGCCGCGCGCAGTCGTTCCGCGACGACGTACGCGAACCCGGCCAGCCAGGTACGCCGGAACGCCGCCGGATGCTCCCCGGCCGGTACGGCAGCACCGGCGAGCCCGTGCGCGGCCTGCACCAGCAGCGAGGTGAACAGCAGCTCGACCCGTTCCAGGTCGCTGGCGAAGCCGAACAGGTGCATGACGAAGCCGTTGCCCTGCCGGCGGCGTACGCATCGGCAGCGCAGCGGTTCGGCGACCGCCGCGAGCAGGCCGGCCTTGTCCCGCGCGTACGGTGCGACCACCTCGACGGTCCGGTCACCCACCGGGTCGACCGCCGGATCGCGCGCGGCGAGCAACGCCCGGTCGACGCCGTAGCGGGCGATCAGCTCGGTGGCCTTGGCCATGAAGGCCGCCGACTCGGCGGGCGTGCAGGCCGGGTCCTCGGCCTGGGCGAGCAGCTTGCGCACCTTGCTGAGCATCGCCTCGGACATGCACCCAGAGCTACCACAGCCGGGGCGACGGGCCGCGCGGCGGGCTCAGTCCGACCGGCTGCGCAGCGTGGCGATCGTCGAGCCGGCGAGGGTGAGGAGGCAGTCGGGCAGCAGCCCGTCGGCCGCCGCCGCCCCGAACAACGCCTCGCCGGTGTCCGCGTCGTCGTTGGCGCACGCGCTGACGAAGCGGGCCACCCACCGCGTGTCGTAGTCGGCCTGGTCGATGCCGGGGAAGTCGAGGGCGGCGCCGCCGGCCGGGGCGTCGTCGCCGAGCATGGTCGCGGCGAGGCACCACGCCACTCCGTACGCCCCGGCGAGGCCGGAGCGGTCCACCACCGCGTCGAACGTGCCCACCACCCCGGCGCCGTCCCCGGCGAGGGCCGAACGGAGCACGGCGGTCGCGTCGTCGAGCGTCTGCTGTGCTTCGTCGTTCACCCGCGGAACAGTATCGCCGGGGGTCAAGCGGTGACCCGGAAACAGCCCGTTGAGCACGCAGAGTGACCCCCGCAGTCGGGGTGCCGACGCAGCCGACTCCACAGTCCCGCGTGCCGCACGAGCACGCTAAGGTGCGCAGCGGACCTTCGCCGGAGGAAGGACGACCATGCTGAGAACACGCACGTCGCGCGCGGCCCTGTCCATGGCCTGCGCGGCGCTCCTGCTCGCCACGAGCGCCTGCGGGAGCGACGAGCCGGAGGAAGCGCCCGCCACCCAGGTGCGCCTCTACGGCACCGACGGCAACATGACCAATTCGTACGCCACGGAACTCAAGGACCGGGCGGATCTGGTGAACGGGATGAAGGGCACCACGCCCCTCACTCCGCTGCCGGAGAGCTTCAAGGAACGGCTACTCGCCGTAGACCCGAAGCTGACCGACTTCCTCTACTCCGCCGAGTCCTACGACGCGGTCGTGATCAGCGTGCTGGCCGCCCAGCTCGCCGGCACCACCGCGCCGGCCGAGATCGCCAAGCAGATCGTCGGCGTGACCACCGGCGGCGAACGCTGCGACGACGTGGCGGCCTGCCTCCAGCTCGCCCGCGCCGGCCGGGACATCGAGTACCGGAGCGTGTCGCTGACCCGTTCGGGGTTCACCGACGCCGGTGAGCCGGCCACCGCGAGCTACGGCACCCGGCACTTCGACAACCAGAAGATCGACGACAGCAAGACCGAGTTCGTCGGCGCCGGTGAGGAGTCCGGGGCGAGCACCAAAACCCCGCCGCGTGGTCGCAAGCTGCGTGACGGCAAGGCGAAGGACGCCCCGCTGGTCCTCGGCGGGCTGCTGCCCAAGACCGGTGACCTGGCGCTGGCGTACCCACCGCTGGCGGCCGGCGCCGCGCTCGCGATCCGCGAGGTCAACGCCGCCGGCGGCGCGCTCGGTGAGCCGGTCAAGTGGATCGAGGGCGACGACGGCACCAACCCGGAGATCGCCAAGGTCACCGTCGCCTCTCACGTGAGCAGGGGCGTCCACGTCATCATCGGCGCGGGCGGCTCCGGCATCTCCCGGGCTGTGCTGCCGGACGTGGTGGCCGCCGGGCGGATCCTGTTCTCCCCGTCGAACACCGACGCCGGGCTGAGCACCGTGGACGACAAGGGCCTCTACTTCCGTACCGCGCCGCCGGACAGCCTCCAGGGCCGGGCGCTTGCCGACGTGATGCTCCGGGACGGCCCGCGCAAGATCGCGATCCTGGCCCGTAAGGACTCCTACGGCGAGGGCCTCCAGGAGAACGTCCGCTCCGAGCTGGACAAGGCCGGGATCGGCGCGGACCGGGTCAAGCTGCTGACCTACGAGCCGCCCGCGGACCCGAAGACGCCAGTGGACTTCAGCGGCGTCGCCAGGGAGATCAAGGCCTTCGGGCCGGAGGCGCTGCTGCTCATCGGCTTCGCCGAGTCCGCGCCGGCCATCCCGGCGCTCGACGACGCCGGAGTCGACATCAAGCGCTGAGGCGCACCGACGTGGAGGGCCGCACCGGATGACACCGGTGCGGCCCTCGTCGTCTCCCGCCGTCCTCAGCGTGACCGGCGCCGCTCCAGGAACTCGGTCATCCGCCGGCGCTTCTCCTCGTCCTCGAACAGCACCGCCTGGCTCAGCAGGTCGAGCTGCGGGTGCGCGGCCGCCGGGGCGTCTACCGCCAGCTTGGTCAGCCGCAGCGCCAACGCGGAACCCTTCGCCATCTCGTCGAGCAGGCCGTGCGCGGTGGGCAGCAGCTCCGCCGGTTCGGCCACCACCCGGTTCACCAGCCCGATCCGCAGCGCCTCCTCGGCGTCCACCCGCCGGCCGGTGAACAGCAGTTCCTTGGCCCGGGCCTCACCGATCAACGCCGGCAGCCGGTAGGTCGCGCCCGCGCCGGCCAGGATGCCCAGCCGCACCTCGGGCTGGCCGAACACCGCGCGGTCCGTGCACACCCGGAGATCGCAGGCGTACGCCAGCTCGGCGCCGCCGCCCAGCGCCGGCCCGTCGACGGCCGCGACGGTGGGCATCGGCAGCGCCCGGATGCGGGCGAAGACGCCCTGGTTGATGGCGGCCAGCGCGTCCAGCCGGCCGCGTTCGCGGAGCTGAGCGATGTCGGCGCCGCCGGCGAAGATGCCCGCCGTCCCGCCGGTGAGCAGCAGCAGCCGGGGACGCGCCTCCAGGTCGGCGCAGACCGCGTGCAGCTCGCCCACCAGGTCGGCGTCGATGGCGTTGCGCTTCTCCGGCCGGTCCAGCGTCACCACGAGCCGGTCCGGCAGCTCCTCGATCCGCAGCCCCGTCATTGCCTCACGCCGTCCTTCCAGGTGTAGAAACCCTGCCCCGACTTCTTGCCCAGCTTCCCGGCGGCGACCATCTCGACCAGCAGCGGCGGCGGCGCGAAGCGGTCCCCGTACGCGGCCTGGAGGGTGCGGGCGATGTCCAGCCGCACGTCCAGCCCGACCAGGTCGGTCAGCTCCAGTGGGCCGATCGGGTGCCGGTAGCCGAGCACCATCGCCTTGTCGATGTCGGCCGGGCTCGCCACCTCGTCGGCCACCATCCGGATCGCCTCCAGGCCGAGCGTGACGCCGAGGCGGGAGGTGGCGAAGCCGGGCATGTCGCGTACCACGACGGGGTCCTTGCCCAGCCGGGCGGCGAGCGCGACGGCCGCCTCGGTCGTAGCCGGCGCGGTGGCCGGGCCGACCACGACCTCGAGCAGCGCCATCGCCCACACCGGATTGAAGAAGTGCAACCCGAGGAAGCCGGCGGGACGCTCCAGCCCGGCGGCCAGGTCGGTGATCGGGATGCTCGACGTGTTGCTGCCCAGTAGCGCCGGACGGCGGCTCTCCGCCTCGCGCAGTACGGCGCGCTTCAGGTCGAGCCGCTCGGGCACCGCCTCCACGATCACGTCGGCGCCCTCGGCCACCTCGGCGAGCCCGGCCCGGAGCGTGACGCGGGCCCGGTTGGCGGTGGCGGCCTCCTCGGTCAGCTTGCCGCGCAGCACACCCCGGTCCCAGAGTTCGCCGAGCCGGCGCAGTGCCTCGGCGCCCCGGGCGGGGTCGACCTCGACCAGTTCGACCGCGTACCCGGCGCCGGCCGCCACGTACGCGATGCCGAGGCCCATGGTGCCGGCCCCGACGACCACAAAACGACCACTCATCGACGTCCCCTCGCCGCGGCGGGGGCGCGCGGGGTCTCCGCCGCCGGGCCCGTCCGCTCGCTCGTTCCTGCATGCGACCCTATGCATGGCCGGGCCGCCGGGATGCGTGGGGGCGGAGCGGACGGGGTAAGGACGGCCGTCAACGCCGAAGGAAGGAACGAGATGAGCCAGGCACCGGAGAGCGCGGAGAGCACCGAGACGGTCGAGACCCGCGGCGACGAGCGGATTGACCTGCTCCGCGCGGACACCAACAACGACGGCAAGACCGACGTGTGGGTGGTGGACACCGACGGCGACGGCAAGGCCGACCTGTTCCAGTTCGACACCGACGGTGACGGCAAGGTGGACATCACCATGGTGGACATCGACGAGGACGGCACGCCGGACGAGGTGGTCGACGGCGACGGCGGGCTGCCCCCGGAGCAGACCACCCCCACCGTCCAGGTCTGAGCATGTAAGGAAGGGCCCCTTCTTAACGCCTAGGCGCTTGAAAGGGGCCCTTCCTAACGCCGCAGCTCCAGCGTGGCGAGGTAGTAGGGGTGGTCGGTGTCGTCCACGTCGGTCAGTCGCCACGGTGAGCCGTGGACCAGTCCGGCGAACTCCTCGGGCGAGCAGACCAGATAGTCGAACCACTCGGTGCCGAGCAGGCGGTAGCGCAGCCGCAGCCGCAGTTGCCCGCCGATCCGGCCCCGCTGCCGGTTGCGCTCGTGATAGGCGGTGTGCACCGGGTCGGTGGTGCCGTACGGGTCGGTGCCGTGGGCGATCACCCGCGCGCCGGGGCGGGCCAGCGCGGCGAGCGCGGCGAGCATCGCCGGGGCGCGTTCCCGCCCCTCGAACAGGCCGAGGTTGTTGCCGAGCAGCAGGAACGTGTCGTACCGGCGGCCGTCGGCGGCGTGCTCGTCGACGGTGCCGTGCACGAGGTCGCGTACGCCCCGGTGGCGGCTGACGCGCAGCGCGCCGAGCGAGGTGTCCAGCCCGGTGACCGGCACGCCCCGGTCCTGCAGGTGCAACGCGATCCGGCCGGCGCCGACGCCGACGTCGAGCACGTCCCCGCGTACCCGGTCCACGGCCCGGTGGTCGTGCGGCTGCCACAGCTGCGGCGGGTCCAGGTAGTGCCCGGCGGGTGCGCCGTTGACGAGCCCGTCGTCGCGTTCGATGATCTCGATGACCGGCCGGGGCAGGCGACCGCCGGCCATCGGGCGCGGCCCGATTCCGGTGGCGACCGCGTACGCGTCGCGGATCATCTCGCCGAACACGTCGCCGATCTCGGGTTCCCCGGTCATGCCCGCAACGCTATCCGGGGGCCGGAGACGCCGTATCCTTGGCGGCGTGACCGACCTGGACCGCTTGGCGGCGGAGAAGTACGTCCTGCTCACCACGTTCCGCAAGGACGGCCGGGCGGTGCCGACTCCGGTGTGGGCGGTACGCGACGGCGACGGGCTCGCGGTGTGGACGGTGGCCGACTCCGGCAAGGTGAAGCGCATCCGGCGGGACGGCCGGGTCACCGTGGCGCCGTGCGACGTGCGCGGCCGGCCGCACGGCGCGGCGGTCCCGGGGCACGCGACGATCGCCGACGCGGAGAGCACCGACCGGGTGCGGGGCCTGCTCAAGCAGAAGTACCGGCTGATCGGGCGGCTGAGCCTGCTCGGTAGCCGGCTGCGCCGGGGTGAGCGCGGCACGGTGGGACTGCGGATCGTACTGGACGGGTCGACCCCGGAAACGACTGAGCCCGGACACGATTAAGGGCGGTGGATCGTCGCTGCCGCGACGGCACCGCCCCTGATCGGAACGCCGGAGAACGCCGGTTCGTCAGTCTCCCTGGCGCTGCTGGGGGATCTGCCCCTGTAGCAGAGCTCGAACCTCCGACTCGCGGTAGCGGCGGTGGCCGCCCAGGGTCCGGATGGCGCTGAGCTTGCCAGCCTTGGCCCACCGGGTCACCGTCTTCGGGTCGACACGGAACATCGACGCCACCTCGGCCGGTGTGAGTAGCGGCTCAGGTTCGTGCGTTCGCGATGCCATCGGGGTCACTCCTCCACATGTATAGACATCGGCCGGGGTCCCGCCGGCCGACGCGTCTCCCATGGTCCGGCTAGTCCCCGATGTCCGACATGGGCCGAACGGCTGAAGGTCCCTAGACGGACGGATGAACCATGCCCGATTTTTACGACTTTTATGCCGCAGAAACTACCTTATTCGGACTCATGATCACGGTTCGTGATGCATCAACTACGAGACACACTCGTGTCCAAGGCCACTAAGTGTGGCAAACCGGGCGTCAGTTGCAGCGCTCCAGCAGTTGCACCGCGCGCCAGCGGGCGACCAGCTTGTCGTACGCGGCGGACGCCTCCTCGGCCTCGCCCCGGCCCAGTCCGGACAGTCCGGTGGCGACCAGCTCGGGCGAGTCGTCGGCCTCGAGCGTCTCGTCCGGCAGCAGTTGCACCAGGCCGCCGTAGTCCAGCTCGACCACGGAACGCGGGTGGAACTCCTCCAGCCACCGGGCCGCCTCCTCGACCGCCTCGGTGATCGGCGCCTCGCCAATCGACTTGCGCAGCACCGACAGCGCCCGGGACGCCCGGCGACGCGCCTTGGAGATCTCCGTGCGGTAGCGCAGCGCCCGCCGCTCCGGCTCGGTGACCAGGTGCCGCTCACCGGCCTCGAACAGCACGAACCAGCGCAGCGGCACCCCCCAGGTGGCGATATGCTCGTGCACCCGGGGCACCCCGTGCTCCAGCACCCGGGCCCCGCTGCGCCAGTCCTCCACCACTGCCTTCGCCTGCCCGGCGAGCACCGGCGGCACGAACGCGTCGGCCAGCACCGAGGGCACGCCGTCGCGGGCGCTCAGCGCCGCCTCGGCGACCCGGATCCGCAGGTTCCACGGGCAGACCAGCAGCGCGTCGTCGGCCTCCAGGACGTACGCCTCGTCGGGCAGGTCGGGCAGCCGGGTCCAGCCGGCGCCGAGCGCCTCGATCACCGCCGACCGCTGCCGTACCGGTCCCTCCAGCGGGGCTATCGCGCGGCCCTCGCTGACGTACCGGCGCCAGTACGACTGCCGATCCCGGTCGAAGGCGGTGAGCGGCTCGTACACGCGCAGGTATGAAGCGAAGAGCGACGGCACGGCGCGATCCTCCCACGAGACGGGACCATCCGTCGCCGCCCTTGGGCCCGTGGCGTGACATGCGCGACAGTACGGTTCGGGCCGATATTAGGCTCGACGACACCGGCAGCATCCCGCCGGCGTGCCACCAGGTTCCGCACCCCACAAGGGCGCTCACCGACACAGGAGTCAGCCATGAGCGTATTCGCCAGTACCGACGACCCCGTTTCCACAGGGCATGAGCAGGTCGTGTTCTGCCAGGACAAGCAGTCCGGCCTGAAGGCGATCATCGGGATCTACTCCACCGCGCTGGGCCCCGCGCTCGGCGGCACCCGGTTCTACCCGTACGCCAGCGAGGCCGACGCCCTCGCCGACGTGCTCGACCTCTCGCGCGGCATGGCCTACAAGAACGCCCTGGCGAACCTCGACCTCGGTGGCGGCAAGGCGGTCATCTGGGGTGACCCCGAGCAGATCAAGAGCGAGGCGCTGCTGCGCGCGTACGGCCGCTTCGTCGAGTCGCTGAACGGCCGCTACTACACCGCCTGCGACGTGGGCACCTACGTGGCGGACATGGACGTGATCGCCCGCGAGACCCGCTTCGTGACCGGCCGCAGCGTGGAACACGGCGGCGCGGGTGACTCGTCGATCCTCACCGCCTGGGGCGTGTTCCAGGGGATGCGGGCCGCCGCCGAACACGTCTGGGGCAGCCCGACGCTGGCCGGCCGCCGGGTCGGCGTGGCCGGGCTGGGCAAGGTCGGCAAGTACCTGACCGCCCACCTGCTCGACGACGGCGCCGAGGTCGTGGCGACCGACGTCAGCCCGCGCGCCCAGGAGTGGGCGCGCACCACCCACCCGCAGGTCACCCTGGTCGACGACACCGCGGCGCTGGTGACCTCCGACATCGACGTGTACGCCCCGTGCGCGCTCGGCGGCGCGCTGAACGACGACACCGTGCCGGTGCTGCGGGCCAAGGTGGTCACCGGGGCGGCGAACAACCAGCTCGCCCACCCGGGCATCGAGAAGGTGCTCGCGGACCGGGGCATCCTCTACACGCCCGACTACGTGGTGAACGCGGGCGGCGTGATCCAGGTGGCCGACGAGATCGACGGCTTCAACTTCGACCGCGCCAAGCTGCGCGCGACCCGGATCTTCGACACCACCCGGCAGATCCTCCGGCTCGCCGACGACGAGGGCGTGCCGCCGGCGGTCGCCGCGGACCGGCTCGCCGAGCGGCGGATGGCGGAGGTCGGCCGGCTGCGCGCGATTCATCTGCGGTGAAGCTCACCCGGGGGTGGAGCGGCGGCTCCACCCCGGGGGCCGCGCGCGTTAAGCTGACCATCGGCACCGTTCATGCCGGTATGTCCGGTGTCATGGCCAGCCCCGGGTCCTACCCCTTACCCGGTACACTTTGTGACGGCTGGACCACCGCAACGCGCAGGTCCGGTCGACGGTGACCCGAGGTGCCGAACGATGGCATCCCCATGTACCGTAAGAGCCACGAGAGATGCCTGACGTCATCGGGGCCCGCCTTCGGGCTGCCCCGCATTCTGTGCGAGGGGGTCGAGCCATGGGGCGCGGCCGTGCTAAGGCCAAGCAGACGAAGGTGGCGCGGGAGTTGAAGTATCACTCCCCGAACACCGACCTAACCGCCTTGCAGCGCGAACTGGCGGGTAGTGGAAAGTCTGAGCACAACTTCGACGACGACTACAAAGAGTATGTCGACGACGATGACGAGGACCACGCGGACGACGACCCGGACACCTGGGCTCGTCCGACCCGCTGACCTCCGGTCACATCTGAGCACGCGGTAACCCCCGCGTGCTCACGCATGTGCTCTGCTGAGCCGGCGTACGACCGACGATGCAGGGGCCTGCCGTGCCGACTCGCCGGCAGGTCCCTGATCGCGGAACCGCCCTTCAGCGTGGCCGGTTGTTCCAGTTGTAGAACGTCGGGATGTTCTCGAAGTGGTTCCACGCGCAGACCGCGTCGGCACCGTCGCCCGACACCTCCGCCCGCAGCAGCCGTGCCGCCTCCGCCTCACGGAGCAGAGCGGTAAGCCCCGCAGCGGCCCCCCGTACCCGGTCGGCGACGACCTCCCGGTCGGTGTCACTGATGGTCTCGGGCATGCTCCAACACTCCCTCCAGTAGGCGGATCTTGCTGTTGCGGCAGTGCTCGGTCTCCGTGCCGTCGAAACGCCCCAGCTCGAAGTAACGGTTGGCGGCGTGCCCGCCGCCGCAGAACCCGAAGTACGCGCAGGAGTCCCGGCACGCCTCCACGCCGGCGAGGAACTCGCCCACCCACGGCGTGCCGGCCGCGCCGGCGAGGATGTCGCGCAGCGGCGTGGTGAGCACGTTTCCGCTGGCGAAGTCGCCGTAGTGCGGGTCGGTGAACCCGGCCAGCTCCGGCGAGAGCACCACCACCGAGCCGTCATGCCCGACCGTCGGGATCGGGTCGAGGCTACGGGGCAGCAGGTCGTGCGCGGTGCCGGCCAGCACCGCGCCCGCGTACCGCAGCGACCACTCCACCTCACGCAGGTGGATCCGGGGATCCCGCCGCCAGGCCGCCACCAGCTCCGCCCAGAACCCGGTGACCGCGCCCGCGTCCCGGGCGTTCGTCCGGGTGTTGACGCCCTCGGTCTCCTCGATGTTGACGCCGAGCACGTCGCAGCCCAGGTCGAGGAAGTAGTCGTACAGCTCGGTCGCCAGGCCCGGCTCCGGCCGCGAGACCACAGCGAGCGCCGAGAACGGCAGGCCGTGACGGCGCAGCGCCGCCACACCCGTCACGATCCGGTCGTACGCGGGCCGCCCGCCCCGGTTGACCCGCTCGGCGTTGCGCGCCCGCGGCCCGTCCACGCTGACGCTGACCCGCACCCGGTGCTCGGCGAAGAACGCGCACCAGGCGTCGTCGATCAAGGTCGCGTTCGTCTGCACGTGGTGCTCGACATCCGGCCCGAACGGCGCCAGCAGCGCGGCCAGGTGCTCCCGGCCGGCCGCGAGCGGCTCACCGCCGTGCCACACCACGGAGAAGCGACCGCTCGCGGCCCACTGGTTCACCGACGCCGCCACCGCCTCGGCGACGGCCACCGGCATCCGCCTGTCGACCGCCCGCAGGGGCAGGTAGCAGTAGGCGCAGTCGAGGTTGCACAGCGTCGTCGGCTGCATCACCACGTACGACGGGACGACGGCGATGCCCCGCATACCCTCAGGCGTGCGCGCGGCCATCAGCACCTCCCCCGCCTGCCTGAAAACCGAACCTCCAGGCTAGGCCGAGGCGACCGCCCGGGTGAACCCCCGATCAGGTGCCCGGCCGATGGGCGCAGGGTGATCAGCCTCGGGTGTGCTGCCCGACCATCTGCACGTTGCCGGACCCCTCGATGATCTCGCCGGCCTGCCAGGCGTCCACGCCCCGGCCGGTCAGGGTGGCCAGCGCGCGGTCGGCGTCCTCGGCGGAGACGATCGCGAACATGCCGACGCCCATGTTGAAGGTTGCCTCCATCTCCGGGTCCTCGATCCGGCCCTTGGACTGGATCAGGTCGAAGATCGGCTGCGGCTTCCAGGTGGAGCGGTTCACCACGGCGTCGACGTGCTCGGGCAGCACCCGGACCAGGTTGCCGGGGATGCCGCCGCCGGTGACGTGGGCCAGCGCCCGCACCTCGGCCTCGGCGATCAGCTTGAGGCAGTCCTGCGCGTAGATCTTGGTCGGGGTTAGCAGCTCCTCGCCCAGCGTCCGCTGGCGGCCGAAGTCGTCGATCACCACGTCCAGCCGCATCCGGCCGGCGCCGAGCAGCACGTGCCGGACCAGGGAGTAGCCGTTGGAGTGCAGGCCGGACGAGCGCATCGCGATCACGACGTCGCCCACCTCCACCCGGTCCGGGCTGAGGATCTCGCTCTCCTCCACCACGCCGACGCCGGTGGCCGAGATGTCGTACTCGTCGGGGCGCAGCACGCCCGGGTGCTCGGCGGTCTCGCCACCCAGCAGCGCGCAGCCGGCGTACCGGCAGCCGTCCGCGATGCCGGCGCCGATCTCGGCGACCTTGTCCGGCACGACCTCGCCGGTGGCGATGTAGTCGAGCAGGAACAGCGGCTCGGCGCCGCAGGCCACCAGGTCGTCGACGACCATCGCGACCAGGTCGATGCCGACCGTGTCGTGGATGTCGAGCTGCTGGGCGATCACCAGCTTGGTGCCCACGCCGTCGGTCGAGGACGCCAGGATCGGGTTCTTGTACTTCTTCGTGTCCAGCCGGAACAGGCCGGCGAAGCCGCCCAGGTCACCCATGACCTCGGGGCGCCGGGTCTCCTTGACCTTGGACTTGAGCAGTTCGACAGCGCGGTCGCCCGCCTCGATCGACACCCCGGCGTCGGCGTACGAGACCGAGCGTTTGCGCTGCGTCCGGCCGGACCCGGCCGACCAGGGCTGGCGGTCGCCGCCGGCGCCCGTCGGGCTGGATCCTGCGCCGCTGCGCTCGGACACGTGCGTCACGGTTCTCCCCTTTGTGGTTCCCGCGAGCCCGGAGCGGCCGGACCCGCGTCGGTGGTGCTACGGGTGGTGGGTCGGTGTGGCGACGAGCGGACCGGTCGGCCCGGCCGCCTCGGCGGCGACCCGGCGTCCCACTCCTTCGAGCACGTGCTTGCCGATCAGGTTCCCGGCCGGCAGTTCGATCGGGTACTCCCCATCGAAGCACGCCCGGCAGAGCCGGCTCTTCGGCTGCTCGGTCGCGGCGATGAGACCGGGCAGCGAGACGTAACCGAGCGAGTCGGCACCGATGGACCGCCGGATGCCGTCGTTGTCCAGCCCGTTCGCCAGCAGCTCGGCGCGGGTGGCGAAGTCGATGCCGTAGAAGCACGGCCAGCTCACCGGCGGCGAGGAGATCCGGACGTGGACCTCCAAAGCGCCCGCCTCGCGCAGCAGCCGGACGATCGCCCGCTGGGTGGTGCCCCGCACGATCGAGTCGTCCACCACGACCAGGCGCTTGCCACGCACGTTCTGCCGCAGCGGGTTCAGCTTCAGCCGGACGCCGAGGGCGCGCAGCGTCTGCGAGGGCTGGATGAACGTGCGCCCGACGTACGGGTTCTTCATCAGGCCCTGGCCGTAGGTGATGCCGGACTCCTCGGCGTAGCCGATCGCGGCCGGGGTGCCGGACTCGGGCACCGGGATCACCAGGTCGGCCTCGACCGGGTGCTCCTTGGCGAGCTGGCGGCCGATCTGCACCCGCGCGGCGTGCACGTTGCGGCCGGCGATGGTGGCGTCCGGCCGGGCGATGTACACGTACTCGAAAAGACAGCCCTTGGGCTCGGGCGAGGCGAACCGGCTGGACCGCAGCCCGTTCTCGTCGATGGCGATCAGCTCGCCCGGCTCGACCTCGCGGACCACGCTCGCGCCGACGATGTCCAGCGCGGCCGTCTCGCTCGCCACCACCCAGCCGCGTTCGAGCCGGCCGAGCACCAGCGGGCGCACGCCGTGCGCGTCGCGCGCCGCGTAGAGCGTCGACTCGTCCATGAAGACGAAGCTGAACGCGCCGCGCAGCTGGGGCAGCACCTCCAGCGCGGCCGCCTCGACCGACAGGTCGGGCCGGCTGGCCAGCAGCATCGTGACCAGTGAGGTGTCGTTCGTCGAGCCGTCGGAGTCGAGCCCGCGCACGGCGGCCTCGCGCTGCAACTCGGCGGTGTTCACCAGGTTGCCGTTGTGCGCCAGCGCGATCGTGGTGCCGGCGCTCGTGGCCCGGATGGTCGGCTGGGCGTTCTCCCAGGTCGAGCCGCCGGTGGTGGAGTAGCGCGCGTGCCCGATCGCGACATGCCCGCGCAGGCTGGCCAGCGTCGGCTCGTCGAACACCTGGGCGACCAGGCCGAGATCCTTGTAGACCACGACACCGGAGCCGTCGCTCACCGCGATGCCCGCGGCCTCCTGACCGCGGTGCTGAAGGGCGTAGAGCCCGAAGTAGGTGAGGTTGGCGACCTCTTCACCCGGCGCCCAGACGCCGAAGACGCCACACGCGTCCTGTGGGCCGGGTCGCTGGGGGTCAAGGTCGTGGCTCAGCCGGCCATCGCCTCGGGGCACCTGCCGCTCCCTCGCAGTGGGGTCTGGACTGGCCTGGCGGAGTCGGGGGGTCAGCTCCGCACACATGGGCCGGGACCGTCGTCGGGTTCTCAGTGTACGCGACCAGCAGTCGATACCGACAGTCACGAGATGTCAGCCCAGCGTGAGCAGGATTTTCCCTGCCCAACGCCTAAATGGGGAGGTACGGGGATAGGTCAGCCCGGATTCCGGACACCCGGATGCGACCTTCGGTGACCGTTTCCGCCCAACCCGC
Organism: Micromonospora sp. NPDC048169; assembly: GCF_040652815.1. NCBI lineage: Bacteria > Bacillati > Actinomycetota > Actinomycetes > Micromonosporales > Micromonosporaceae > Micromonospora > Micromonospora sp. NPDC048169. Next base: position 63,647 of record NZ_JBEZMS010000011.1, read on the forward strand.
GCGGCCGGTGGCGATCGCCAGCCACGTCGGCGGATCCATCTCCACCACGTTCGGCGGCGTGCCGCGGGTGTGTCGTGGGCCACTCACGCACTGGACCGCACCGTAGGGTGGGACGCGCACCTCCACCGATCGGCCGGGGGCACGATCCGCGAGGGCAGCCAAGAGCATCCGGACCGCCTCCCGGAGCACCGGCCGTTCGGGCGTACGCCCCTCGTCCAGCGCCGCCAGTGCGGCGAGTACCGCTTCGGAATAAGCGTGCGGAGAGGACACGACGGGACGATACGACCCGGCGGGACGCCGCCCGACGGCGGCCCTGGGTAGAGATGATCCGGTCAGACAAGGCATAGTTGCCGACGGCGTTATTCGTACCGTGAGTGATCAACCTCGGCCCTGGCGGCCGGCGGAGAGGTCAGACCCGGAAGGCGGTGGACGTGTCAACACACCGACGTGCCTGGAAGCAGCGGGCCGGTGTGGTCGTAGCGCTGGTCTTCGGCGCCCTGCTCACCGTCCCCGCAAGCCCCGCCCTCGCCGCACAGATTGTCACCGCCACCAACTCCGTGACGGTCGAGGCGGGCAAGAACAGCACTGTAACGGTCACGGTCCGCCCGACCGGTGGTGAGACATCCACTGACATCGACGTGCAGGACCTACCCGACGGCGTCAACTGTGGGGGCTGCGGTCGGGTCGATTTCAATGGCGATCAGGATCAGACGGTCACGCTGACTCTGACGGCGGCTGCGAGCGCGCCAGCCAACAACCAGTCAGCGAGGATCACGGTCAGCGGCGGCCCACCTCGGCAGCTCCGGGTTACCGTCCGGGCTGCTGCCCCGCCCACGCCGCAGCAGCCGCAGACGGTCAAGACGGTCTCCGGCAAGGTGGTGAACGCCGACGGCGACCCGATCGAGGGCGCCCTCGTCATGCTCCGCGACAGCGCGGGCAAGGAGCGCCGCACCAACACCAGCGGGAACGGCAACTTCAGCTTCAGCGGCTCCGAGTCCAACCCGATCGCACCCGGGCGGATCGAGGTGGGTGCCTCCACCGACGGCGCCACGCCCGTCGCCAAGTCGGTGAACGCGAACGCCGGACAGTCCGTGACCGGCGTCCGGCTCAGCATCCAGGTGCGGGCGTCGGCGAGCCCGAGCGCCACCCCGTCGGCGAGCGAGTCCGCCGCGCCGTCCGAGGAGCCGCTCGAGGAGGAGACGGCCGACACCCCGTCGGCCGAGGCGCCCGCCGCACAGCAGCCGACCGCGAACGAGGACTCCGGCGGCTTCGGCTCCTGGCTGCTCATCCTGCTCGGTGGCCTCTTCGTCGCCGTCGGCGTGGGCACCATCGTGCTGCTCTACCTGCGCCGCAAGAACGAGGACGGCGACGGCGACGGTCCGGGTGGGCCGGCCGGTCCGAGTGGCCCCGGTGGCGCCGCGGCCGGTGCCATCCCGGCGGCCCGGGGCGCCTACCACGGCACTGACGACCAGACCCGGGTGGTGAACGGCATGGGCGCCGGGCCGGCCGCGACGATGGTCGGTGGCCCCTCGATCAGCGACGCCCCCACCATGCTCCAGCGCCCGGTCGTGGACGACGTCCCGCCGGACCCGTACGGCGCACCGCCCGGCCCGGCCTACGGTGTCGGCGGCGGCCAGGGCGGTTACGGCTACGGCGACGACGCGCCCGGCCAGGGCGGTTACGGCGCGGGTGGCTACGGCAACGCGCCCTCCTCGGGCGGCGGCTACGGCAACGGCCCGTCCTCGGGCGCCGGCTACGGCAGCCCGGACTACGCCGCCGGCGCCGCTGCCGGTGCGGCCGGCTACGCGGCCCAGGGCGGCGGCTACGGCAACGAGCGCTTCGACGAGCCCACCGGCCGCTACACCGGGGACAGCACCCAGTACGCCCCGGCGGCCGACCCGTACCCGACCAGCACCTACCAGCCGGAGCAGGACCGCGGCTACGACCAGGCCGGCTCGGCCTCGTACGGCCGTGGCCCGGAGCAGGGCGACGGGTACGGTGCCGCCGGTGGCTACGGCACCGCGCCGGGCGGCTACGACACCGGCCGCCAGCAGGGCGGATACGGCGAGCCCACCGGCGCTTACGGCAACGCCGCGGGCGGCGGCTACGGCGACAACCCGCCCGGCGGCTACGGCGACGCTCCGGCCTACGGCGGCGGCCAGGCGGCGGGCGGCGGCTACGGCGACGGCGCAACCGGCGGCTACGGCAACGCCGGCGCTGGTGGCTACGACAAGCAGTCCGGTGGCTACGACGGCGGCCGCCAGCAGGGCGGATACGGCGACGCGCCGACCGGCGGCTACGACAACCCCAGCGGCGGATACGACACCCGCTCGCCGGGCGGCTACGACACGAGCGCCGGTGGTTACGACAGCGGCGCGACCGGCGGCTACGACGGCGGCCGTCAGCAGGGCGGGTACGGCGACGCGCCGGCCGGCGGCTACGGCAACCCCGGCGGCGGATACGACGGCGGTCACCAGTCGGGCGGCTACGGGCAGCAGGGCGGCGGATACGGCGACGGCTACGGCCAGGCCCCGCAGGGCGGGTACGGCCAGCAGGGCGGTTACGGCCAGGAGCCGCCGCAGCAGCGCGGGGGCGGCTACGACAACCCCAACGACCCGGCGCAGGCCGGTCGCGCCCGCCCGGACGCGCAGCCGGACCGTTCCGGACGGCGCCTCGACTGGCTGGACGACTGACCCGTACCAGACAGAGGAACTGTGGCCGCCCGCGAGAAGTGGGCGGCCACAGTCGTCAGCGCGCCGAACACATGCCGCGTTGCCCGCAGGCGAGAGGGCTGCGCTCAGGCGGGGGCGAAGTAGTCCTGGCGGAGCACCGGCACCACGTCGGAGACACCCACAGCGGTCGCCACCGCGACGTCCTCCGCGAAGCCGCCCTCGGCGAGTTCCCGCCCGGAGACGCATCCCCGGACCGCGGCCGGCACGTCCGGCGTGCTCGCCAGCGCGGCGAGCGCCATCGCGGCCTCCACCGAGAGCCCACCGGGCACCTCGGCGAGCGCGTCGAGCACGCACGCCGCACCGAGCTGGTCCTCCACGCAGGGCCGCAGTGACCCGTCGGGCCAGCGCTCGCCGGCCGCCACCACGCCCACCGGGGCGTCGTTCGAGCCGTACCCCTCGGCGCGGAGCCAGCGCCCGACGGCGGGTGCGTTACGCAGGCACGCCGCGACCACCGGCACTCCGGTGGCGCTCGCGGCGGCGCTGATCGCCGAGCCGTTCGGCGACGGCAGCACCAGGTCGGCCACGACCGGCGCGGACCGCAGCGCCGCCGGGGAGAGCGACCACGGATGCTCCGCGGTCGTCCTCCGGCGGCCCACAGCGGCCACCGCCCCCACCCGGCGGGCGTAGTCGGCGGCCTGCTCACCCCACGGGAACGGGTGCACCCGCATGCCGCGGCTCACCGCCACCTCCACGGCGGTGGTGAACGACAACACGTCCACCACCACCAGGGCGGCGCAGACCCGGCCGAGCTCCGCCGCCCCGGTCAGTCCCCAGTCGAACCGGGCACCGGCGCCGGGTTGGGCGAAGACGGCCAAGGCCAGCGCCTCAGCGCTGACCCGGCGCCGGCTCACCGGAAGCCGGACCGTCGGACCCGTCGGCGGGCGCCGACTCGTCCTGGGCCGGGGTTCCGTCGACGGCAGGAGTCGCGCCGGCCGGTGCGTCCCCGTCCGACGCCGTAGCCGGCGCGTCGGGCTCCGCCGTGGCGGCGGGCGCGGAGGCCCCGGCGTCGGACGGCGGGGTGTCCCGGCCGGCCTTGGCGATCGGCTCGGCGTCGACAGCGGCCGGGTCGATGCCGACCGGCTGCTCGGCGGTCGCCGGAAGCACTGTGGTGGTGCCGGTACGGGTCGCCGCCACCTCCACCCGGGCCGCCTCGGCGGCACCGAACAGGCGCGGGAGCGTACCGGTGTGCGCCTCGCGCAGCTCGTCCAGGCCGATGCGGAACTGGCCGTGCACCTCCAGCGCGCCGGAGGCCGGGTCGGTCACGCCGACGAACTCCCACGGCACGCCACGCTCGGCGCACAGCGCGGTGAACGCCTTCTCGTGGCCGCGCGGCACCGACACCAGCACGCGGCCGGCGGACTCGCTGAACAGGAAGACGAACGGCATCGACCCGCCGGCGAAGTGCTCCGGCACCACGACCCGGGCACCGACGCCCCGGCGCAGGGCCGACTCGACCAGGCTCTGCGCCAGGCCGCCGTCGGAGAGGTCGTGCGCGGAACTGAGGTGCCCGACCCGGGCCGCCTCGGCCAGCAGCTCGGCGAGCTGCCGCTCGCGGGCCAGGTCGACCTGCGGCGGGATGCCGCCGAGGTGCTCGTGGGTCACCCAGGCCCACTCCGAGCCGGACAGCTCGACGTGCGTCTCGCCCAGCAGGAAGAGCTGGTCGTGGTCGCCGGCCGGGCGCGGCACGAAGCCCATCGGCACCCGCTCGGCGACGTCGTCGAGGACCCCGAGCACGCCGACCACCGGGGTCGGGTGGATGGCCGCGGCACCGGTCTGGTTGTAGAAGCTGACGTTGCCGCCGGTCACCGGGATGCCCAGCTCCAGGCAGCCGTCCGCCAGGCCGCGTACGGCCTCGGCGAACTGCCACATCACGCCCGGGTCCTCCGGCGAGCCGAAGTTCAGGCAGTTGGTCACCGCGATCGGCTTCGCGCCGGTCACCGCCACGTTCCGGTACGCCTCGGCCAGCGCCAGCTTCGTCCCGTGGTACGGGTCGAGGCGGGCGTACCGGCCGTTGCCGTCGACGGAGAGCGCGACGCCCAGACCGCTGCGCTCGTCGATCCGGATCACGCCGGAGTCCTCCGGCTGGGCGAGCACGGTGTTGCCGAGCACGTACCTGTCGTACTGCTCGGTGACCCAGGTCTTGTCGGCCAGGTTCGGCGACGCGATCATGCGCAGCACGGTCTCCCGGAGCGCATCCGGGGTGCTCGGCCGGGGCAGCGTCTCGGCGCGGTCGGCCTGGAGCAGGATCAGGTCGGCCGGCTCGCGCATCGGCCGGGCGTACACCGGGCCGTCGTCGACGAGTGAGCCCGGCGGCACGTCCACCACGAGCTGGTCGCGCCAGGTGACGACGAGCCGGCCCGGCTGGCCGTCCGCCGACGGGGCGGTGACCTCGCCGATGGCGGTGGCCCAGACGCCCCACTTCTCGGCGGTCTTGAGCACGGCGTCGAGCTTGTCGGGCGAGACGACGAGCAGCATCCGCTCCTGGGACTCGCTGGCCAGGATCTCGTGCGGCTCCATCGAGGGCTCGCGCAGCGGCACCCGCTCCAGCCAGACCCGCATGCCGGTGCCGGCGGAGGCGGCGGTCTCGGTGAGGGCGCAGGTCAGGCCGGCGCCGCCGAGGTCCTGGATGCCGACGACCAGTTCGGCGTCGTACAGCTCCAGGCACGCCTCGATGAGCAGCTTCTCCATGAACGGGTCGCCGACCTGCACGGACGGGCGGCGCTGCTCGCTGCCCTCGTCGAAGGTGGCGCTGGCGAGCACTGATACGCCGCCGATGCCGTCGCGGCCGGTCTTGGCGCCCATCAGGACCACGATGTTGCCGGGGCCGGTGGCGTCCTTCTTCTGCAGCCGGTCGACCGGCAGCACGCCCAGGCAGAGCGCGTTCACGAGCGGGTTGCCCTGGTAGCAGGGGTCGAAGACGACCTCGCCGCCGATGTTGGGCAGGCCGAGGCAGTTGCCGTATCCGCCGACTCCGGCGACCACGCCGGGCAGCACCCGGGCGGTGTCCGGGTGGTCGGCCGCGCCGAAGCGCAGCGGGTCCATCACTGCCACCGGGCGGGCGCCCATGGCGAGGATGTCGCGGACGATGCCGCCGACGCCGGTCGCCGCGCCCTGGTACGGCTCGACGAAGCTCGGGTGGTTGTGCGACTCGACCTTGAAGGTCACCGCCAGCTCGTCGGAGACCTGGACCACGCCGGCGTTCTCCCCGATGCCGGCGAGCAGCCGGTCGCTCGGCGGCGCCTTCTCGCCGAACTGGCGCAGGTGCACCTTGCTCGACTTGTAGGAGCAGTGCTCGCTCCACATGATCGAGTACATGGCCAGCTCGGCCTGGGTGGGCCGGCGGCCGAGGATGTGCCGGATCCGGTCGTACTCGTCGTCGCGGAGGCCCAGCTCGGCGTACGGCTGAAGCTCCTCCGGCGTGCCGGCGGCCCGGGGGACGGTGTCCACGCTCAGCGCCCAGTCGTCGGTCGCGCCGGCCTGCGGCGCCACGCCCTGGCGCTCGCGCGGGGCCGGGTCCGGATGGGTGGTCATGACGTCTCCTTGCTGCGCTCGCCGCCGGTGCGGCGGGTGAGCCGACCGATGTTCCCGGCCACCATCACGCCGGCGCTCCCACCAGGTGCTTGAGCACCGAGGTGAAGAAGCCGAGGCCGTCCAGGGAGGGGCCGGTGAGCGCCTCCACCGCGTGCTCGGGGTGCGGCATGATGCCGACGACGTTGCCGGCCTCGTTGGTGATCGCCGCGATGTCGCGCTGCGATCCGTTCGGGTTGCCGCCGACGTAGCGGGCGACGACGCGGCCCTCGCCCTCCAGCCGGTCGAGCGTCGCGGTGTCGGCGACGTAGCAGCCCTCGCCGTTCTTGACCGGGATGAGGATCTCCTGGCCGGGCTGGAACGCGTTCGTCCAGGCGGTGCCGGTGCTCTCGATCCGCAGGACCTGGTCCCGGTTGCGGAAGTGCAGGTGCTGGTTGCGGGTGAGCGCGCCGGGCAGCAGGTGCGCCTCGCAGAGGATCTGGAAGCCGTTGCAGATGCCGAGCACCGGCAGGCCACCACGCGCGGCCTGGACGATCGTCTCCATCACCGGGGCGAACCGGGCGATGGCGCCGCAGCGCAGGTAGTCGCCGTAGGAGAAACCGCCGGGCAGGACGACGGCGTCCACCCCGTACAGGTCCGGGTCGCCGTGCCAGAGCCGGACCGCCTCGGCGCCGGCGATCCGCACGGCCCGGGCCGCGTCCCCGTCGTCGAGGGAGCCGGGGAAGGTGACCACACCGACCCGGGCGGTCACGACTGCGCGCCCGCGGTCTCGTCGGCGGTGACCACGCGGACGGTGAAGTCCTCGATGACCGGGTTGGCCAGCAGCTTGTCGGCGATCTCCCGGGCCCGGTCCAGGTCCGGTTCGCCGGTGAACTCGATCTCGATCCGCCTGCCGATCCGAACCGAGGCGACGTCGTCGACGCCGAGTCGGGGCAGCGCGTTTGCGACGGCCTGGCCCTGCGGATCGAGGATCTCGGGCTTGAGCATGACGTCGACTACGACGCGAGGCACGGGGCACTCCTGACTGTGTACGCAGTTGGGTGCCGGCCCAACAATCGGGCGAGCGCAGCCAGCCTACCTGGCAGATACCGCCCGGCCCGCACCGGCCGGGGGCAGTTCCGGCGCTGACGGACGGGCCCGGCGGCGGTGAACGGGTGTCGTTGCCCGTTCGTTGCGACGTCGATGCGAATTCGTTGCGCCCGACGCTTGCGGGCGACCCCCGGCAGCACCTCCCAGCAGGCATTCTGCCGCGAAACACCCCACCTTGGACCGGTATCCGACAGCAGGTCGGCGCGGCGCGCGGCGCGCGTCACGTCATCGGCATGACTCGATCCACACCTTGTGACACCGGGCGGCACGGCCGTAACATGCATCGTCAGATGTCGATGCACTGGATCGACCTCCCTCGCCGGCCCCACCCCATCCGGCGGGTGTCACCCCCTGCCCGGCAACCCCGGGCGCCTGCGCAGAAGGAGCCCCGACATGCGCCTCCGTCCCCTGCTCGCCGTGCTGACCACCGCGCTGGCCGGCGTCCTGGCCACCGCCTCCGGCGCCACCGCCGCGCCGGCCGGCCCGCAGCCGATCATCGGCGGCGGCACCGTCTCGTCGGCGCCGTGGGCCGCCGCCGTCTTCAGCAACGGCTCGTTCACCTGCTCCGGCAGCGTGATCGCGCCCCAGTGGGTGCTCACCGCCCGGCACTGCGTCAGCGGCACCATGTCGGTCCGCGTCGGCAGCGTCTACTACGCCTCGGGCGGCGTCACCCGCACCGTGAGCGCCTCCTACACCCGCTACGACCTGGCCCTGCTGCGCCTGTCCAGCACGGTCAGCACCTCCGCCGTGTCGCTGGCCACCAGCAACCCGCCGGTCGGCTCCACCAACACCATCTACGGCTGGGGCATGACCTGCTACAGCGGCTGCGGCGCGTCGCCCCAGCTCAAGACCGCCAGCGTACGGGTGACCAGCACCAGCGTCACCGACGCGTACGGCGGCCAGGCGATCCGGAGCACCCGGGTCAACGGCAACGCGTGGCGGGGCGACTCGGGCGGCCCGCAGTTCTACAACGGCCGGCAGGTCGGCGTCGCCTCCACCGCCGACGGCCAGAGCATCCAGAACTACGGCAGTGTCGCGTACAACCGGTCCTGGATCACCTCGACGGCCGGTGTCTGACGGTTGATGCCGGTGCGGCGCGGATCGGCCGGGTGCGGCCCGGGCGTCCGCGCCGCGTCGTTTTTCAGCATCCGATCAGCTGAACACAGGTCACGAACCACCCGGCCGAGGGCTGACAGCATCGGAAGTGTGCTGGTCGTGACGACGGATCAACTGCCCGGCTACGAGATCCGCCAGATCCTCGGCGAGGTGGTCTCCTCGATGGCGAGGACCCGCAACCCGTACCGCGAGGGGGTCAAGAACCTGCGCGGTGGCGCCTACGACCCGTTGGCGCCGGACAACCTGACCCGCTGGCGCACCGACTCGGTGGCCCGCCTCGGCGAGGAGGCCCGCCGCCTGGGCGCGAACGCGGTGATCGGCATGCGCTTCGACAGCCGCGACTGCGGCGAGATGTGGATGGAGATCTGCGCGTACGGCACGGCGGTGATCGTCGCGCCGAAGACGCCCGACGTGATGCCGCCGGACCAGCCGGCGATCGCGGCCGAGACCGCCCACGACCCGGAGATCGCCTCCGCGCCGGGCGGCATCGCCGAACCCGCGTCCGCCCCCAACCTGAGCTCCGCCGCCGAAACCCCCACCGGCACCTGACGGATCCTCGCCACCCCGGTTGATCAGGGAGTTTGTGTCACTGCGGCGCCCCGTACAGGACACAAACTCCTTGATCACCGAGGGAAGGCGGGCGGTCAGAGGATGGGGGGCGGGGAGTAGGTGGCGGCCTCGGGGTGGGTTTCCACCACCCTGGTGATTCTCGCCGTCACGCGGTTCACCTGGTCGGTGGCGGCGCCCACGAAGGCGTTGCGGTCGGCGACCAGGGTGTCGATCTCGGCCCGGGTCAGGCCCAGCCGGCCGTCGGTGGCCAGGCGGTCGAACAGGTCGTTCTCGGCCGCGCCCTTCTCCCGCATGGCCAGCGCCACGGCGACCGCGTGCTCCTTGATCACCTCGTGCGCGACCTCCCGGCCGACACCCCGGCGCACGGCGGCCACGAGGATCTTCGTGGTGGCGAGGAACGGCAGGAAACGCTCCAGCTCCCGGTTGATCACCGCCGGGTACGGGCCGAACTCGTCCAGCACGGTGAGGAACGTCTGGAACAGCCCGTCGGCGGCGAAGAACGCATCGGGCAGCGCGACCCGGCGCACCACCGAGCAGGAGACGTCACCCTCGTTCCACTGGTCACCGGCCAGCTCGCCGACCATCGACAGGTAACCCCTGATGATCACCGCGAAGCCGTTCACCCGCTCCGACGAGCGCGTGTTCATCTTGTGCGGCATCGCGCTGGAACCGACCTGGCCCGGCTTGAAGCCCTCGGTGACCAGCTCCTGGCCCACCATGAGCCGGATCGTGGTCGCCAGCGACGACGGCGCGGCGGCCACCTGGGCCAGCGCGGCGACGACCGCCATGTCGATCGAACGCGGGTAGACCTGGCCGACGCTGTCCAGCACCCGGCTGAACCCCAGGTGCTCGGCCACCCGGCGCTCCAGCTCGGCCACCTTGCCGGCGTCGCCGTCGAACAGGTCGAGCTGGTCGGCGGCGGTGCCCACCGGTCCCTTGATCCCCCGCAGCGGGAACCAGCCGATCAGATCCTCCAGCCGCTCGTACGCGATGAGCAGCTCCTCGGCCGCCGACGCGAAGCGCTTGCCCAGCGTGGTGGCCTGCGCGGCGACGTTGTGCGACCGGCCGGTCATCACCAGCGCGGAGTACTCGCCCGCGTGCCATCCCAGCCGGGCCAGCGTGGCGACCACCCGGTCCCGGATCAGCTCCAGCGAGGCCCGGATCTGGAGCTGCTCGACGTTCTCGGTGAGGTCGCGGGAGGTCATCCCCTTGTGCACGTGCTCGTGCCCGGCGAGCGCGCTGAACTCCTCGATCCGGGCCTTCACGTCGTGCCGGGTGACCCGCTCGCGCGCCGCGATCGAGGCCAGGTCGACCTGGTCGACCACGCGCTCGTACGCCTCGACCACCCCGTCCGGCACCGGCACGCCGAGATCACGCTGGGCCTTGAGCACCGCCAGCCAGAGCCGGCGCTCCATCCGGACCTTCTCCTCCGGCGACCAGAGGGCGACCAGTTCGGGCGAGGCGTACCGGTTGGCGAGCACGTTCGGGATCGTCGTCACGTACCTCAGTCTTTCATGACGCCGGGGTGGGCCCCGGCGTCGCCGGTCCCCGGTCCGGCCTGTGGGCAGGCCGGACCGGGGACGCCCTCAGCCCAGCCGGATCTTCCGGTCCAGCGCGACGGCGGCCATCTCCCCGGCGGTCAGGAGGTGCCGCTCGGTGAACGAGTTCGTCTGCACGCTCACCCGGGTGCCGTCGGTCCGCTTCACGATCACGAACCGCACGTTGATCGGCTTCCGCCCGGACGTGGGCGGCGCACGGAAGCCCCGCACGTCGAACGTCACCACCCGCTCGCCGTCCGGCCCGGTGAACGAGCGGCAGTTGACCATGCTGTCCTCGCACTCGTCCGGACCGCTCGCCTGACCGGGGAGCGGCCTTCCCACGTCGATGGTCAGGTACGACCGGACCCCGCCCCGGGCGGCGACACCCACCCCGAACCAGCCCGTCATCGACTCCCAGCGCAGCGGCTGCACCGACCACTGCGGCGCGTCGGTCAGCGGGCCGCCCCAGGTCTCCGGGTCGGTGGCCGCGGCGCCCCGAACCCACCGCAGGCCCGGCGCCTCCCGGTCGAGCGCGGCCAGCATCGCCGTCCGCAGGCGCTCCGGGTGGGTCCGCGCGGTGGCGGACGCGGCCGAGGAGGCGGGTGCCGGGCCACCGGATGCTCCCGGCTGCACGACCACGCCGGCGCCGAGCGCCAGCGCCAGCACCGCTGTCGCCGAGGCGTACGCCCCCACCCGCCGCCGCCGGCGCCGTCCCTCCCGCGCCACCAGGGCGTCCACGTCCACCGTCGTCGGCGGCGCGGCGCCGATCGCCTCGTCGAAGATCTGCCGGTACGTCATCTCTGCCTCCCGTTCTCCACTGCCGGATGGTGCGAGGCGAGCAGCCGCAGCGTCTCCAGCGCACGGGCGGCCTGACTCTTCACGGTGCCGGTGCTGACGCCCAGGATCTGCGCGGTCTCCTCGACCGACAGGTCGCAGTAGAACCGGAGCACCACGACCGCCCGTCGCCTGGGCGCGAGCCGGCCCAACAGCTCCAGCAGCATCTCCCGCTCACCGACCGCCGGTTCCGCCGCAGCCAGGTCAGCCCGGTCCGGCACCTCGTCCGTGCTGCGCTCCCGCCGCCACGGCCGGCGCCGTTCGTCCAGCCACGCGTTGGTGAGGATCCCCCGCACGTACGCGTCGAGGTTGTCCGCGCCGAGCGCCCGGGCCCAGTTGCGGTAGAGCTTGCTCAACGTGATCGACACCAGGTCGTCCGCCGTGTGCCAGTCCCGGCAGAGCAGGTACGCCGTCCGGCGCAGCGGCTCCAGCCGCGCGGTCACGTAGTCGCGGAACTCCTCGTCGCGCCCGGTCACGGAGTGCCGTCCCTCGTTCGCCTCATGCCCAGGGGACGGAACGGGGTGCCGGCCGGGTTGCCGGCGACCGTCACCGATCTCCGCCGCTGCTCATGATCCGGCCGATCCGATATGTCAGGCGGGACAGCCGTGCCGGGGCCGCCGGACGAGGATCGAGCCCGACCGTTCCTTTCTCCACGGGGGATAACCAGATGCGCAGATTGTCCCTGAGCGGGCTGACCGTGGCCGCACTGGCCGGCGGCTCCCTGCTGCCGCTGGCCGCACCGGCCCAGGCAGCCGACGCGACGACGCTCTACGTCCGGCAGAGCTCGGCCGCGTGCTCCGACACCGGCCCCGGCACCGAGGCCGCGCCGTTCTGCTCGATCGGTCCGGCGGTGGCCCGGGTCGAGGCCGGGCAGACGGTCGACATCGGCGCCGGCACCTACGCCGAGCGCGTGACGGTCGCCCGCTCCGGCACGCCCGACCAGCCCGTCACCATCCGCAACACCGCCGGCAGCAACGGCCGCATCAGCGGGCCGGAGGCCGGGGTGCTGGTCGACGGGCAGCACGACGTCGTGCTCCGCGACCTGTGGATGACGGCGCTCGCCGACGTGCCCGGCCTCGACCTGCGGGACTCCAGCGCCATTACGGTGCAGGGCGGGTCGTTCACCATGGCCGGTCCGTCCGCCACGCCTGTCGTCCGGTTCGCCGGGGTCACCCGGTCGGTCCTCTCGACGAGCAAGATCAACGGAGGCACCGGGGTCACCGGGGTGACCCTCGACGCCACGACGACCGATGTGACCGTCCGGGCCGCGAGCGTGACCAGCAACGTCGTCGACAACGCGGCCGAGCGCGGCGTCGCCATCCGGGTCGACGGGCCGGGCAACGAGGTGTACGGAAACATCATCGGCGGGTTCACCGGCGCCGGCATCCTGCTCGGGCCGGGTGCCGCCGACACGAGGGTGGTGAACAACCAGGTGTCCGGCGGCAAGGGCGTCGGCATCCACAACAACGGGGCCGCCCGCACCGCGATCACCAACAACGAGGTCCGGGACCGCTGCTTCGAGAGCGTCCGCGTCGACGGCGCGTCGGACGGCGCGTCGCTGCAGAACAACGTCCTGTTCAGCAGTGGCGCCCAGAACGATCCCTACTGCGACAGCACGGCCGAGCAGACCGCCGAGATCGGGCTCTACGACGACTCGGGCCGGCGGGTGACAGTGGACTACAACAACACCGTGCACGGCAGCTTCATCCCTGGTTCGTCGAACTACTCCTGGAACGGAACCCGGATGGGGTTGACCCGCTTCCGGGAGGTGTCCGGGCAGGCCGCCCACGACAAGGAGGGCAGCGGGCCGGGCGACCGGGAGGACTCGGCGAACTCGGCCGCGCCCGGCTACCCGGCCACGGACCGCACCGGCGCGGGCCGGGCGGACAATCCGGCCACGCCGAACACCGGCGCGGGTCCGGTCCCGTACGCCGACCGCGGCCCCACGGAACTGCTCGGCAACCCGTACGCCGTCCTCGATGTCAGGTACGACGCGGACACCTCCTCGGTCACGCTCGACGCCTCCGCGTCGACCCCCGGGTACGTCCCGCTGACCACGTACGTGTTCGACTTCGGCGACGGCACGGTGGTGACCCAGGACAAGCCGGTCGCCTCCCGCGCCTACACGAGGACCGGCACCTTCACCGTCTCGGTCAAGGTCTCCGGCAGCGACGACCGGGTCGGCACCACGCTCGGCCAGGGCGTGAGCGTGCTGCCCCGGACCGGATCGATCGGGCTGCTGTCGCTGCACAACCTGCGCTTCGCGAACGCGTCCACCGCCGGATCGAACGTGCAGGCCGACCAGGCGACGATGGGTGCGGGCAGCCAGTTCGACCTGATGGACGCCGGCAACGGGCGGATCGCGCTCCTCTCCCGCGCCACCGGCAAGTACCTGAACAACGGCGGCGACAGCATTCGGCCGCTCTTCGCGGCGGTGGGCTCGAACTCGACGTTCGAGCTGCTCCGCAACGCCGACGGCACGATCAGCCTCCGGTCGGACGGTGGCAGCTACGTGGGTGTCTCGTCGAGCACCGCGCTGACCGCTCTCGCGCCCATCATCAACAACCGGGAGAAGTTCTACCGGGTGAACGTCGCCGACTCGAACCGCACGCTCAAGGCCGCCGTCAACAGCAGGTACGTCAGCGCGGAGAGCGCCGGCGCGAAGCCGCTGATCGCCAACCGCGACACCGCCGGCCCGTGGGAGACGTTCGACCTCGCGGATCTGGGTTCCGGGCAGGTGGGCGTCTTCTCGCACGCCAACAGCCGCTTCGTCTGCGCTGACAACGTCGGCCTCAACCCGCTCATCGCCAACCGCACCAGCGCGGGCGCGTGGGAGAAGTTCACAGTGACCCGCAACGCGGACGGCACCACCAGCCTCAAGGCGACGATCAACAGCAAGTACGTCAGCGCCGACAACGTCGGCACCAACCCGCTGATCGCCAACCGGGCCACGATCGGTCTCTGGGAGAAGTTCACAGTCGGCGGCTGAGCCGTCACGACGTCCGACGCCCGCCCGGCCGCTCGCCGGGCGGGCGTCGCCGTCAGCGCTCCAGGATGGCTGTCACGCCCTGCCCGCCGGCCGCGCAGATGGAGATCAGGCCGCGCCCGCTCCCCTTCTGGTCGAGCAGCTTGGCGAGCGTGGCGACGATCCGGCCGCCGGTGGCGGCGAACGGGTGCCCGGCCGCCAGCGACGACCCGTTGACGTTGAGCTTGTCCCTGTCGATCGAGCCGAGCGGGGCGTCCAGGCCGAGGCGCTCCTTGCAGAACTCCGGCGACTCCCAGGCGGCCAGCGTGGCGAGCACCTGCGAGGCGAACGCCTCGTGGATCTCGTAGAAGTCGAAGTCCTGGAGGCTCAGCCCGGCCCGGGCGAGCATCCGGGGCACCGCGTACGCGGGGGCCATCAGCAGGCCCTCGTCGCCGTGCACGAAGTCGACGGCGGCGGTCTCGGACCAGGAGAACCAGGCCAGCACCGGCAGGTTGTGCGCCTTGGCCCACTCCTCGGAGGCGAGCAGCACGGTGGACGCGCCGTCGGTGAGCGGCGATGAGTTGCCGGCGGTCATGGTGGCCCGCTCGGCGTCCGCGCCGGAGGCGCCGAAGACCGGCTTGAGCGAGCCGAGCTTCTCCAGGCTGCTGTCCGGCCGCAGGTTCTGGTCGCGGGTAAGCCCCAGGTAGGGGGTCATCAGGTCGTCGAAGAACCCCTTGTCGTACGCGGCGGCGAGCCGCTGGTGCGAGCGCAGCGCCAGTTCGTCCTGCGCGGTCCGGTCGACGTTCCAGCGCAGCGCGGTGCGGGCCGCGTGCTCACCCATCGACAGCCCGGTGCGCGGTTCGGCGTTGCGCGGGATCTCCGGCTTGAACGGCTGGTGCGGGCGCAGCTTCGCCGCGACCTTGAGCCGTTCGCCGAGCGTACGGGCCGAGTTGAGCTGGAGCAGGGTGCGCCGCATGTCCTCGTTGACGGCGAGCGGCGCGTCCGAGGTGGTGTCGACGCCGCCGGCGATGCCGACCTCGATCTGCCCGAGGGCGATCTTGTTGGCGACCAGGATGGCGGCCTCCAGCCCGGTGCCGCAGGCCTGCTGGATGTCGTACGCGGGGGTGTGCGGGTCGAGCCGGGAGCCGAGCACCACCTCACGGGTGAGGTTGAAGTCGCGGGAGTGCTTGAGCACCGCGCCGGCCACCACCTCGCCGACCCGCTCGCCGGCGAGCCCGAACCGGGCCACCAGCCCGTCGAGCGCCGCACCGAGCATGTCGGCGTTCGACGCGTGCGCGTAGCGCGAGTTGGACCGCGCGAAGGGGATGCGGTTGCCCCCGATGACCGCGACCCGCCGGACACTCTGCACGATCGGCCTCCCTCGAAACTGTTGCCCGAACCCTACTCGCCAGTAGGCTACGCCTATGACCGACAGGTACGCGAGCTTCGTCCAGACGGGGGCCGGTCGCGCGCTGGTCAAGCGCCTCGGGCTGCCCGACCCGCCCCGACTGCGCCGGCACACGCCCGGCGACCCGCTCGTTCCCGGGCCGGTCCTGCTCGGCTCCTCGGCCGGTGGCCGGATCGCCGAGCCGGCCGGAAAGATCCTGACCGCCGCCGGGGTCGAGCTGGCCGACCCGGTCGCCGCCCACGACGCCGACCGCCGCTTCGCGGCCCTGGTGTACGACGCCAGCGGCATCACCGACTCCACCGGGCTGCGCCAGCTCTACGACTTCTTCCACCCGCAGGCCCGCTCGCTGCTGCCGAGCGGCCGGGTGATCGTGCTAGGCACGCCGCCGGCCGAGTGCGGCTCTCCCCGGGAGGCTACCGCCCAGCGCGCGCTGGAGGGCCTGACCCGCAGCATCGGCAAGGAGTTCGGCCGGGGCGTGACCGCCCAGCTGGTGTACGTGACCCGCGAGGGTGACGCCGGCACCCCGGTGAGCCTGGAGTCCACGCTGCGGTTCCTGCTCTCCGGCCGGTCCGCGTACGTCTCTGGCCAGGTGATCCGGGTCGGCACCGGCACCGCCGTCGCGCCGGCCGACTGGGACCGGCCGCTCGACGGGCAGGTGGTGCTGGTGACCGGCGCGGCCCGGGGCATCGGCGCGGCGCTGGCGAAGGTGCTGGCCCGCGACGGCGCCCAGGTGGTGGCGCTGGACATCCCGGCGGCCGGGGACGAACTGGCCGCCGTCGCGAACGACATCGGCGGCAGCGCGGTGCAGCTCGACCTGACCGCGCCTGATGCGCCGACCCGGCTGGCGGAGCACCTGGCGTCCCGGCACGGCCGGGTCGACGTGGTGGTGCACAACGCGGGCATCACCCGGGACAAGACGCTGGGCCGGATGGACGCCGACCGGTGGGACTCGGTGATCGACGTGAACCTGTCCAGTCAGGAGCGGATCAACGACGTGCTGCTGGAGCGCGACCTGATCCCGGCCGGCGGCCGGATCGTGTCGGTCTCGTCGATCGCCGGGATCGCCGGCAACCGGGGGCAGACCAACTACGCGACCAGCAAGGCCGGCGTGATCGGCCTGGTCGACTCGCTCTCCCCGGTGCTGGGCGAGCGCGGGATCAGCCTGAACGCTGTCGCGCCGGGCTTCATCGAGACCCGGCTGACCGCGCGCATCCCGTTGACCATCCGGGAGGCGGGCCGCCGGATGAACAGCATGGCCCAGGGCGGCCTGCCGGTGGACGTGGCCGAGACGATCGGCTGGCTCTCCTGGCCGGCGACCGGCGCGGTGAGCGGCAACGTGGTCCGGGTCTGCGGCCAGAGCCTGCTGGGGGCGTGATGGCACAGGATCACGAGGACGACCTGAGCCTGCACGACCTGATCGAGGGCCCCACCCGCGACCTGACGTCGGCCCGCGCCGCCGCCCTCGCCCAGACCCGCCCGGCTTCCGGCGATCATGAAGTTGACGGCACTTCTGGAGATCCACAAGGCAGCCAACCTCATGATCGCCGGGGTGAGGGGGCAGGGCGGCGACGGGTGGAGCTGGAGCGGTTGCCTGCGAGTGGGGCGCTTTACCGGCGTGCGCTGCTCGGGGTGGTGCCGGGGGTCGGAGGTCGGCCCGGGGCGGACGTGCCGGGGCTTGAGCTGGGTGTCTCGGGGGTCGCTGTGGATCAGCGGCACCTGGCGGACTACGACCGGGTGTGCGGGTTCCGGCTGACCGACCGGCTGCCGGCGACGTACCTGCACGTGCTCGGGTTTCCGCTGTCGCTGCGGCTGATGACGAGCCCCGGCTTCCCCATCCCGCTCACCGGCGTGGTGCACGTGGCCAACCGGATCACCGTCCACCGCCCGGTCGAGGCCGGCGAGCGCGTCGACTTCCACACGTACGCGGAGAACCTGCGCCCGCACGAGCGGGGCCGCCAGCTCGACGTGGTGCTGATCGGGTCGATCGGCGGCGAGGAGGTCTGGCGCGGCGTGTCCACGTACCTCGGGAAGGAGCGCGCCGCCAGCGGCGGCCCGCGGCGCGACAGGGGTGACCGCCCGGCGCCGCCGGCCTCCTCGGCCCGGTGGCGGGTGACGCCCCGGGTGGGTACCGACTACGCGCGCGTCTCCGGCGACCACAACCCGATCCACACCTCGAAGGTGGGCGCGCGGCTGTTCGGCTTCCCGCGCCCGATCGCGCACGGCATGTGGAGCAAGGCCCGCTGCCTGGCCGCGCTGGCGCCCAGACTGCCCGAGGCGTACACGGTGGACGTGTCGTTCAAGCTGCCGGTGCCGCTGCCGTCCACTGTCGCGTTCAGCGCCTCGGCGGCCGGCGCGGGCTGGGAGTTCGCGCTGCACAGCGCCCGGGACGGAAGGCCGCACCTGGTCGGTTCGGTGCGCTGAGCGAAAGAGGGGACTTGCCGTCCCCTCTTTTCGGCGCTAAGTTGTTCTCAGATTGAGTTGTTCTCAACCTGAGAGAGTGAGTCGCCGTGGACGAGCAGGACTTCCTCGCCGGATACGACCCCCGGGACTACCCGGCGGTCGCGGTCACCGTCGACGTGGTTGCGCTGACCATCCGCGAGGGCGCGCTGCACCTGCTGCTGATCCGTCGCGGCGCGCCGCCCTACGAGGGGCACTGGGCGCTGCCCGGCGGCTTCGTCCAGCCGGACGAGGACCTGGCCACGGGTGCCCGGCGCGAGCTGGCCGAGGAGACCGGCCTCGGCGGCGAGCGGCTGCGCCGCGTGCACCTCGAACAGCTCGGCAGCTACGGCGCCCCCGACCGCGACCCTCGCATGCGTGTGGTCTCGGTCGCGCACCTGGCGTTCGCCCCCGACCTGCCCGATCCCGTCGCCGACACCGACGCCGACGACGCGATCTGGCTGCCGGTGACCGCGCTGACCAGCCGGCAGCTCGCCTTCGACCACGGCCGGATCATCGACGACGGCCTGGAGCGCGCCCGCTCCAAGCTGGAGTACACGCCGCTGGCCACCCGGTTCCTCGCCCCCGAGTTCACGGTCACCGAGCTGCGCGAGGTCTACGAGACGGTCTGGGGCCACCCGCTGCACGCCGGCAACTTCCACCGCAAGGTGCTCTCGGTGCCCGGCTTCGTGGAGAGCACCGGCGCCAGCACCGAACGCGGCGGCGCGCGCGGCGGCCCCCGGGCCAAGCTCTACCGCGCCGGAGACGCCCGGCTGCTGCACCCGGCGCTGCTGCGCCCCGCCCGGGAGGAGACGGTGCGGTGAGGACCGAGGAGGCGATCCGGCTGGTCACGGCCGCGCGTACCGACGCCGACCTGTTCGGCACGCGGGAGCCGGCCCGCCGCTACCGCGAACTGGTCGGCGCGCTGCACCCCGACCGGCTGGGCGCGGCCGACCCCCGGGTACGCGCCGCCGCCGCCGAAGCGCTGGTCACCGTCACCACCCGGTGGCGCACCCCCGCCCCCGCGTACACCGGCGACGTCGCCACCCTGCACGACCGCAAGGAAGGGCCCCCTGTTAACGCCTCCGGTAGAGGAGGGGCCCCTTCTTATCACCTGGCCAAGGTGTGCCGGCACCCCGGCGACAACGACCTGATGGCCCGCGAGGCGCGCGCGTTGCGCCGGATCGCCGAGCGCGGCGACGCCAAGCACCTCGCGTACGTGCCCCGGCTCGTCGACTCCTACCCGGCGCGCGACCCGTCGACCGGCGTGCAACGGCAGGTCAACGAGCTGGCCACCGTACCCGGGCTGCGCAGCCTGGACGACGTGCGCCGCGCGTACCCCGACGGGCTGGACCCGCGCGACGCGGCCTGGATGTGGCGGCGGCTGCTCGTGGCGCTCGGCCTGGCCCACCGGGCCGGCGTGGTGCACGGCGCGGTGCTGCCCCGGCACGTGCTCATCGAGCCGGACGCGCACGGCCTGGTGCTCGTCGACTGGTGCTTCTCGGCCGAGCCGGGCGGGCTCGTGCCGGCACTCGTGCCCGGCCACGAGGACTGGTATCCGCCGGAGGTCGCCGCGAAGCGGCAGTGCGGGCCGGGCACCGACATCGCGATGGCCGCCCGCTGCATGACCTGGCTGATGGGCGACCGCGCGCCGCGCGAGCTGCGCGCCTTCGCCGACGGCTGTCAGGGCACTGCGCTCGCCACCCGGCCCGACGACGCGTGGCGGCTGCTGCGCGAACTCGACGAGGTGCTGCACCGGCTGTACGGGCCGCGCACCTTCCGACCCTTCACCCTCAACCCCTAGGGAGGCTGCCATGGGCAGTGGAATCTGGTCCACCGACGTGTACGACGCCGCCGACCGCTACCGGCGCCGCACCGGCAAGAGCGCGTTCTCGTACAGCGACAGCGGCGCCCGCAAGGTGCACCCGGCGCTCGACCCGCGCGACGCGCTGCGGGAGAGCCGCGACTCCGCCGAACACCCCCAGTCGACGCCGATCGCCGTGCTGTTCGACGTCACCGGCTCGATGGGGCACGTGCCCCGGGTGCTGCAGAGCAAGCTGCCGCAGCTGCTCGGCCTGCTGCTGCGCCAGGGGTACGCGAAGGACCCGCAGGTCATGTTCGGCGCGATCGGCGACGCCACCTGCGACCGGGTGCCGTTGCAGGTCGGGCAGTTCGAGTCCGACAACCGGATGGACGACGACCTCGGCCGGATCGTGCTGGAGGGCGGCGGAGGCGGCCAGATGATGGAGTCGTACGAGCTGGCGCTCTACTTCATGGCCCGGCACACAGCCACCGACAGCTGGGACAAGCGCGGCCGGCGCGGCTACCTGTTCATCATCGGCGACGAACTGGCGTACCCGGCGGTGAAGGCCGCTGAGGTGGCCCGGCTGATCGGCGACGACCTGCGCGAGGACATGCCGGTCCGGCAGATCGTGGACGAGGTGACCGCGCGCTGGGACACCTACTACCTGCTCCCGGCCGGCAGCCACTACGCGGGCAACCGCAAGGTGCTGGACTTCTGGCGCGGCCTGCTCGGGCAGAACGCGGTCGAGCTGGACGACCTGGACGCGGTCTGCGAGACGATCGCGCTCACCGTCGGCCTCGGCGAGCAGGCCATCGACCTGGACGCCGGGCTGCGCGACCTGGACCGGGCCGGCTCGACGGCCACCCGGACCGTCTCGAAGGCACTCGCCCAGGTCGGCTCCGGGCGGCGCGCGGTGGCGACGCTGCCGTTCAGCCCGGCCGACGGCGGAAGCGGGGTCACCCGGCTGTGAACCACGTGATGGTGGTCGACCTCGGCTACGGCGACGCCGGCAAGGGCACAGTGGTGGACCTGCTCTGCGCCACCCGGCAGGTGCACACGGTCATCCGCTTCAACGGGGGCGCGCAGGCGGCGCACAACGTCGTCCTGCGCGACGGGCGGCACCACACGTTCGCGCAGTTCGGCGCCGGGACGTTCCGTCCGGGCGTACGGACGCACCTGGCGCGGCACGTCGTGGTGGACCCGCTGGCGCTGGCCGCCGAGGCCGACCACCTCGCGTCGGTCGGCGTGCCAGACGCGCTCGACCGGCTGACTGTGGACGGGGAGGCGCTGCTCGCCACCCCGTACCACCGGGCCGCCAACCGGGCCCGGGAGATCGCCCGGGGAGCCGACCGGCACGGCTCCTGCGGGCTGGGGGTGGGCGAGGCGGTCGCGTACGGCCTCGCCCACCCCGACGAGGCGCCCCGGGTGGCGGACTGCCGCCGCCCGGCGGTGCTGCGCCGCCGGCTGGCCGCGCTGCGCGACCGGCTCACCGCCGAGCTGGGACCGCTCGACGCGCCGCCGGTGGAGGACTGCCTGCCCGCGTACGCGGCCTTCGCGCGCCGGGTGGCGATCGTCGACCGGTCCTGGCTGGCATCCGCCCTGCGCGAGGGCACCTGCGTGTTCGAGGGCGCGCAGGGGGTGCTGCTGGACGAGTGGCACGGCTTCCACCCGTACACGACGTGGAGCACCACGACGTTCGCCAACGCCGAGACGCTGCTCGCCGAGGCGGGCATGGCCGGGGCCGCGCAGCGGCTCGGCGTGCTGCGGACGACCACCACCCGGCACGGTCCCGGGCCGCTGGTCACCGAGGACGCGGCGCTGCCGTTCCGCGACCGGCACAACGGGACGAACCCGTGGCAGGGCCGGTTCCGGTTCGGGCACTTCGACGCGGTCGCCCACCGGTACGCGCTGGAGGTCGCCGGTGGCGTCGACGGGCTGGCGCTCACCCACCTCGACCTGGCCGGGCCCGAGCTGCGGATCTGCCGCCGGTACGACGGCCTGGACCAGCTCGTTCCCGGCCCGGCCGGTGACCTGGACCGGCAGGCGGCGCTCACCGAGCAGTTGCTGCGGGCTCGACCGGTGCTGGACGAGTCACCGGCCGACTGGCCGGCGGCGGTCTCGGAGGCGCTGGGGGCACCTGTGGTGCTCACGTCGCGCGGGCCCACGGCCGAGGAGAAGGAAGGGCCCCTTGTTAACGCCTTTTGTATGGGAAGGGCCCCTGCTTAACACCGCACCCCCGAGCATGGGTGCATGGGGGACGTGCTCGACCTGCTGCACCACACGGTGACCTCGCCGTGGGTGTATCTGCTGATCATCGCGGTCACCGCGATCGACGCGTTCTTCCCGGCGGTGCCCGGCGAGACGGTGGTGATCACGGCCGGCGTCTTCGCGGCGGGCGGCGAGCCGAACCTGGTGCTGGTGATCGTGACCGCCGCGTTCGGCGCGCTCCTCGGCGATCACATCTCGTACGCGATCGGCCGGGGCGGCGGCGCGAACCGGCTGGCCCGCTTCCCGGCGGACAGCAGGCGGCGGGCCGGCTCGGAGTGGGCCCGCCGGGCCGTCGACAGGCGCGGCGGGATGATCCTGACCACCGCCCGGTACGTCCCCGGCGGTCGCACCGCCGTCACGCTGACCATGGGTGCGGTCCGCTACCCGTTACGCACGTTCTTCCTGTACGACGGCCTGGCGTGTGTCACCTGGGGGATCTACTGCGGGCTGCTCGGCTACTTCGGCGGCCTGGCGTTCGAGCACAACCCCGTCTCCGGGCTCCTCGCCGGGGTCGCCATCTCGCTCGCGGTCACCGGCCTGTTCGAGGCCGTCCGCTGGGGCCGGCGGCGGGCGCACCGGCGGGCCGCCGCCCGGCGCGACTGTTAACAAGGGGCCCTTCCTCTACCGGAGGCGTTAAGAAGGGGCCCTTCCTTACACAGCGGCGGGTGGGTGCCAGGTGACGCCGCGCAGGAGCTGGTCGGCGCCGAGCCAGGCCACGTTCATCATCCGCGTGGCGGTCTTCCCGGCGTCGGCCTCGGGGTGGTCGGCCAGCCAGTCGGCGAGCGACTCACTGGCGCCGACCAGCCCGTACGCGACCACCTCCAGGTCGGTGGCGCCGATCTCACGGCCGGACGCGCGCAGCGCGTGGTCGAGCATCCCGGCGACCACCTCGACCAGCCGGCCGCGCATGGCGGCGAGTTCGGCGGCGAACGGCTGGGAGCCGCGCGCCTGCCGGTAGAGCACCGCCCAGCCGTCCCGGTGTGCGCCGACGAAGCCGAAGAACGCGCGCAGCCCGCGCCAGAGCCGCTCGTCGGCGGGCAGGTCGGGGGCGGCGGCGCCGGCGATCGCCTCCATCATCCGGGTGCTCTCCCGGTGCAGGCAGGCGATGAAGAGTTCCTCCTTGGTGCCGAGATAGGCGTACACCATCGGCTTGGAGATGCCGGCGTCGTCGGCGATCTCGTCCATGCTGGCGGCGTGGAAGCCGCGGCGGGAGAACACCTTCACCGCCGCGTCGAGCATCTGCTGCTCGCGTACGGCCCGGGGGAGGCGCTTGAAGGTCGGCGTGCTGGACACCCTTGCGAGCATACCTACCCGTGCGTAAGGTTACGCCAGAGTAACCAAAATGGCCCCGCCCGAGAGGTGCAATCCCCCATGACTGACTTCGACCCCGCCAACTTCGCGAACGTCGGCCCGAAGGAGTTCGCGCAGCTGGTCAAGTCCACGCCGGACGCCAAGATCGCCGAGATCATGTCCGGCGAGTCGCGCGGCAAGATCCTCAGCGAGGTCTTCAACCGGATGCCCGCGCTGTTCCGTGCCGACCGTGCCGGCGCCACCAACGCGGTCATCCACTGGAACATCACCGGCCGCCCGGACGGTGGCACCGACACCTACGAGGTCGTCATCGAGAACGGCACCTGCACCGCCTCGGAGACCCCGACCCGCGACCCGAAGCTGAGCCTCACCATGGGCCCGGTCGAGTTCCTGAAGATCATCACCGGCGGCGCCAACCCGGTGATGATGTTCATGACCGGCAAGCTGAAGGCCAAGGGCGACCTGGGCCTGGCCGCCAACATCGCCAACCTGTTCGACATCCCCAAGGCCTGACATGGCCGAGTTCTCGCTCGACCTGAACGAGGAACAGCGGGACCTTCGCGACTGGGTGCACGGCTTCGCCGCCGAGGTCGTGCGCCCGGCCGCGGCCGAGTGGGACGCCCGGGAGGAAACCCCCTGGCCGATCATCCAGGAGGCCGCGAAGGTCGGCCTGTACGGGTTCGAGTTCCTCGCCACCTGCTGGGCCGACCCCACCGGCCTCTCCCTGCCGATCGCCAGCGAGGAACTCTTCTGGGGTGACGCCGGCATCGGCCTGAGCATCTTCGGAACCTCCCTCGCGGTCGCCGCGATCTACGGCGCCGGCACCCCCGACCAGCTCGTCGAATGGGTGCCGCAGTGCTTCGGCGACGTCGACTCCCCGGCCGTCGCCGCGTTCTGCACGAGCGAGCCGGAGGCCGGCTCCGACGTCGGGTCGATGCGTACCCGCGCCGTCTACGACGAGGCCACCGACGAGTGGGTGCTCAACGGGCAGAAGGCGTACGCCACCAACGGCGGTATCGCCGGGGTGCACGTGGTCACCGCCTCGATCGAGCCCGAGCTGGGCTCGCGCGGGCAGGCCGCGTTCGTCGTACCCCCTGGCACGCCCGGCCTGACCGCGACCCGCAAGCTGCGCAAGCTGGGCCTGCGCGCCTCGCACACCGCCGACGTCTTCCTCGACGACGTCCGGGTGCCCGGCCGCTGCCTGCTCGGCGGCAAGGACGCGCTCGACGAGCGGCTGGCCCGCGCCCGGTCCGGGCAGCGTGCCTCCGGCCAGGCGGCGATGCGGACGTTCGAGCTGTCCCGCCCGACAGTCGGCGCGCAGGCGCTGGGCGTGGCCCGCGCCGCCTACGAGTACGCGCTGGACTACGCCAAGGAGCGGGTCCAGTTCGGACGCCCGATCATCTCCAACCAGGCGGTAGCGTTCGCGCTCGCCGACATGAAGATGGAGATCGACGCGGCCCGGCTGCTGGTCTGGCGCGCGTCCTGGATGGGCCGCAACAACCGGCCGTTCACCGCCGGCGAGGGCTCGATGTCCAAGCTCAAGGCCGGCGAGGTCGCCGTCTCGGTGACCGACAAGGCGGTCCAGCTCCTCGGCGGCGCCGGCTTCCTGCGCGACCACCCGGTCGAGCGGTGGTACCGCGACGCCAAGATCTACACCATCTTCGAGGGCACCTCCGAGATCCAGCGGCTGGTCATCTCCCGGGCCATCTCCGGGATGCAGATCCGCTGACCGCCGGCGGGCCGCGGCCCGACCCGTGACGACGCCTCGTGCCGTCACGGGCCGGGCCGCCGCTCCCGGGCCGACCCGAACCGCGATCGGGCACAAGATCACGCCGAACCGGACGGCAGACCGTCCGGAGCCTGGTCGACGAACCACGAACGCGAAGGAGTTGCGCCTTGGACCTGCCGTTCATCGCCGCCACGCTGACCCGACGTGGACTACTCGCCCCGGGCGGACCGATCCGCGTGGTCTCCCAACTGAACGCGCTACGCCGGTGGGGCTGGAGCCTCGCCGGGGAGCTGCGCCAGGCCGCCGCCCGCGACCCCGGCCGCGTCGCGGTGGTCGACGAGCGCGGCGCCACCATGACGTACCAGGAACTGCTCGACCGCTCCGAGCGGCTGGCCCGGTCGCTGCGGTCCCACCTCGGCGTGCGGACCGGCGACCGGGTCGGCGTGCTCTGCCGCAACCACCACGGCCTGATCGAGGCGATAGTCGCCGCGATGCTGCTCGGCGCGGACGCCGTCCTGGTAAACACCGGGCTGTCCGCCGCGCAACTCGTGACGGTGGCCGAGGAACAGGGCCTGCGCGTCCTGGTGCACGACGGCGAGTTCACCGAACGGGTCCTCGGCCTCCCGCCCGAGCTGTACCGGGTCGACGAGCGGCGGCAGGAGGAGCTGATCGCCGCCGCCGTGCCCGGCGAGAAGCTCCAGCCGCCGGAGCGCGACGGCCGCACCATAGTGCTGACCTCCGGCACCACCGGCGCGCCGAAGGGCGCCCGCCGGCCCACCCCGCACGGCTTCGGCCCGCTGGTGTCCATCATCGACCGCATCCCGCTGCACGCGCGGAACACCGTGATGATCGCCGCGCCGGTCTTCCACACCTGGGGGTACGCGGCGCTCCAGGTCTCGTTCGCGCTGCGCGCCACAGTGGTGCTGCACCGCCGTTTCGACCCGGCCGCCACGCTCGCCGCGCTCACCGCCCAGCGGTGCGACGCCATGTTCGCCGTACCGGTGATGCTCCAACGGCTGATGGAGGTCGCGCCGCCGCAGCCCCGGCCGCCGCTCAAAGTGGTGGCGGTGAGCGGATCCGCGCTGCCCGGCAACCTGGCCACCGCGTTCATGGACCGCTACGGCGACGTGCTCTACAACCTCTACGGCTCGACCGAGGTCTCCTGGGCCTCCATCGCCGGCCCCGCCGAGCTTCGTGCCGCGCCCACCACGGCGGGACGCCCGCCGCACGGCACCCGGCTGGCCATCCTGGACGGCACCGGCCGCCCGGTCCGCGACGGCGAGGTCGGGCGGATCTTCGTGGGCAACGAGATGCTGTTCGAGGGCTACACGTCCGGCGCCGGGCGGGAGAGCCGCGACGGCCTGCTGGACACCGGGGACCTGGGCCGGCTGAACGCCGACGGGCTCCTCTTCGTCGACGGCCGCGCCGACGACATGATCGTCTCGGGTGGCGAGAACGTCTTCCCGTCCGAGGTGGAGGATCTGATCGCCCGGCTGCCGCAGGTCCGCGAGGTCGCCGTGATCGGCGTACCGGACCCCGACTACGGTCAGCGGCTGGCCGCGTTCCTGGCGCTGCACACCGGCGAGACGCTCGATCCGGAGGCGGTCCGCGAGTACGTCCGGCGCTACCTGGCCCGCTTCTCCGTGCCGCGCGACGTGGTGTTCGTCAAGTACCTACCGCGCAACGCCACCGGCAAGGTGCTCAGCCGGGAGCTGCGCCGCTACTTCGACTGATCCACATCGGTCAGACAGCCGGTGCCTCCCGATGCTACGGTCTCCCCCGATCGAACGGGGAGACGGGGTGTGCCACAATGGACCGATTTCGGCGTCGTACCGCTCTCGGCCTTCTCGTCGGCGGCGCGTCCGCCGCCGCCCTCGGCCCGCTCGACCCGGTCTTCGGCGGCCGGCCCGGCGACTCACCCAACCGGTTGCCGATCCCGCCGGTCTCGCCGGTCGAGCGGGAGAACCGCGCCGCCGGTGAGCCGTGGTGGCCGGAAGACGACGGCCAGGCCGCCGACGACCGGCGGCGCCAGATCCAGGGGTACGCCTCGACGACGAGCGTCGCCCCCGGCGAGGAGATCACGTTCCACGTCGCGGTCAACCCGGCCGGCCGGTTCCGGATCAGCGTGCACCGCCTCGGCTGGTACGGCGGCGCGGGCGCCCGCACGATGCTGACCAGCCCCGAGCTGCGCGGCGTACCGCAGCCCGTGCCGGACGCCGACCCGGACACCGGCGTGCTCGACTGCCGGTGGCCGGTGTCCTGGCGGCTGTCCGTCCCGCACGGCTGGGCCTCCGGCCTCTACCAGGCGGTCTTCACCTCGGCCGACGGCTGGCGGGCGTGCACGCCGTTCGTGGTGCGCGACGACAGGCGTCCGGCCGCGCTCTGCGTGGTGCTGCCGGTGACCACCTGGCAGGCGTACAACCAGTGGCCACGCGACCGGCGGAACGGCAAGAGCCTCTACGGCGGCTACCGGCCCGACGGGCGGCGCGACCCCGAGCTGCGGGCCCGCGCTGTCACGTTCGACCGTCCCTACTCCGGTGCCGGCCGGCCCTTCCACTCCGACCGCGACGAGAACGCGATCCGGTGGCTGGAACGCAACCTCTACGACGTCACCTACGCCACCAGCTTCGACCTGCACTCCGGGCGGCTCGACCCGGCCCGGTACCGGGGCCTGGTGTTCTGCGGGCACGACGAGTACTGGTCGGCCGAGATGCGCCGCGCCACCGAGGTCGGCCTGGCCGGGGGCACAAGCCTGGCGTTCCTCGGCGCGAACAGCGTCTACTGGCACGCCCGCGTCCACCCCGCCGCCGACGGCCGGCCCGACCGGGTCGTCGAGTGCGCCAAGACCGACCCCCGCCGGGGTGCCGACGGCAGCGACCCGACGTTGACCTGGCGCAACCTCGACCAGCCGGAGCAGGCGCTGCTCGGCGTGCAGTACAACGGCATCGTGCTGACCCCGCAGCCGCTCGTGGTGCGCGGCGCCGACCACTGGGTGTGGGCCGGCACCGGCGTGGCCGACGGCGACCGCATCCCGGGTGTGGTCGCGGGCGAGGCGGACGGGGTGCACACCGCCCTCGCCCGGCCCGCCGGGACCACGCTCAGCTCGTCGCCGTACCCGGCCCAGCAGGGCGGGCGGCGGGTCCAGAACAGCCACGTCCACGAGACGGCACGCGGCGCTGTGGTCTTCGCCAGCGGCACGCTGGGCTGGACCATGGCACTGGACCGGCAGGGGCACCGTGACCCGCGCATCGAGCGGGCCACGGAGAACGTGCTCGACCGGATGGCCGGCCGGCGTCGCACGACATCGACCTGATCCGAGCCGCTACCGGCTCCGGCCGCCCGCCACCCTGTCCGCCGAGCGGGAGAACATCATTCACGGATAGAGCGTCAGCCCTGGTGCCTGCGCCAGAGCCGCCAACTGACCGACGGTGAGCAGTGGATTCCGGGCCCCGCGGGTCGGCTCGCGGTTCGCACCGACCTCCGCGTTGCTGGTGGTCACCGTCACCGTGGTGCCGTCCGTCCGCGCCACGACCGCCTGGCGCTGCACCACCCCGGGCACCCCGTACGGCGTCTCGATGACCAGCAGCGCACCGCCGTCGGGCAGCTCGGTCGTCGTGCAACGGTCGCGGGCGAGGGTGTACTGCTCGCAGTCGAGCCGCTCGCCCGCCCCGGTGGGTCGGACCGAGACGTGCAGGGGCCCCTGCTCGGTGGCCGTGGCCAGTCGCCCGCCCGCGGTGTACTCCCGGTAGCTCCGCTCGTACTGGAACTGCGGCGCGGTGCAACCGGGCAGGACCCCGCGCACGGTGACGCCGGACGGCACGTCGTTCTTCAACGCCTCGCGCAACTCCGCCGACAGGCGCTGCACGGCCGCCGCCGGCGCTTCGGTGGGAAGCGTCCGCACCGTCGGATCCGACTGCATCGGCGCGGTTGGTCCACTCGGCCTCGGCGTCACCGGTGCGCAGGCGGGCGTCGTGGGAGAGCCGACGGGCCCAGGCCATCCTGGGGCTGGGCGGCCCGAGGACGGGTCGCCTCCTCCCAGGCCCCGCAGGACGGGCGGGGCGACGAGCACCGACGCCAGCGTCACCGCCACCACGGCACCACCCGTCATCCATCCACGCCTCCGGCGATCCCGGTGATAGGTGGTGATCAGTCGGTCCAGGTCGATTCGGCTGGGTGGCGCCTCCGCTGTCGCCGCCCGCAGTTCCCGCATCAGCTCATCCATCGGTCCGCACCTCCAGACGGCCTCGCAGCGTCTTGAGCGCTCGCGCGGCTTGGCTCTTCACTGTCCCCGGGGAGCAGCCGAGTTCCCGCGCCGTCTCCTCGACCGACAGGTCGCAGAAGTAGCGCAGCACCAGGACGGCTCGCCGTCGTGGTGGCAGCTCGGCCAGCAGAGCGAGGAGGCTGAGACGTTCGGCGCTGTCCTCCGACACGGTGTGGACTCCGGTGTCCGGCACCTCCGCCCAGGAGCGCTCCCGCCGCCAGGGTCGGCGACGCTCGTCCAACCACACGCGCAGCAGTATCCGCCGGACGTAGGCGTCGGGATCGTCCATCGCAGAGACCCGGCGCCAGTGCCGGAGCAGTCGGAGCAACGCGGCCGACACCAGGTCGTCGGCGGTGTGCCAGTCGCCGCAGAGCAGGTACGCGGTACGCCGCAGCGGCTCCATGCGCGCCACGACATACGCGCGGTAACCCTCGATGTCCACCGGCAACCCGGCCACCTCCTCGCTTCCCCCTTCAAACGGAGGAAGCGACCGGCCGGGTTGCCCGGATCAGCGGGGAATCGTGACCCGTCCGCCGACCGCCGCGGCGGCGATGTCGGTGCGGTGGTGGGAACCGGCCAGCTCCACGTCGCGTACCAGGGCGTAGGCGGCGTCGCGCGCGGCGGCCAGATCCGGCCCGGTCGCCGTACCGCAGAGGACCCGGCCGCCCGCGGAGCGCAACGTGCCGTCGGCGTCCCGGCGGGTGCCGGCGTGGATGATCCCGGCGCGGTCCGCGCCGGTGATCACATCACCGGTACGCGGGCCCGCCGGGTAGCCGTCGGCCGCCACCACGACGGTGACCGCCGCGCCGTCGCGCCAGCGCAGCGGCGGGTGCGCGCCCAGCGTGCCGGCGGCGGCGGCGTGCAGCAGCCCACCCAGCGGCGTCTCCAGCAGGGCGAGCACCACCTGCGTCTCCGGGTCGCCGAAGCGCGCGTTGAACTCGATCACCCGTGGGCCGGACGGGGTGATCGCCAGGCCCACGTAGAGCAGACCGGCGAACGGGGTGCCCCGGCGGCGCAGCTCCGCCAGCGTCGGGTGCACCACGTCGCGCATCACGTCGTCGACCAGGCCGGGCGGGGCCCACGGCAGCGGCGCGTACGCGCCCATGCCGCCCGTGTTCGGCCCGGTGTCGCCGTCGCCGACCCGCTTGAAGTCCTGCGCCGGCAGCAACGGCACGGCCGCCTCGCCGTCGGTCACCACGAACAGGGAGACCTCGGGACCGGACAGGTACTCCTCGATCACCACCCGGCCGCACTCCGCCGCGTGCCGCTCGGCGGCCGCCCGGTCGTCGGTCACCACCACTCCCTTGCCGGCGGCGAGCCCGTCGTCCTTCACCACGTACGGTGCGCCGAACTCGTCCAGCGCGTGCGCCACGGCCCCCGCGTCCTCGCAGGTGTACGCGCGTGCGGTCGGCACACCGGCGGCGGTCATCACGTCCTTGGCGAACGTCTTCGAGCCCTCCAGCCGGGCCGCCTCCGCGCTCGGGCCGAACACCGCGATGCCCTTGGCGCGTACCGCGTCGGCGACGCCCGCCACCAGCGGCGCCTCCGGCCCGATGACAACCAGGTCGGCCGCGACCTCGACGGCGAGGGCCGCCACTGCTGCCGGGTCGGTGGGTGTCACCTCCCGCAGCTGCGCCACGGCCGCGATCCCCGGATTCCCCGGAGCCGCGACAAGTGCCTCGACGGCCGGATCCCCGGCGAGCCCGAGCGCGAGAGCGTGCTCCCGCCCACCACCACCCACAAGAAGTACGCGCACGACCGGCATCCTACTGACCACCCCACCCCTCCCCGTCGATCAAGGAGTTTGCGTCTCAGATTCGCGTGCCGAGGTCCGCAAACTCCTTGATCACCGGCGCTTCAGGGCGTGTTTGACCGTCTGGGGGATGTAGTCGGGGCGCAGGGTGTCGGACCAGGTGAAGCGGAGGATCCGCCAACCGGCGTTCACCAGGCGGTTCTGCCGGAAGCGGTCCGCGTAGACGGCCTCGGGCGTCAGGTGCGGGGCCCGGCCGTCCGCCTCGGCCAGGAATCCCCGCGCGGCAACCGCCCCCGGCGTCCCGTGAGGTGCGCGAGCACCAGAGAGGTCGCTCTCGGCCAGGATCCCCTGGTTGAGCGCGGAGTCGAGAACGCACACCGCCGGGTAGCGCCGAGCCCGCAGCAACACGTCGGCGACCGTGCGCGCCGGGGTCGTAGCCGGGATGTCGCCGGCCCGGCACACGTCCGCGTCGGCGAGCGTCAACTGGTGCACGGTCAGGCCGGGCTCCCCCCGCCGCTGCACGTGCGGTCGATCCGGCGGCACCGAGACGTGGATCGCCTCCGTCTGCGGAAGGCCGGCGATGCCGTGCAGTTCGGCGGCGGTGCCCAGCACGGCGACCGCGCCCGGCCCGAGGCTCGCAATCGTCGCCCGGATCACGGCCTGTCGTAGCGCCACCGGTGCCGGAACGGCGGGAAACGGCAGGTAGCAGCCACGTGAGACGCGCGTCCATCGCCCGGAGCGGACGAGGTACCGGATCCGCTCCCGGCCCAGGCCCAGCCGCAACGCCTGCCCCGCCGTCACGAACCCGCCCTGCGTCGCGGCCAGCCGCGTCAGCTCGTCGAATTCACCCACCCGCGCAGGCTCTCCCGCGCTACCCCACAGCCGACACCCCTGTGGACAACCTTGTGGATAACGAGAACGCCCTGCCCGCCTCCGCCCCGCCCCCGGCCGCCCTCGCCCGCAACCGCCCTCGCCCCGGGGGGTGAGGGGTGGGGGTTAGGGGAGGAGGGGGTGGCGGAGGACGTTTTCCTCTCGGCCTGGGCCTACGCCTACCACGCTCACGCGGGTGCCGGTCAGTTCCTCGATGCGGGCGATGTAGCGGCGGGCGTTCTCGGGGAGCTCGTCCTCGGTCCGCGCCTTGGTGATGTCCTCCCACCAGCCGTCGAGCTCTTCGTAGATCGGCGTGGCGTGGTGGAAGTCGGTCTGCGTCATCGGCATGTCGTCGAAGCGCTCGCCGTTGATCTCGTAGCCGACGCAGATCGGCACCTTCGCGAGGCCGGTCAGCACGTCCAGCTTGGTGACCACCAGGTCGGTGACGCCGTTGAGGCGGCACGCGTACCGGGCCACGACGGCGTCGAACCAGCCGCAGCGGCGCTCCCGGCCGGTGGTGGTGCCGTACTCGTGACCGACCTTGCGCAGGTGCTGCCCGTTGTCGTCGAACAGCTCGGTCGGGAACGGGCCGGAGCCCACCCGCGTCGTGTACGCCTTGCTCACCGCGATGACCTTGGTGATGGCGGTCGGCGGGATGCCCGCGCCCACGCACGCCCCGCCGGCCGTCGGGTTCGACGAGGTGACGAACGGGTAGGTGCCGTGGTCCATGTCGAGCATGGTGGCCTGGGCACCCTCCAGCAGCACGGTCTCGCCGCGGTCGAGCGCGTCCCAGAGCATCACCCGGGTCTCGGCGATGTACGGGCGTAGCCGCTCGGCGTACCGGAGGTATTCCTCGACGGTCTCCTCGACGTCGATCGCCTTACGGTTGTAGATCTTGAACAGGAGCTGGTTCTTCTCGCGGAGCGCCAGCTCCAGCTTCTTGCGCAGGATGCCCGGGTCGAGCAGGTCCTGAAGCCGGATGCCCATCCGGGCGACCTTGTCGCCGTACGCGGGACCGATGCCCCGGCCGGTGGTGCCGATGCGGGAGCTGCCGAGGTAGCGCTCGACCACCCGGTCCAGCGCCCGGTGGTGCGGCATGATCAGGTGCGCGTCGCCGGAGATGCGCAGGCGGGACACGTCCACGCCGCGCTCGGCGAGCCCGTCGATCTCCTGCAGCAGCACCTTCGGGTCGACCACCACGCCGTTGCCGATCACGATCATCGCGCTCGGTGACAGCGCACCGGACGGCATGAGGTGCAGCGCGTACTTCTGGCCGTCCGGCGTGATCACCGTGTGGCCTGCGTTGTTGCCGCCGGAGTAACGCACGACGTAGTCGACCCGCTCACCCAGCAGGTCGGTAACCTTGCCCTTGCCCTCGTCGCCCCACTGGGCGCCGAGCAGCACGATCGCTGGCATCTTCTCGCCTCCAGAAGGCTCGGGTGCCAGGTGGCGACCGGTCAGCGAGCCCGGGGTGTCAGGCTAACAAGTAGTGACGGTGGGACCAGCAGGGGTTGGTCAAGAACCAGGAGGCTCCTTCGTGTACGACGTGGTGCTGCTCACCCTCGGCTCGGAGCGGGACGCTCCCGGCGGTGGCTGCGGCAGCGGCGGCGCCTGCTGCGGCGGCGCGGACGACACCGCCGCCGAGAGCGGCGAGGAGCGCTGCGAGACGCCGCGCGTACCGGTGCTGGCCTGCGCGGACGAGCTGACCGCCCGGGGCGCGCGGGTGACCACCGTGACCGCCCGGTCGGACAAGGAGATCGACGAGGTGCTGGCCCGCCTCGACGGCCCGCCGCGTGCCGACGGCCTCACCTGGCCGGATTCCGACGGCAAGACCCGGCTGATCGTCGCCACCGCCAGTGACGGTCAGTTGCGCGCCGTCCTGCGCCGGCTGGTGCGCCGGTACGCTCCGCCGCCGAGCCGCCGCCCCGACGATCTGGCCGACAACCGTACGGTGCCCGACCTGCCGCCGGTCGGCGTACTCCCGCTCGATCCGGCCCGGTCCGGGACGGCGCGGGACCTGGCCGCGCAGCTCGGGCTGCCCCGGGATCCGGCCGGCGTGGCCGCCGCGGTGCTGGACGGCACCGCACGGCGGCTGGACCTGCTGCGCAACGACGGCGGCTCGGTGACGCTGGACGGCGCGCTGCTCGGCGCCGCCGACGACGCGGGCCGGCCGCTGCACTGGCGGGCCCGGGTCGAGGTCGACGGTGCGGTGCTCAGCGACGGCTCCGAGCCGATCACCGCGTGCGCGATCGGAAACGCGGGCGGGTACGGGCGCCTGGGCGAGGTGGACCTGCTGGCCGACCCGGATCCGGCCGACGGGCGGGTGACGGTGGGCGTCGCCGTACCGGTGGTCACCCGGTCGGCGTTGGGCCGGAAGAAGGTCCGGCTGGAGGTACGCCGGGCGCGGGGACGCGCGGTGGCGGTCGTGCCCCGTGACGAGAAGGTCCCCTTCCTCGACGACGGCGTCGAGGGCGAGCTGAGCCGCAAGCGCTCCTGGTGGACCGAGCCGGGCGCCTGGGCGGTCTGGACGGGCTGACCTCGGTCGATTCCCACCCGGCTCGCGCCGCTGGCCGAACCGCCTATCCTCGGCGGAGGGAATGGGGAGGAACCGTGGTGCACGAGAACGACGACCGGGCCCACGTACCGGGCCGACCGCAGGTGCCGCAGCGGGACGTCGAGCCGCTCTGGCCGCCGGAGGAGACCGACGCGGCGGCGGCCGCGATCCCGCCGTGGGCGTCGGTGCCCTGGCCGCTCCCGCCGGCGGACGCTCCCACGCCGGCGGCGGACGTCCCGGCGCCCGCTGTCGACCTGGACCGGCCGTTCACGCTCGACCAGGCGGCTTCCGGCCCGGCCGAACCGGCGGCGTCCGGCTCGCCGGCCACGGCGCCGGTGAGCCCGCCTTCGCCAACGCAGCAGCAGGTGACGCCCGTCCCCGAAACCACGCCGGTCCCGCAGGCCACGCCGGTTCCGGAGACCCCGCCGGTTCCGGGGGCCGGTGGCGAGGGTGCCGGGAACGGGCGGACCACCTCCCCCTGGGCGCAGCCGCCGCAGCGGACCACGCCGGAGAGCGCCACCACGCCTGATCCCGCTTCCGACGCCAGCGCGGCTGCGTGGCCCGGCGCACCGGAGGCCGACGGCACCGTCTCCGGCCGCGCCACCGTCGCCGGGCCACCGCCACCCGACGCCCTCCAGGCCGAGGGCCGGGCCACGGTCACCGCGCCACCGCCACCCGACACTTTCCAGGCCGAGGGCCCCGTCTCCGGGCGTGCCACGGTGGCCGGGGCAGCGCTCCCGCCGCCGTCGCCGGAATCCGGCGCGGGGCCGGGAGGGCCGGGCGATCCCACCCCGGAGCCGCCCCGGCTCGGACCGTTCCCGCCGTCGCCGGGCGTGCCGGCGCAGCCGTCCCCCTACGGCAACGGCTACCCGCAGCCCGGGTACCCGCCGCAGCCCGGTCAGGCCGGCTGGTACCCGCCGCCCGGCTGGACGCCCCAGGCCGGCCCGCCCCAGCCGGGCGTCCCGGTGCCTCCGCAGGCGCCGGTGTCCGGCCCCGTCGTGCCCCCTCCACCGCATGCCCAGCCGGAGCAGGGCTGGACGCCTCAGCAGGCGGTGCCGCCGACCGCCGAGGACTTCGCCCGCCGCCGCCAGGCCCGGCCGGTCGACCCGGTGGCCACCATGGGCGTACGCGCGGTGGTCAACAAGATCGGGCTGGTCCGGCTCGCGCCCGGGCGGCACGAGCAGGAGGTGCGGCGCGACATCGAGATGGTCCGCCGCAACTTCGGCGGGCTGCGCCAGGTGACTGTGGTCAACCCGAAGGGCGGCGCCGGCAAGACGGTCGCCATCCTGCTGCTCGCCATGACGTTCGGCCAGAAGCGCGGCGGGTACGTGCTGGCCTGGGACAACAACGAGACCCAGGGCACCCTCGGCATGCGGGCCCAGCAGGACTTCCACGCCCGTACGGTGCGGGACATGCTGCGCGACCTGTCCCAGTTCCAGGGTCCGCACGGCCGGGTCGGTGACCTGTCGCAGTACGTCCGCTCACAGGGCGAGGGCATGTTCGACGTGCTGGCCTCGGACGAGTCCGCGACCGGCGGCGAGATGCTCACCGCCGCCGCGTTCGCGGAGATCCGTGAGGTGGTCAGCCGGTTCTACAAGCTGATCTTCGTGGACACCGGGAACAACGTCCGGGCGCAGAACTGGCAGGCCGCGATGGACGCCACCGACCAGCTCGTGGTGACCATGTCGGCGCGTAACGACTCGGCCGAGACCGCCGCCCGGATGCTCGACCACCTGGAGCAGAGCGGCCGGCAGCGGCTGGTCCGGCAGGCGGTCACCGTGGTGTCGATGCCGCCGTCGCGCAAGGAGATCGACCTGCCCGCCATCCAGGCCCACTTCGCGGCGCGGACCCGGGCGGTGCTGCTGGCGCCGTACGAGCGGCTCATCGACACCGGCGAGCCGCTGCGGTACGGGCAGCTCTCCTCCGCCACCCGCGACGCCTGGCTGAAGATCGCCGCGTCGGTGGCGGAGGGGCTGTAGGACGGGCGCGACGGCCGGCACCCGGGTCGGGGCCGGCCGTCGCGGCGGTGGTCACTCGCCGGACAGCGCGTCCCCGGCGACCGGGTCGCAGTCCCGGAGGAACTGGGCGCAGCGGGCCGCCTCGTCCGCCTCGCCGATCTCCCCCGCGGCACGGGACAGCACGTAGAGGCAGCGGAGGAAGCCCTGGTTGGGCTCGTGCGACCAGGGCACCGGGCCGTGGCCCTTCCAGCCGTTGCGGCGCAACTGGTCCAGGCCCCGGTGGTAGCCGGTGCGGGCGTACGCGTAGGCGGTGACGACCTGATCCGCGGCGAACGCGCGGCCGGCCAGCGCGGCCCAGGCCGCGCTGTAGGTCGGGAAGCGGGCCGCGACCTCGGCGTACGCCTCGTCGGTGCCCTGCTCGGCCGCCACCGCGAGCGCGGCGTCGGCCTCCTCGTGGGCCGGGAGCAGGGTGGCCGGTGGCTCAGGCAACAGGTTATGCATCGCCCCATTCAACCCGCTTCGCCCTCGGGTACGCGAGAGGGCCCGCCCGTACGGTTGGCTGAACGGCTGAGGGTTTCGTCACGCCTGCGGCGGGAGCACACGTACCCGCGGCCCATGCCGCCGCAGTGGTTCTTGCACTACAAATACAGATCCGGAGCCTCCCCAGGACCCGGTTACGCAGGAGCCCGGCGGCGTGCCCGCCGGGCTCCTGTCGTCTTCGCCCCCGGTTTCGGCACTTGCCGTGCGGGGGCAGGATGGCCTGGTGCCGACCCCACCACCCGCGGACGTCATCGAGCCGCACGCGCCCCACGTCAACGAGATCGAGACCCGCACCGCGTTCGAGCAGCGGCTGGCCGGGGGGACCCTGGCCGGGCTGACAGTGCAGGGCCTGCGTCTCGACCTCGACCCGGTACCCGACCTGCGCGACGTCGACGTCACCGGCACCCTCTTCGTGGGCTGCCGCTTCGCCGGCCGCGAGGTGGGCGCGGACCTGGTCCGCCGGGGCGCCAACGTGGTCCCGCCGTTCTCCGGGCTGCCCTACCCGACGCAGCCGTCGCACCTATACACCGCCGACGAGCTGGCTGCCGGGTTCGCCGAGGGCGGCTTCGCCGGGATGTACGACACCCGGGTGTACGCGCACTTCCGGGCGCACGGCGGCGCGCTGCCGGACGTACGCGAGGCGCTCGGGCAGCGACTGCACGACCACGGCGTGGACAACGCGCTGGCCGACGCCACCCGGTCGTGGCTGGCCGCGCACGGGCCGCAGTCGGTGGTGGGGGTGATGGGCGGGCACGCGGTGCCGCGCGGCAGCGTCGCGTACCGGATGGCCGCGGTGCTGGGCTGGGAGCTGGCGCGGGCCGACCGCCTGGTGGTCACCGGCGGCGGTCCGGGCGTGATGGAGGCGGCGAACCTCGGCGCGTTCCTCGCGGCCTGGCCGGCCGAGGAGCTGACCGCCGCGATCGACGTGCTCGCCGTCGCGCCGGACTTCACCGACCACGACCGGTACACGGCGGCGGCGCTGGCGGTGCGCGAGCGGTACTCGGGCGGCCCGTCGCTGCCCTCGCCGCGCCCGTCGGCACCCGGCACCGAGTGGGCCCGTTCCGGCGGGCTGGCCATCCCCACTTGGCTGTACGGCCACGAGCCGGCGAACCTGTTCGCGGGCCGGATCGCGAAGTACTTCTCCAACGCCATCCGGGAGGACACGATCCTGCGGCTGGCCCGGGGCGGGATCGTGTTCGCGCCCGGCAAGGCCGGGACCGTGCAGGAGGTGTTCCAGGCGGCCACCAAGACGTTCTACGGCACCGACGGGGCGAGCGGGGCGTACGTGTTCCTGGACCGCACGTACTGGACGACCGAGCTGCCGGTGGAGTCGCTGCTGCGGCCGCTGTTCGCCGCGTCCCCGTTCGGCGACCTGTCGCACACCGTCCACCTGACCGACGACGTCCGCGACGCCGTCCGGGTGCTGGTGCGGTGAAAGGAAGGGCCCCCTCTTAACGCTTCCGGTAGGGGAAGGGCCCCTTGTTAACGCCGACGCGTTAACAAGGGGCCCTTCCTTACACGCGGGGTGTCACTTCATGGTGGTGCCGGTGGAGCGCAGGTGCTCGCAGGCCTCGACCACACGGGCGGCCATGCCGGCCTCGGCGGCCTTGCCCCAGACGCGCGGGTCGTACATCTTCTTGTTGCCGACCTCGCCGTCGACCTTCAGCACGCCGTCGTAGTTGCGGAACATGTGGTCCGCGACCGGGCGGGTGAAGGTGTACTGGGTGTCGGTGTCGATGTTCATCTTCACCACGCCGTAGTCCAGCGCCTCCCGGATCTCCGACAGCAGCGAGCCGGAGCCGCCGTGGAAGACCAGGCTGAGGGGCTTGTCCTTGCCGTACTTGGCGCCGACCGCGTCCTGGATCTGCTTGAGCACCTCGGGGCGCAGCTTGACGTTGCCCGGCTTGTAGACGCCGTGCACGTTGCCGAAGGTCAGCGCCGCCATGTAGCGGCCCTTCTCGCCCAGGCCGAGCGCGTCGACCATGGCCAGGCCGTCGTCGACGGTGGTGTAGAGCTTGTCGTTGATGGCGTTCTCGACGCCGTCCTCCTCGCCGCCGACGACGCCGACCTCGATCTCGAGGACGATCTTGCCCTTGGCGGCCTCGGCGAGGAGCTGCTCGGCGATCTCCAGGTTCTCCGCCACCGGCACGGCCGAGCCGTCCCACATGTGCGACTGGAACAGCGGCTCCTGGCCGCCCTTGACGCGCTCCTGCGAGATGGCCATCAGCGGCCGGACGAACTTGTCCAGCTTGTCCTTCGGGCAGTGGTCGGTGTGCAGCGCGATGTTGACCGGGTACTTCTTGGCGACCTCGTGCGCGTACGCGGCGAACGCCACGGCACCGGTCACCATGTCCTTCACGGACGGGCCGGACAGGTACTCCGCGCCGCCGGTGGAGACCTGGATGATGCCGTCGCTCTCCGCGTCGGCGAAGCCCTTGAGCGCCGCGTTCAGCGTCTGCGAGGAGGTCACGTTGATCGCGGGGTACGCGTACCGGCCGGCCTTGGCCCGGTCCAGCATCTCCGCGTAAGCCTCGGGGGAAGCGATGGGCATGTCGAACGCTCCTTACTTACCGCTCTCGGCCGTGCAGGCCGCTGTCTTCCATGGAGGGCGGCCGTTCCGGCCCCGGATCTTCCCCGGAGCCGACCGTTCCGGTCGCTGACGTCCACGGTGCGCCGGACCGCGCTGTCCACCGCGGGCAGTATCCCGCAGGAGCGTGAGCGGGGCGCAACCGGCCCGGACGCCGCTCACCTGTTCTCCAGCCGGTCCGGTACGACGACGCTGATCAGCCAGCTCACCACCGCGACCACGATGGCGCCCCAGAACGCGGCCCAGAAACCGTCGACGTGGAACGGGAGCTTCAGCACCCCGGCGATCCAGTCGGTCAGCAGGAACAGCAGCGCGTTCACCACGAGCGCGAACAGGCCGAGCGTGAGCAGGTAGAACACGCAGCCGAACACCTTGATGAGCGGCTTGAGCACCGCGTTGACCACACCGAAGACGAGCGCCACCACGATCAGGGTGAGCACGTTGTTACCGGTGTTACGGCCGCTCACGTCCACCCCGGGCACGATCAGCGTCGCGATCCACAACGCGACCGCGGTGATCGCCAGTCGGATCAGAAAGCCCATGCCAAACATCCTGGCACCGGCCGCGCGCCGGGAGCGGGACAATCGCCGACTCCGCGTTCCGCCCGCCACCCAGCGGCGGCCCGGACCAGCCCGTACGGTGGTGGGGACGATGCCCGCACGGAGATCAGGGAGGGACGATGGGTCAGCCCGACGAGGACTTCGCGCCCGGTGACCACCTCGCCCCGGAGGAGCGGGATCTGGAGGCCGAGCCGGCCGACGCGGTCGAGCAGGCCACCACGGTGACCGACGACACCGACGGCGAGCCGCACCGCGGCATGGAGGTCGACGACTGGGACGCCATGGAGCAGGCCCGCGTCGTCACCGCCGACGAGGACGAGTACCGCTGATCCGGTGCCGGGTCACCGCAGGGCGGTGACCCGGGCCGGGTGGGTGGCGGCCCACTGCGCCAGCCGATCCGCCCGCAATGCGTCCAGGAATCCCGGCGCGAGCGCCGGGTCCGGCTCGAACCCGCGGCCGGTCCACTCGTCGCGCACCGGGAGAGCGAGCGCGACCGGTTCGGCGGCGCCGGCCCGGCCGGTCGCGCCCACCAGCGCCGGCAACGACAGGTCACCGGCGTCGATCGTGCCGGCCGTGCTGATCCGGACGAGCAGCCGGCTGAGTTGCGCCGGATCGGTCATCGTTCCCCGCTCGCGCATCTGGCGGAGCAGGCCGGCGGCGTAGCGCGCCGCGTTGCGGTCGCGGTCCAGTCCGCCGTCGCGCAGGTCGTACCGCTGCCGCAGCAGGTCCACCGCCGCCGCGCCGTCGAGCCGCTGGCATCCGGCCGGGAAACGCCGCTCGGTGTGCACCGAGCGCACCGGCTCCGGCAGGCAGACCGGTACGCCGCCGACCGCGTCGGTCAGCTCCCGCGCTCCCGGGTACGTGAGCACCGCGCCGGCGTCGACGCGTACCCCGGTCAGCCGGGCGACCGCCTGGCGGGTCGCCCGGTATCCGGCGGCCAGGTCGGTGCCCGACCCGGCGGCGCGGGAGAACGTCGCGTTGAGCTTCTCCGTCCCGCCCTGCGGCGGCACCGGCACCAGCAGGTCGCGCGGGAGCGACACCAGGTAGAGCCGGCTCCGGTCGGCCGGCACGTGCACCAGCAGCACCGAGTCGGCACGCCTGCTGCCGACCGGCTCGTCGACGCCGAGCAGCAGCAGGTTCAGCGCGCCGCCGGGCTCCGGCACCGGCTTGGTGAGCGCCGGCGCCGGCGGCCGGGGCGCCATCACCGTGAATCCGACGAGCGCGACGGCCACGACCACGAGCGCCGTGCTGGCCAGGCGTACGCGCCGACGGCGCCGGCGGCGGCTGATCACCATCCGGTCGACGGCGGCCCGGACCGGGCCCACGGGCGGGGTCGACTCCTCGAGGCGGGCGAACGCGGCCCGCAGCTCGTCCTCGATCATCAGCAGACCTCCACGTGTTCGGCTCGGAGGGTGGCCAGCGCCCGCGAGATGCTGGACCGGACCGTGCCCACGGCGCAGCCGAGCACCTCGGCGATCTCCCCGTCCGGCAGGTCCTCGTAGTAGCGCAGCACCAGCGCGGCGCGCTGCCGCCGGGGCAGCCGGGACAGCAGGGACAGCAGGGACCGGATCTGGTCCCGGTCCACGGCGGACTGGGCGTGGTCGGCCGGCGCGGGCACGGATTCGTCCGCCTCGCCGCGCAGCAGCACCCGCCGCGCCCACGATCCGCGCCGCCAGTCGACGAACTGGTTGGTGAGCATCCGGCGCACGTACCGCTCCGGAGCGTCGGTGCGGGCCACCCGCCGCCAGTTGAGCTGGACCCGGACCATGGTCTCCTGCACCAGGTCCTGGGCCTGGTGCGGATCTCCGGTCAGCATGACCGCGTACCGCAGCAGGGCGCCCAACCGCGCGTCGGCGAACTCCTCGTACGTCACTGCACCTCCCGGGTGTCCCGCATAGATGGACGGTCCCGGGCGGCCGGAACATTGCGGTGGCGTGCCGGATGCCCGGAAACCCCCACGACAGGAGCCGGAGACTCACGAGATCATCGACGGGTGCTGCTGACCCTGACCACGACTCACCGCCCCGCGACCGACCTCGGCCACCTCCTGGTGAAGCATCCGGACCGGGTGCAGAGCTTCGACCTGCCCGCCGGTGCCGCGCATGTGTTCTACCCGGAGGCGGACGAGGCGCGCTGCACGGCGGCGCTGCTGGTCGAGGTCGATGCGCTGAAGCTGGGCGGCGGCCGCCGGAACCGCGCGCCGGAGGGCTTCGCGCTCGGGCAGTACGTGAACGACCGCCCGTACGCGGCGTCGAGCCTGCTCTCGTCGGCGCTGTCGAAGGTGTTCCGCTCCGCCCTGCGGGGCGAGTCGCGCGATCGTCCCGAGCTGGCCGCGAGCGCGATCCCGCTGGCCGTACGGGTGCCGGTGCTGCGTTGCCGGGGCGGCGCCGAGCTGGCAGTACGCATCTTCGCGCCGCTGGGCTGGACCGTGACGGCCACCCCGATCCCGCTGGACGAGACGTACCCGGAGTGGGGTGACAGCCGTTACGTCGACCTGACGCTGACCGGCACGCTGCGGCTCGCCGACGCGCTCAACCACCTGTACGTGCTGCTGCCGGTGCTGGACGACGCCAAGCACTACTGGGTGGCGCCGGACGAGGTGGACAAGCTGCTGCGCGCGGGCGCCGGCTGGCTGGCCGGGCACCCCGAGCGGGGCCTGATCACGCGGCGCTACCTGGCACACCGCCGGGCGCTCGCGGGCGAGGCGATGGCCCGGCTGACCGAGCTGCGCCTGGCCGACGAGCCGCCCGCCGACGACAGCATCGAGCCGTCCGGCGTCGCGCCGGCGGAGGACGCCCGCCGGGCCTCCCTCGCGGTACGGCGGCGGGAGGCGGTGCTCGCCGCGCTGCGGGACAGCGGCGCGAGCCGGGTGCTGGACCTCGGCTGCGGTGGCGGCGCGCTGCTCACCGCGCTCGTCGCCGACCGGCGGTTCACCGAGGTGGTGGGCGTCGACGTGTCCGACCGGTCGCTCGGCATGGCGGCCCGGCGGCTGCGCCTGGAACGGCTGCCGGAGCGGCAGCGGGACCGGATCCGGCTGTGGCAGTCCGCGCTGACCTACCGGGACGACAGGCTCCGGGGGTACGACGCGGCGGTGCTGATGGAGGTGATCGAGCACCTCGATCCGCCGCGCCTCCCCGCGCTGGAGGACGCGGTGTTCGGCCACGCCCGGCCCGGCACGGTGGTGGTGACGACGCCGAACGTCGAGTACAACGTGCGCTACGAGGGGCTCGGGCCGGACCGGTTCCGGCACGCGGACCACCGGTTCGAGTGGACCCGGGCCGAGTTCGCCGCCTGGGTGGAGCGGGTGGCGGCGGCGCACGGCTACACGGCTGTCCTCGGCGGTGTGGGCGACGACGACCCGGAGGTGGGCACGCCGACCCAGATCGCGGTGTTCACCCGGCAAGAGCGGAACAACAGCAACGACCGGAAGGAGGCGACGAACCGATGACCGTCCTGGACATCCCCGAGCTGGCACTGGTGGCGCTCGTCGGCGTCTCCGGCTCCGGCAAGTCCACGTTCGCCCGGCGGCACTTCGCGCCCAGCCAGGTGCTCTCCTCGGACACGTTTCGCGGTCTGGTGGCCGACGACGAGAACGACCAGTCCGCGTCCGCCGACGCGTTCGACGCGCTGCACCACGTCGCCGCCATCCGGCTCCGCCGAGGGCTGCTCACTGTGGTCGACGCGACGAATCTCCAGCCGCACGCCCGCGCCGGGCTGATCCGGGTGGCCCGGGAGCACGACGTGCTGCCGGTGGCGATCGTGCTGGACGTGCCGGAGGCGGTGGCCTGGGAGCGTACCGAGGCGCGCGCCGACCGCACGCACGGCCGGCAGGTGCTCAACCGGATGCGCCGCGACCTGCGGCAGTCGTACGGGCGGCTGGCCCGCGAGGGCTTCCGCAAGGTGCACGTCCTGCGCGGGGTGGAGGAGATCGACGCCGCGGAGGTCCGCTACGAGAAGCTGTTCAACGACCGGCGGGAGCTGACCGGGCCGTTCGACGTGATCGGGGACGTGCACGGCTGCCGTACCGAGCTGGAGGCGCTGCTGTCCCGGCTCGGCTACGTGCTGAGCCGCGACGACGCGGGCCGCCCGGT
Organism: Micromonospora sp. NPDC048169; assembly: GCF_040652815.1. Taxonomy (NCBI): domain Bacteria; kingdom Bacillati; phylum Actinomycetota; class Actinomycetes; order Micromonosporales; family Micromonosporaceae; genus Micromonospora; species Micromonospora sp. NPDC048169. Next base: position 108,149 of record NZ_JBEZMS010000011.1, read on the forward strand.
GGACGCGGCGCATCCGTCGGGGCGTACCGCGGTGTTCGTCGGTGACCTGGTGGACCGCGGCCCGGACTCCCCCGGCGTGCTCCGCCTGGTGATGGGCATGGTGGCGGCCGGCAACGCGATCTGCGTGCCGGGCAACCACGAGCAGAAGCTGCTGCGCAAGCTGCGCGGGCGGGACGTCCGGCTGACCCACGGCCTGGCCGAGACGATGGAGCAGCTGGCCGCCGAGCCGCCGGAGTTCGTCGCCGGGGTGGAGACGTTCATCGACGGCCTGGTCAGCCACTACGTGCTCGACGGCGGCCGGCTCGTGGTGGCGCACGCCGGGCTGAAGGAGGCGTACCACGGGCGGGCGTCGGGCCGGGTGCGGTCGTTCGCGCTCTACGGCGAGACCACCGGCGAGACCGACGAGTACGGCCTGCCGGTGCGCTACCCGTGGGCGCGGGACTACCGGGGCTCGGCGATGGTCGTGTACGGGCACACGCCGACGCCCGTGCCGGAGTGGGTGAACAACACCATCTGCCTGGACACCGGTTGCGTGTTCGGCGGGCAGCTGACCGCGCTGCGCTACCCGGAGAAGGAGCTGGTCGCCGTCCCGGCGGTCAAGGAGTGGTACGCCCCGGCCCGTCCGCTGGTCCCGGTCGCGCCCGCGCGTCCGGACACCGTGCTGGACCTGGCCGACGTGACCGGGCGGCGGCACCTCACCCACGCGTACGGGTCGCTGACCGTGCCGGCCGAGAACGCCGCCGCCGCGCTGGAGGTGATGAGCCGGTTCGCGGTCGACCCGGGCCGGCTGGTGTGGCTGCCGCCGACCATGGCGCCCTGCTCCACGTCGAGCGTGGACGGTTTCCTGGAGCACCCGGCCGAGGCGTTCGCCGACTATCGCGGCGCGGGCGTGGACCGGGTGGTCTGCGAGGAGAAGCACATGGGTTCGCGGGCGGTGGTGCTCGTGGAGCGGGAGCCGGGCCGCTTCGGCGGCGGGGTGGTGCACACCCGTACCGGCCGGCCGTTCTTCGGCCCGCCGCTCGACGGCGAGCTGCTGGCGCGGGTGCGCGCCGCGGTCACCACCGCCGGTCTCTGGGCCGAGCTGGACACCGACTGGCTGCTGCTCGACACCGAGCTGCTGCCCTGGTCGGCGAAGGCGGGCGGGCTGATCCGCGAGCAGTACGCCGGGGTCGGCGCGGCCGGGCGGGCCGCCCTGCCGGCGGTGCTCGCCGCGCTGGACACGGCCGCCGGGCGCGGGCTGCCGGTGGCCGGGCTGCGCGACCGGATGGCCGGGCGGGCCGCCGAGGTCACCGCCTACTCGGCGGCCTACCGGGCGTACGTCCGCCCGACCGACGGCCTGCGCGGGGTGACGCTCGCGCCGTTCGCGGTGCTGGCCGGGGCCGGGGTGAGCTACGCCGACCGCGACCACGGCTGGCACCTGGCCCTGGCCGACCGGCTCTGCGCCGCCGACCCGGGGTTCTTCACCCCGACCCGGCGGCGGGTGGTGGACCTGGCCGACGAGTCGGCCGTGGCCGACGCCACCGAGTGGTGGCTGGCGCTCACCGCGGCCGGCGGCGAGGGCATGGTGGTCAAGCCGTACGCGGGCCTGGCCGCCCGGTCACCGAGGGGCTCGCTGCTCCAGCCGGGCATCAAGTGCCGTGGGCGGGAGTACCTGCGGATCATCTACGGTCCCGGGTACACCGACCCGGCTCAGCTCGCCGCGTTGCGCAGCCGTTCGCTGGGCCGCAAGCGCGGGATGGCGTTGCGCGAGCACGGTCTGGGCCTGGCCGCCCTGGACGCGCTGGCCGAGGACGCGCCGCTGTGGCGCCGCCACGAGCTGGTGTTCGCGATCCTCGCCTGCGAGTCCGAGCCGGTGGACCCCCGCCTCTGACGATGACGCCCGGTCCGGCCGATATGCCGGACCGGGCCGGGGTACCCTGTGTGGCCGTGGACACAGCAGAGAAGACCCGGATGTTCTCCGAGAGCGTGGCGCTGAACCCGCTCGACCCGAAGGACCTCATCCACACCTTCGGCATGATCGGCGTCTGGGTGATCCTCTTCGCCGAGACCGGGCTGCTGGTCGGCTTCTTCTTCCCGGGCGACTCGCTGCTGTTCCTGGCCGGGGTGGCGGCCTCACCGGTGGCCGACGCCATCTTCGGCGACGGCACCCGCCTCTCCCTGGCCGGGCTGATGATCGGCGGGCCGCTCTGCGCCATCGTCGGCGCGCAGCTCGGCCACTGGCTCGGCGCCCGGTACGGCCGCCGCATGTTCGAGAAGCCCAACTCCCGCCTGTTCAAGCGGGAGTACGTGGAGAAGGCGGAGTACTACTTCCAGAAGTTCGGCCCGGCGAAGGCAGTGGTGCTGGCCCGCTTCATCCCGATCGTGCGGACGTTCCTCAACCCGGTGGCCGGGGTGCTCGGCATGCCGGCCCGCCAGTTCTTCGTGTGGAACGTGGTGGGCGCGGTCCTCTGGGTGGACGGCATCCTGCTGATCGGCTACCTGCTGGCCCGGCAGATCTACGACGCCATCGGCGACAAGATCGACAGGTACATCCTGCCGGTGGTCGCGCTGATCATCGTGATCTCGGTACTGCCGATCTTCTTCGAGTTCCTGCGGGACCGGCGGGCACGCAAGCGCGGCGAGGCGGTCGCGGTGATCACCGCGGCGACCGTGGCCGGCACTGTGGACGCCGCCCGGGAGGGCATCGAGGAGCACCGGCCCGGGCACGGCGACGGGCACGGCGGTCAGCACCGCCGCTGAGCACGTACGGACACCGAAGGCCGGCCCTCGGACGAGGACCGGCCTTCGGACATCACTGCTCCAGCCGGGTCACACGGGACGACGGCAGCCGTCACCCGCGCACTGATGGCGCCACCCCTCGCACGCCACCGGTCACCCGGTCGGGACGACCCTCGCGGGCCGGCCCGGAAGGTTTCAGCGAGCCTTCTTGGTGGCCCGCTTCCGCGGCGGGGTGAGCAGATCCGCGATCGTGGCGATCGCGGACGGCACCAGCCGGTAGTACGCCCAGACCCCGCGCTTCTCCCGCTCCAGCAAGCCGGCCTCGGTGAGGATACGCAGGTGGTGGCTGACCGTCGGCTGCGAGAGGCCGAGCGGCGCGGTGAGGTCACACACGCACGCCTCCCCCTCGGGAGCCGACTGGATCAGGCTGAGCAGCCGCAGCCGGGCGGGGTCCGCGAGGGCCTTGAGGACCCCCGCGAGCCGCTCGGCGTCGGCACGTTCGATCGGCTCGCCGGCAAGCGGCGAGATCTGAGGCATGGTCATTTCAGCCAACGCAGTTCCCACGTATTCCATCCTTCCACCAGCAGCATCGATCCGCCTGCATATCAGCAGATCCGAATCGGCAAACTTTTACGCCACAAGGCCGAGGTCAGCCAACGTATAGGCCGCCCGATAGGGCAATCCGGCGGCTCGCACCGTGTCGCCGGCACCTCGATCAACAATAACCGCCACACCCACCACCTCGGCCCCTGCCTCACGCAATGCCTCGACCGCCGTCAACACACTTCCACCGGTGGTGGAGGTGTCCTCGACCGCGAGCACCCGTCGCCCGGAGACGTCCGGCCCCTCGATCCGGCGCTGAAGACCGTGAGCCTTGCCCTCCTTGCGGACAACGAAGGCGTCGACCGCGCGACCCGTGCCCGCCGAGGCGTGCAGCATGGCGGCGGCCACCGGATCGGCGCCCAGGGTCAACCCGCCGACCGCGTCGTACGACCAGTCGGCGGTGAGTTCCCGCATGACCCGGCCGATCAACGGAGCCGCCTCGTGATGGAGCGTGACGCGACGCAGATCCACGTACCAGTCCGCCTCGCGGCCCGACGAGAGCACCACCCGGCCGTGCACCACAGCGAGGTCAGTGATGAATTTGCGCAGGTCGTCGCGGTCGCCCATGGCGATAGAGCGTACTTCGCAAGTCTGAGCGCCGTCCTTCGGGTCCGCCCTGGTCAACCCTGCGGGCGACCGATCGGTGGCGATGAGCGGCTACGCTGTGCGACCGTCCATCCCGGTCGACCGCGACAGCGGCCCGCAGCCGGGCAGGTGCGGTCAGCCGCGCTGCCGGCCTACCGCACCCCTGGTGTCCCGCCCGAAGCCGCGCAGCAGGCGTTTCGGCGCGTGCCGCAGCCCGGCCACCGCCACCTTGTACTTCCAGTCCGGAACGCTCACCGACTTGCCTTTGCGCAGGTCACGCAGCCCTTCGGCGACCACGTCGTCAGCGCGTAGCCAGGCCCAGGCAGGCAGGCGCGACATGTCGATGCCCGCCCTTTCGTGATTTCCGGTTCGTGTGTAGCCGGGGCAGAGCGCCATTACGCGTACGCCGAGCGGCGCGACGGACTGGCCGATCGACTCACTGAAATTCGTCACCCACGCCTTGCTGGCCGAGTACGTGGATCCCGGCATGGGGACACCGAAGCCCGCAACGGAAGAGACATTTATCACTGCGCCCTGGCCTCGTTCGATCATCGGACCGAGCGCCGCATGGGTCAGACGCAGGACCGCGAGCACGTTGAGCCGCACCAGCCGCGCCTCGTCCGCCACCGACGAGCGGACGAAGGAGGTGTTCAGACTGATGCCGGCGTTGTTGACAAGCAGCTCGACCGGCGTACCGGCGGCCAGCCGGTGTTCGACGGCGGCGCAGCCGTCCTCGGTGGACAGATCGGCGGCGATCGTCTCCGCGTCGCCGCCGTGCCGGCCGGTCAGCTCGGCCGCCAGCGCGTCCAGCCGGGCACCGTCGCGGGCCACCAGGACGAGGTCCCAGCCGTCGGCGGCGAGCCGGCGGGCGAACGCCTCGCCGATGCCCAGGCTGGCGCCGGTGATCAGGGCTCGGCGCCGGGAGGGGGTGTCACCTGTCATCGGCGGTCCTCGGTAGGTGGCGGGAACCCATCCGGCGGCGGCGCGGGCGGGCCGGACGGGGGCGGCGCGGGCCGTTCGTACGGCGACGGACCATCCGGCGGCGGCGTCGGCCCGGAGGCGGGCGGCGCGGACGGCGCGTGCAGGCCGGCCGGCGGGCCCCAGGGCGTCGGACCGGGCGCCTGCGTGCCGGACACGGTCGAGCCGTAACCGGACAGCCGCAGCGGTGCGGTGCGGTGGCGCAGGAACGCGCCGGCCGAGGGCAGCGTGAGCAGCGCGACCACCACCAGGTAGCCGAGGACCTGCGCCACCGACAGCGTCGCGTTCACCGGGATCCACCACGACGGGTAGGCGTCACCGACGAGTTCCAGCAGGTCGGCGGTGACCCGGTCGTCCGCGCCGAGCCGCAGCGGGACGGCCCGCTGGCCGACCAGCACCGCCAGCCCGCAGCAGCCGCAGAGCAGTCCCGTACCGGCGACCACCCAGGTCCCGGTCCGGGCGCCGGAACGGCCCGCGAGCAGGCCCAGGGCAAGCCCGGCGAGCAGCAACCCGGCGAGCACGCCGAGCACGGCGGCCAGCACTGTGGAGCCGCGCAGCAGGCCGGCCACCTGGTCGATGTCACCGCCGCCCGCGCCGGTCCGCTGGGCCGCCGCAACCCGGAACCGGTCCACCGTGCCGCCGCTGACGGCCAGGTTGAGCACCGCGTACGCCACGGCGCCGACCGCCATCGCCAGCAGCAGCGCCGCCGCGGCGAGGACGGTGCCCGGCCGACGGGGTGCGGCCCGATCGGGGTACGACACGACTGATCCCTCCGGTAGGCGTCGGCTTGCAACCTACTCGGAGGGATCGTCGGCGTCGCCGCAATCCGGAGGTCAACTTCCGGACGGCGGCTCCGGATCGCGGCGCTCACCCGGCTGGCCGCCGGGTGCGGACGGCGGCTGACCACCAGGCGTCGACGGCGGCTGACCGCCGGACGGGAAGGGCGGCTGGCCACCGCCAGGGAACGGAGGCTGGCCGCCGGGCGGGGGCGTGCCGGGCGGGGGCGGGTACGACGGGTAAGCCGGCTCCCCCGACTGGCCCGGGTACGCCGGGTAGGCGCCACCCGGCACCGGCGGCTCCCAGCCGGCCTTGGGCTTGCGGAAGAACTCGTTCGCCTGCGGCAGCGCCAACAGGATCAGCGCGGCCAGCAGGGCGAGCAGCGCGACCAGGCCCAGCAGCAGGTTGACGGGCGTGTACCAGGACGGCAGCACGTCCTCCAGCCGGCGCTGGATCTCCTCCGGGCTGGGCGCGTCACCGGTGGTGGTGCCGCCCGTCATGCCGCCGGAGATGCCGCTGACCAGCCCGCCGGCGGTGCAGCAGAACAGGATGCCGCCCAGCACCCAGGTGGTGATCCGGGAGCCATTCTTGCCCCGGTTGTTCAACAGGGCCAGCACGACGAGCCCGGCCGCGATCAGCAGCGACACGACAGCCGAGATGAGACTGAACGCGTACGCGATGTCGCCGACCGACTCGGCGCCCGTGCCGGCGTACGCGTCGCTGAGCACGTCACGGATCTTGCCGATGACGGTCAGCGCCACGATCAGGTTCACCACCTGGATCGCGGCGACGAAAATGAGCAGCCAACTGGAAAGCGTCACCACACCGGGACGCGCGCGGGGCGGGGTGCCCGGAGCATCGACCATGACTCTCCCTTCCTAGATCAGATGCCCACCGTAGCGATCTCCGACCAGCTCAGCACCCTGGACCGGCTCACTTCTCGGCGCGGCGCAACCGGCGGTGCTCGGCGGTGACCACGCCGAGCAGCGCGAGATCGAGCGCGACAGCGGCGACCGCGCCGAACTGGTTGACGGTGAAGTTGAAGACCTGCCCGAACAGCAGGTCGACCAGCAGCGCCAGCTTGAACAGGCGGAACGCCTCGGTCCGGTTGCGGCGCAGCAGCCAGGCGGCCCACAGGCCGAGCACGGCGGTGATCAGCGCACTGGCGCTGACGCCCAGGATCGCGCCCCACTCCCGCTCCTCGCCCAGGTGCCCGGTCACGCCGTCGAGGAACACCGCCAGCACGGTGAGCACCGGCTCCACCACCAGGTAGACCACCACCGGCCAGATGAGCCAGCGGCGCCCGGCCGCCCAGACGGCGAGACGCCGGGCCCGGTCCGCCGCCCGCTGCCAGAGCCGCACCGGCGGCGGTTCCCGGTGCGGCACCGCGTCCAGCAGTCGCGCCACAGCGGTCTCGGTGGCCGGTCCGGTGCCCTGCACGAGCCGCAGCACGGCGGCCCGGCGGCGATCGGTCAGCCCGGCCGGCAGGCCGCTGAGCACCATGTCCAGCGCGTTCGCGGTGCGCTCGGCCGGAGTCAGCCGGGATCGTCCGGTGCGCCCGCGTACCGCCTGGGTGAGCAGGACCAGCAGCGCGAACGCGACGTAGATGATGGCGGCGGCCGGGGCGTAGAAGTAGTCGGTGCCGGTGGTGACGAACTTGCCCACCTCGTCGATGAACAGCCCGAACCCGATGCCGCCGACCACCGCCCCGGCGCTGCGCGAGGCGTCGCCGAGGAAGACCAGCGGGATGCCCAGGCCGACGGCGAGCAGCAGGCCGCCCCAGAGCACGTGCGCGATGTGCAGCCCGCCGCCACCGAGCTGGGGATAGCCGGTGGCCTCCAGGTACGCCCGGACGGCCAGCACGGTGACCACGCCGGAGAGCACGAACCCCTGGAGGTAGGACGCCGCCTCGATCGCCCGGGTCGGCAGCCGGCGGACCAGCCAGCCGATCCCCGGTCGGTGGCGCGGCGATTCGGGTGGCATATCCCGAAACCTAGTAGCCGCGCCACTCCTCGCGGGCGTAGTCCAGCACCCTCGGTCGCAACAGGGTGGAGGCCGGCACGTCCAGCCGGGCCCGGTCGGCGGGGAACGTGGCGGCGGCGGCCAGCACCGCCGGGGTCAGGAACCGCAGCGGTGGCGGGTCGTCCGGCAGCGCCAGTTCCGGCGCGGCGTCGCCGGGCGAGGCGAGCACGAATCCCCAGTCGCCGAAGCTCGGCACGTCGACGTGGTACGGCACGGTGGCGAAGCCGGCCTCGCGGACCGACCGCTCGATCGACCAGTACGACCGGGGTGCGAAGTACGGCGACCCGGACTGCACCACGAGCCGCCCGCCGGGGGCCAGCACCGGCCGGATCAGCGTGTAGAACTCGATCGTGTAGAGCTTCGCGGTGGCCGTCTCGTCCGGGTCGGGCAGGTCGGCGATCACCACGTCGAAGCGGTCCGTGGCGGTACGCAGCCAGGCGAACGCGTCCAGGTTGAGCACCCGTACCCGGGGGTCGGTGAGCGAGCCGCGGTTCAGCTCGCGCAGCTGCGGCTCGCGGCGGGCCAGCTCCACCACTGCCGGGTCGAGGTCGACGAGCGTCACCGAGCGCACGTCCGGGTACTTGAGGATCTCCCGCGCGGCCAGTCCGTCGCCCGCGCCGAGCACCAGCACGTCGCCGTGCGCCCCGCGCATCGCCGGGTGCACGAGCGCCTCGTGGTAGCGGTACTCGTCGATCGAGCTGAACTGGAGGTCGCCGTTGAGGAACAGCCGCAGGTCGGTGTCGGAGTGGCCGGGCTCGCGCATCGAGCGGGTCAGCACGATCTCCTGGTAGCGGCTGCGCTCGGCGTGCACCACCGGGTCCCGGTAGAGCTGCTGGCGGGCGGTCACCTCGAAGTCGTGGGCGGTCACCCACGCGTACCCGAGAAGCAGGCCGACCACGACGGTGGCCGCGCCCAGCGCGGCCCGCGCCCGCCGGCTGAGGTCGGCGCGGAACACGGTGAAGACGAGCACCACACCGGCGACCGCGTTCACCGCGCCCACCACGAGCGCGCCCTTGAGCTGGCCGAAGACCGGGATCAGCAGGAACGGGAAGGCCAGCCCGCCGAGCAGCGCGCCCACGTAGTCGGCGGCGAACAGGTCGGCCACCGCGCTGCCCGCCGACTGTTCCCGGATGCGTTGCAGCATCACCATGAGCAGCGGGATCTCCGCGCCGATCAGCAGGCCGAGCACGAACGCGGTGCCGACGAGCGCCGGGCCGTACAGGTCGAGCCAGGCGAACGCGGCGTAGAGGCCGAGCACGGACAGGCCGCCGAGCAACGCCAGGGTCAGCTCGATCACCGCGAACGAGACCACCGCCCGGGACTGCAACGGCTTCGCCACCAGCGCGCCGACGCCCATCGCGAAGACCATCACGCCGAGCACGATCGACGCCTGGCCGACCGTGTCGCCGATCAGGTAGCTGCCGAGCGCGACCAGCGCCAGCTCGTACACCAGGCCGCAGGCCGCGCAGACGAAGACCGCGAGCAGGACCGCCGCGCGGGCCAGGCGCCACCGCGGCCGCGCGGCCACGTCGGCGGTCACCGGATGCTCCGGGTACGTCCGGCGGCTCCCGCCCCGGCGCGCTGCGCGGGCACCCCGCCCCGGTGCCTGCGGCGCTGCCGCACACCCACGGCGATGAACAGCGCGGCGAGCAGGAACAACGCCGCCGAGCTGAGGATGTAGAGCCACCGGTCCCGCCAGAAGTCGCTGCCGGCGTCCGGCAGCGGTGCGGACGGGGTGGACGGGCCGGCGGCAGGCGGCGCGGCCGGTCCGGCGAGCCCTCGCTCGGCGGCGAGCAGCGGCAGGATCGTGGCGGCCCGGGTGACGGCCCAGCCCGGGTCGCCGAGGAACGCGCCCTCGTCCAGCCCGAAGCGGCCGAGCCCCGTCTCGATCGCGTAGAGCTCGGAGTACTCGATGTCCTCCGAGCCCTTGATCTGGATCGTGGCGGAATCCTCCGACTCGCTGCTGGACGAGGTGTACCTGACGTTCGCGGAGACCGCGATCCAGGGCGCGCAGCCGGGCGCGTCGATGACTGTGGTGCCGTCGCCGAGGTTGGAGCCGACGCTCACGTCGTCGTACACGTCGAGCAGTTCCCATCCGTAGCAGATGCCCTGGCTGTCGGTGGCCGCCTTGAGGATCGGCACGGTGCCGGACCGTTCGTCGGCCGCCGGGGCGGGGACGGAGGTGTCCGAGTCGCCGCCGAACACGCCGATGGCGCAGACGAAAACCACGAAACCCCCGACCACGGACCAGATCACCGTCTGGGTGCGCTTGTCCTTCCCCACCCCGGGCCTGGCGGGCTTGCCGCTCATCAGATGATCGCGGCGGCGATGATCGCGCCGGTGGCGAGGTGCACCGTCGCCGAGACCCACACCGCCGGATGCGGCTGCGGATCCACCAGCAACTCACCGAGCTTGCCCGGAGTCGCCGCGTCCAGCAGCACGAACGCCACCGCCATGATCACCAGACCGAGAATGCCGTACGCGCCCGCCCCGATCAGACCCAGCCGGAAATCATCGGCACTCGCCACGATCGCCGCCACCACGATCGTGCCCACCCCGACCAGGTTCGACGAGAGCAACACCGCCGCGTTGCGATTGCGCTCAACCCAGATCAACTCGTGAAGCTTGCCCGGCGTCGCCACGTCGACCAGGACATAACCGATGGCCATCAGAGCGATGCCGACCACGCCGTACGCGAGCGTGACCAGCAGATCGGTGACGAGATGTTGCACAGAAGACTCCAGGGTGAGGGGATCGAGCGAAGGGCTACTTACCGGAACCGCGGGCGCGCTGCGCGGTCGCCTCGCCCCGCTGCTTGCGGCGCTGCCGCAGGCCCACGACGAGGAACAGTGCGGCGACCAGGAAGAACCCGGCCGAGGTGAGGATGTAACCCCACCGGTCCCGCCAGAAGTCGCTGCCGGCGTCCGGCAGCGGCGCGGCGGCGCTGGACGGCGCGGCGGTGGGCGCCGCGGCCGGTCCGGCCAGCCCGCGCTCGGCGGCGAGCAGCGGCAGGATCGTGGCGGCCCGGGTGACGGCCCAGCCCGGTTCGTCGAGGAACGTCTCCTCGTCCAGCCCGAAGCGGCGCAGCCCGGTTCGGATCTCGGTGAGGTCGGTGAACGTGATGCCGTCCGAACCCTCGATCCGGATGAGGACGTCGTCGTCCTCCCTCTCGCCCGTCATGGAGGAGTACCTGACCTCGGCGGTCACCTCGATCCAGCGCGTGCAGCCCGGCGCGCCGGGGGCCGGCATGCCGTCACCGTGGCTGGAGCCGACGCTCACGTCGTTCCACCCGTCGGACAGCCTCCAGCCGTAGCAGATGCCCTGGCTGTCGGTGGCCGCCTTGAGGATCGGCACGGTGCCGGAGCGCTCGTCGGCCGCCGGGGCGGGGACTGAGGTGTCCGAGTCGGGGCCGAAGACGCCGAGGAGGCAGATGGCGAGCACGCTCACCACCACGACCCAGAAGAACGCCTTCTTGCGCTTCTCCTTCACGTCCTCCGGTGTGGCAGCCCAGCCGTCGGCCGCTCCCGTGAACCGGCCCACCATCCTCCGGCGCTTCGCCTCCTTCTCGTCCGACGAGGCGGAGACGAACCATTCGTCCAGCATCTCCCCGGCCAAGGTCAACGCCGGGTTGCGCTTCTCCTTCTTCTCCCCCGAGGCGGCATTCCAGTCGTCCATCAGATGATCGCGGCGGCGATGATCGCGCCGGTGGCGAGGTGCACCGTCGCCGAGACCCACACCGCCGGATGCGGCTGCGGATCCACCAGCAACTCACCGAGCTTGCCCGGAGTCGCCGCGTCCAGCAGCACGAACGCCACCGCCATGATCACCAGACCGAGAATGCCGTACGCGCCCGCCCCGATCAGACCCAGCCGGAAATCATCGGCACTCGCCACGATCGCCGCCACCACGATCGTGCCCACCCCGACCAGGTTCGACGAGAGCAACACCGCCGCGTTGCGATTGCGCTCAACCCAGATCAACTCGTGAAGCTTGCCCGGCGTCGCCACGTCGACCAGGACATAACCGATGGCCATCAGAGCGATGCCGACCACGCCGTACGCGAGCGTGACCAGCAGATCGGTGACGAGATGTTGCACAGAAGACTCCAGGGTGAGGGGATCGAAGAGGGCTACTTACCGGAACCGGGGCCGCCGCCCCGCACCGTGCTGCCTCGGCCCCAGCCCCAGCTGTTGCCGACGACGTTGTGGTAGCGGGGGTAGGCGGTGGTCATCTTCTCCAGCAGGATCACCGAGCCGACGGCGAGCGGGAGGATCACCACCGAGTCGTCGTCGTAGCGCAGGTAGACGCCGCTGCCGTCGACGTACTGGTCGGCCGGGCGCCAGGCGTCGGTGATCTGCTGGGAAACCTCGCTCGGCGTCTTCTTCGAGGTGTACGCGATCGCGTTCGAGCCGATGTCCCGCCCGGAGGCGCGGGAGAAGTTGTCCTCCACGTAGCCCCGGGGCGAGAAGTTGCCGTAGAAGATCGTGAAGGCGGCGACGAGCGCGCCGATGACGGCGACCGCCATGCCCACCACGAACCACCGTCGGTACGTCACAGCTCCTCCACCACGGTCTCGGTCAGGACCAGCTCGTTCGTCTGGGGATAGACGTGCCAGGTGCGCCAGGCGAGCACGCCGTCCGGCGGCCGGGGCCGGACGGAGAGCGCGGTGACCGCGTCCTCGTCGCCGGGGAAGACCCCGATCAGCGCGTAGGGGTCGCCCGCGAGTTCGGCGCGCAGCGCCGCGACCCGGCTACGCAGGCCGTCGCCTTCGGGCCGGAGCACGGTGGCCATGAACCGGTAGCCGGCCGTTTCGTCGTGCAGCGCGTCCGGCAGGTGCGGCGGGCGGCCGGGCAGGCAGGCGACGGTCTCGGTGAGCCCGCCGAGCACCACCTGATGGGAGGCGCCGAGCAGGCGCAGCCGCAGCCGGGGCAGGCCGGGCAGGTCGAGGTCGCGTACGGCCAGCGCCGGCAGCTCCGGGCCGCCGAGGGCCAGGCTCAGGTCGGCGGCGCTGGTGTCGACGTAGGGCGCGTCCAGGCAGACGAGCACGTCAGCGCACCGTTTCCGGACCACCCTGCGGGTAGATCATCACCTCGGCGCGGCGCAGTTCCTCGCCGAGGTTGACCTCCCAGCCCGACTCCCCGTACGCCTCGAACGACAGCCGCGCCCCGCCGGGCGCCTGGTAGTCGTGGTAGCGCATGGTGCCGTGCGGATCGAGGCCGGTGCCCTCGGTCGCGGTGTACCGCGCCTGGCCGGACTCGTCCCAGTTGTAGCGGCGGCCGGACATCTCCAGCGTCGGGGCGCCCGGCGTCACGGTGGCCCCCGGCTCGCTGGTCCAGAGCACCAGCTCCAGGTCCGGGTCGGACTCGACGGAGAGCCAGCGCTTCACCCCGCCCGCGTCGTCGAGCAGGTGCTCCGCCCAGCTCCAGCCGCCCTCGACCAGGTGCACCGAGCCGCGCACGGTGTACGGCACCGTGCGGATCTCGACGATGTCGCCGGGCTTGAGCCCGCGCGGGTCGCCGCGCAGCGCGTCGGCGTCCCGGTCCCGGAACGGGTCCCCCGGCGCCGCCTTGGTCTTCGGGCCGGACGCGGACCGGGACTTCCGCACCGCGATCACGGCGATCACCACACCGGCCACCCCGACCAGGCACCCGAGCGTCGTCACCAGCCACGCCACTGAACCGTTCACAGCCGCCTCCCCAACGTGCTCGGCGGGAACGGTAACAACCGCACGCACGCCTGCTGAAGTCCTGGACGCTGAGTATCCGCTCAGTTACCGGCGTGGCCGGCGAGCCGGTCGGCCGCGTACTCGCCCAGCGTGGCCCGGCCCATCAGACAGCCGGAGAAAGTGGTGAACTCGCCGTCGTGGTCGCGCAGCCGGATCCACGCCGCCCGCCCGGCGGCCGGGTCGACCGCCTCCAGCAGCGATGCCGCGTACGCCCGGCCGGCCGGCGAACCCTTGCGGAGCAACCTGTCGATCCGCTTGCGGGCCGCCTCCGGGTGCTCGCGCAGCCCTTGCTCAAGCCGCCGGTACGCCTCGGTCGCGGGCAGGACCTGCCCGGCCAGCCCCACCCCGCCGAAGGCGAGGGTGTCCGCGCCGTCGAGTTCCCGCGCCGCCTCGTCCAGTTCCCGCTCCCACGTCCCGCTCATACCCCACTATGTGCCCACCCCACCAACCCCTCCAACCACAAGGAAGGGCCCCCTGTTAACGCCTCCGGTAGAGGAAGGGCCCCTTGTTAACACCCGCAGCACGGAGCACCCACGGCATGCAGCGCCGGCGGCACGCGGGCCGGCGCGGCCGGGGACGGCGAAGGCCCGGCCAGGGACGGCCGGGCCTTCGCGGGTGGGACGGGTCAGGCGGCGGTGACCGCCAGGGACTCCTTGGAGTCGGACAGGTCGACGCGGACCGTGTCGCCGTCGCGGATGTCACCGGCCAGCAGCGCCTTGGCGAGCTGGTCGCCGATCGCCGACTGCACCAGCCGGCGCAGCGGGCGGGCGCCGTAGATCGGGTCGTACCCGTGCTCGGCCAGCCACGTCCGGGCGGCGTCGCTGATGTCCAGCGCCAACCGGCGGTCCGCAAGACGGGTTCGCATCCGGTCGAGCTGGATGTCCACGATCGACCGCAGGTCCTCGCCCTGGAGCGCGGCGAACACCACGATGTCGTCGAGCCGGTTGAGGAACTCCGGCTTGAAGTGCGACCGGACCACCGCCAGCACACCCTCCCGGCGCTCGTTCTCGGTCAGCGTCAGGTCGCTGATCACCGACGAGCCCAGGTTCGAGGTGAGGATCAGGATCGCGTTGCGGAAGTCCACCGTACGGCCCTGACCGTCGGTGAGCCGGCCGTCGTCGAGCACCTGGAGCAGCACGTCGAAGACGTCCGGGTGCGCCTTCTCCACCTCGTCGAGCAGGATCACCGAGTACGGGCGGCGGCGTACCGCCTCGGTGAGCTGGCCGCCCTCCTCGTAGCCGACGTATCCGGGCGGGGCACCGACCAGGCGGGCCACCGAGTGCTTCTCGCCGTACTCGCTCATGTCGATGCGGACCATGGCCCGCTCGTCGTCGAAGAGGAACTCGGCGAGTGCCTTTGCGAGCTCGGTCTTGCCGACGCCGGTCGGGCCGAGGAACAGGAAGCTGCCGGTCGGGCGGTCCGGGTCGGCGACGCCGGCCCGGGCGCGGCGTACCGCGTCGGAGACCGCGCCGACCGCCTCGGCCTGGCCGACCACGCGGGCGCGCAGCGACTCCTCCATCCGCAGCAGCTTGGCGGTCTCGCCTTCCAGCAGCCGCCCGGCGGGGATGCCGGTCCAGGAGGCGACCACGGCGGCGATGTCGTCCGCGCCGACCTCCTCCTTGAGCATCGCGCCGTCGGCCTGGAGCCGGGCCAGTTCCTCCTCGGCCTGCTTCAGCTCGGTCCGCAGCGCGGGGATCCGGCCGTACCGCAGCTCGGCGGCGCGTTCCAGTTCGCCGTCGCGCTCGGCCCGCTCGGCCTCGCCGCCGAGGCGTTCCAGTTCCTCCTTGGCGGTGGAGAGCTTGGTGATGTGGCTCTTCTCGGTCTGCCAGCGCTCGGACAGCGCGGTGAGCTGCTCGCGCTTGTCGGCCAGTTCCTTGCGCAGCCGCTCCAGGCGCTCGGCGGACGCGGCGTCCGGCTCCTTCGCCAGCGCCATCTCCTCGATCTCCAGGCGGCGTACCGCCCGCTCGATCTCGTCCACCTCGACCGGCCGCGAGTCGATCTCCATGCGCAGCCGGGACGCGGACTCGTCCACCAGGTCGATGGCCTTGTCCGGCAGGAACCGGTCGGTGATGTACCGGTCGGAGAGCGCTGCGGCGGCGACCAGCGCGGCGTCGGTGATCCGTACGCCGTGGTGCACCTCGTAGCGTTCCTTGAGCCCGCGCAGGATGCCGATGGTGTCCTCGATGGTCGGCTCGCCGACCAGCACCGGCTGAAAGCGCCGCTCCAGCGCGGGGTCCTTCTCGATGTGCTCGCGGTACTCGTCGAGCGTGGTGGCGCCGACCATCCGCAGCTCGCCGCGCGCCAGCATCGGCTTGAGCATGTTGCCGGCGTCCATCGAGCCCTCGCCCTTGCCGGCGCCGACCACCGTGTGCAGCTCGTCGAGGAACGTGATGACCTGGCCGTCGGAGTTCTTGATCTCCTCCAGCACGGACTTCAGCCGCTCCTCGAACTGCCCCCGGTAGGACGCGCCGGCGACCATCGCGCCGAGGTCGAGCGAGACCAGCTTCTTGTCCCGCAGCGACTCCGGCACGTCGCCGGCCACGATCCGCTGGGCCAGGCCCTCCACGATCGCGGTCTTGCCGACGCCCGGCTCGCCGATCAGCACCGGGTTGTTCTTGGTACGCCGGGACAGCACCTGGATCACCCGGCGGATCTCCGAGTCCCGGCCGATCACCGGGTCGATCTTGCCGTCGCGGGCGCTCGCGGTGAGGTCCACGCCGTACTTGGCCAGGGCCTGGTAGGTCTGCTCCGGGTCGGCGGTGGTGACCCGGCGGTCCCCGCCGCGCACGGTCGGGAACGCGGCGACCAGGTTCTCCTCGGTGGCGCCGGAGTTCTTCAGCGCGACCGAGACCGCGCCGCCGACCCGGGCCAGCCCGGCCAGGAGGTGCTCGGTGGAGGTGTACTCGTCGCCCAGCGGCCGGGCGATCTGCTCGGCGGCGCCGATGGCGTTGACGAACTCGCGGGCCAGCGTCGGCTCGGCGATGCTGGATCCGCGCGCGGCGGGCAGCGCGTCCACCGAACGCAGCGCGACGCGGCGCAGCTCGGCGGGGTCGGCACCGACGGCGCGCAGCAGGCCCGCGGCGGTCGAACCCTCGGTGTCCAGCAGTGACAGCAGCAGGTGCCAGGGCTCCACGGTGGCGTGACCGCGCTGGTTCGCCAGCGCGACGGCACCGGTGATGGCCTCGCGGCTCTTGGTGGTGAGACGTTCCGTGTTCATGGGCTCCCCCGGATCGGCGTGTCCACTGGACATGACACAACCAGAGTTGAGTCTATTCCGCTCAAGTCCACCCCTGTGACCTGAGTCACCGTCCGCCGGTCCGACCGGAGAGATCTTGGTACAAAAAGGCCCCTGGAGGGGCCGTTTCGTACCAAGATCTCAACGACGTGGAAGGCGCGCGAGGCAAGGGGTCTCGTGGTCGGCGCGCAGCACGCAACGCCGGCCGCCGTCCAGCTTGCGGTCGCAGAACACCCAATGGCGTACGGCCTGGTCGTCCTCGGCCGAGACGGTGATCCCGCCCATCTCCACCACCGCGAGGAACGCCAACGACCGCCCGGCCGTGCGACCGAGCATCTTCGCCCGGGCCAGGTCCGCCGCGCGCACCGGCAGATGGATCACGTACCGCCCGGTCACTGCCGCCCGGCCAGGTCGCGCATCGACGGAGCCTGACGGGACTGCCACTCGCGCAACGCACCCTTGATCCGGGCCGTCTCCTCCCGGCTCCGGGCGATTTCGGCGTACGCGGCGGCAAGGTCCCCCGCGACGCGGTCGAGGAACGCGGCGACCTCGGCGGGGTCCAACCCCCGACGGCATGTCGTGAAGCTGTGGCCCCGCACCTGCCAGGGCCGGAGCGGAAGGTACGACGTGGAGCGGTAGGCGCCGACCGGCGCGGAGTTGGGCGGACCGACGTTCCGCCGCCGCGAACGTATTCGCAGGAGATTACGCACGACACTGTCCCTTCTCGCCGAGGACCGGGGGTCGGGACGAGCCACGGGGATGCCCGCCCCGACCCTGGAAAGCTCCAGGTGCCATCCGGGAGCGTTCCTCAGCAACCTACAATCGGTACCAGTTGTAGGTCAACGACCGACCCACAATTGCTTGAGGTTGGAGGTGGGTGCGTGGTCGAATGGGCGTGCCATCCGGGGAGTGTGTATGCCCAAGCAGCAGTACCAAGTGCTCGCAGACGAGCTGAAGAGCAAGATCGATTCGGGAGAGTGGCCACCCGGCACCAAGCTGCCGAGCCGCGCCCAGCTGTGCAAGGAGTACGGCGTTTCGGACACGGTCGTCGGCAAGGCGATGATGATCCTCCGCGCGACCGGCCTCACCGAAACACTCGAGGGCGTCGGCGTGTTCGTGGCCGAGCGGGTCTAGACGAGCCGTATCGACCGATCTTTAGTTCGGCCCCGGGATCGGCGCGTGCGCCGCAGCGGTAGCCTCACCGGCGTGCGAGTACGTGTCGAACAGACCGCCCTGCCCGGGATCGGCGTACGTCATGATCTGATGACGGAGTCCGGCCGCCGGCTCGGCGTGGTCTCCCATCGCAATGGCCGTCGCGACCTGGTCCTCTACGACCCGGACGATCCCGACTCCTGCCAACATGACATACCGCTGACCGACGACGAGGCGGAGGCGCTCGCCGACATCCTCGGCGCGTCGCTGATGCTGGGTCAGCTCTCCGGGCTGCGCGAGCAGGCCGCCGGGCTGCTGACCGAACAGGTCGCCATCCCGGCGGGCTCGAAGTACGTCGGCAGGCGGCTCGCGGACACCAAGGCACGCACCCGGACCAGCGCGTCCATCGTGGCCGTGCTGCGTCAGGGCGCCGTGAACGTCTCGCCCGAACCCACCTTCCGGTTCGAAGCCGGCGACGTGATCGTCGTGGTCGGTACCCGTCAGGGCCTCGACGGCGTGACCGCGATCCTCGCCGAGACCGATCCGGACGGCTGACGCGTATGCACGAAACCACAATCCTGCTCATCGAAGTCGGCGCGCTGCTGCTCCTGCTCGGCCTGCTCGGCCGCCTGAGCCGCCGCGTCGGCGTCTCGCCCATCCCGCTGTACCTGCTCGCCGGCCTGGCGTTCGGGCACGGCGGCCTGCTGCCGCTCAACGCCAGCGAGGAGTTCTTCGCCGTCGGCGCGGAGATCGGCGTGATCCTGCTGCTGGTCATGCTCGGTCTGGAGTACAGCGCCAACGAGCTGGTGGGCAACCTCCGCTCGGCCGCGCCGGCCGGGGTGATCGACGCGGTGTTCAACGCGCTGCCCGGTTTCGCCTTCGCGCTCCTGCTCGGCTGGGGCTGGGTGGCGGCCGTGGTGCTGGCGGGCGTGACCTGGGTGTCGTCGTCCGGCGTGATCGCCAAGGTGCTCGGCGACCTGGGCCGGGTCGGTAACCGGGAGACCCCGGTGATCCTCTCCGTCCTGGTGATCGAGGACCTGGCGATGGCCCTCTATCTGCCGCTGGTCACCGCGCTGCTCGCCGGGGTCGGCCTGATGAAGGGCGGCATCGCGCTCGCCATCGCGGTGTTCACCGTCGTCGTGGTGCTGGCCGTGGCGATCCGGTACGGCCACCTGATCTCCGCCGCGCTCTCCGCGAAGGATCCGGAGGCGCTGCTGCTCGGGGTGCTCGGCCTGACCCTGCTCGTCGCCGGCGTCGCGGCCAAGCTCCAGGTGTCGGCGGCGGTCGGCGCGTTCCTGGTGGGCATCGCACTGTCCGGGCCGGTGGCGCACCACGCCACCGAACTGCTCTCCCCGCTGCGCGATCTGTTCGCCGCGGTCTTCTTCGTGTTCTTCGGGCTGGTCACCAACCCGCTGGACATGCCTCCGGTGCTGCTGCCCGCGCTGCTGCTCGCAGTGGTGACCATGGCGACGAAGGTGGCCACCGGCTACCTGGCCGCCCGCCGGGTCGGGATCGCCGAGCCCGGACGCTGGCGGGCCGGGCTGGCGCTGACCCCGCGCGGCGAGTTCTCGATCGTCATCGCCGGACTGGCCGTCGCGGCCGTCTACCCGGTGGAGCCGAAGCTCGCCGCACTCGCCACCGCGTACGTGTTGATCACGGTGGTGACCGGGCCGCTGCTCGCCCGGCTGCCCGACACCCGGTGGTTCAAGCAGTGGCTGCGCACCCGCGCCGCAGCCGTACGGCCACCCGCGCCGCTACCCCTGGGCTCCGGCGACTGACCCCGGTGCCGGGCCGGATCAGCCGCAGGGCAGATCCGGCCCGGCGTTGTCAAATTGATCCCGGGAAGGTCTACCACTGCTCCGTCCAACCGCGTTAACGTTTCGGCCCAGCAGCCAGGGTCCGCGGGTGGCCTGCGCCCCCCGCCAGCGCAAGCGGAAGGTCGGCCGGTGAGCGTGCAGGAAGGTACGTTCCGCGGCTTCGCCAACCCCGTCGATCCCTCGCCCACCGAACTGCGGGCGTGGGCTTATCAACCGGACTCGGTGCCGCTGACCTCGATGCCGCCGGACTGGGACCTGCTGGTCGCCGGTGACCACCTGGTGCAGACGCTGTTCGACCTGGCGATGGACCAGAGCTGCCCGGCCCGGCGGTTCGCCCTGCACTGCCTCTACATCTATGCCGCCGACGGCATCCGGACGAACTTCCGCGCCCACCCGAAGCGCCGGTTCCGCAAGCTGGTCGAGCAGGCCGAGAAGTCCGGCGACGACCTGATGCGCAACTGGGCGCACAACAGCCGGGTGCTGCTGGCCCGACCGGATCTCTTCGTCTACCGGGACTGGTGCGAGGGCGGCCTGGTCCGCGAGAACCGCCGCCTCTGACCCTCGCCGCCGGATACGAACGGGCCGCGATCCCCCGGATACGAACGGGCCGGGATCCCCCGTGGATCCCGGCCCGCACGTCGGCGGATCGTCAGGTCGATCCGCCCTGCTTACGGCGCCGCTCGTCGTCCCGCGCCCGGTCCACGCCGTGGTCCGTCTGGTCGGCGAAGCGCCCTTCCTTGACCTTGTCGCTGAAGCGTCCCTCGGTGACCCGGTCGAACCGCTCGCGGACGTTCTCGGCCACCTTCTCCAGCCGTTCTTCCGCGCGCTCGGCCACCTTCTTCGCCGGTTCCGTCATGACTCCCCCCGCCAGTCCGGAGTCCGCTTTGAGGCTTTTACCCCTGCGGAAAGCGTAGTGGACCCCACCCTGCCGCACCCCGGTTTCCGCCGACCGGCCCGCGCACGACGAAGGCCGGCGCGGCCCCGGGGGAGCGGGGCGCGCCGGCCTTCCGGTACGAGGAGGTCAGCGGTCGGGAGCGCGGCGTGGACGCCAGACGACGAGCGCTGTGGACGTGCGGTTTGTGGGCACGAGGTCACCGCGGGGGAAGCCGCCGAGCGACTCCAGCTCGGCGATCCGCCGGTACGCGGCGTCCAGCTCCGCCTCCAGCCGGGCCACCCGCTGCTGCGCCTCTTCGAGCAGCCGCTCCAACCCGATGATCCGCTTGACCCCGGCCAGGTTGATCCCGTCGTCCTGGCTGAGCCGCTGCACCTCGCGGAGCAGCACCACGTCCCGGACGCTGTACCGGCGACCGCCGCCGGACGCCCGGCCGGCCTGCACCAAGCCCAGCCGGTCGTACTGGCGCAGCGTCTGGGGGTGCATCCCCGCCATCCGCGCGGCTACCGAGATCATCAAGACCTTGGCCTCGTAGGCCGGGTCACCCGAGCCGACGTACTCCTCCGACATGCCCGCTCACCTCCGCTGCCGCCGTCAACTGAATCGACGTACCCGCGCCTCGAGATGTTCCCGCGCGGCGGGCGGGGTCTGCGCCGCGAAGGTCTCCAGCGCCGCCCGCGCCTCGTCCGAGACCTTCGCCGGGACCACCACGTCGAGCGTGACCAGCAGGTCACCGGCGCGGCCGTCCTTGCGTACGACGCCCTTGCCGCGGGCGCGCAGCACCCGCCCGCTGGGCGTACCCGGTGGCACCCGCAGGGTCACCGTCCCGTCCAGGGTCGGTACGCGCAGGTCCGTGCCGAGAACCGCCTCGGCGTACGTGATCGGGACGTTCAGGGTCAGGTCATCCCCGGTACGCCCGAACAGCTCGTCCGGACGGACCTTCACCTGCACGAACAGGTCACCGGCCGGACCGCCCCGCTCGCCGGGCTCGCCCCGGCCGGCCAGCCGGATCCGCTGCCCGTCGGCCACCCCGGCGGGGAAGCGCACGGTCAGCGTGCGGGTCTTGGTGACCCCGCCGGTGCCGTGGCACTCCGGGCACTTCTCCTCGACGATCGTGCCGACGCCCTGGCAGTTGCGGCACGGCTCGGAGAAGCTGAACGACCCCTGGTTGCGGGTGGTCACCCCGGCGCCGTGGCAGACCGGGCAGGCCACCGGCTGGGTGCCGGGCTTGGCGCCGTTGCCGTGGCAGGTTTCGCAGACCCCGGGGGCGCGCAGCGTCAGCGGCAGCGTGACGCCGTTCACCGCGTCGGTGAAGTCGAGCGCCACCTCGGCCTCGACGTCGCGGCCACGGGCCGGGCCGCGCGGACGCGCCGGGCCACCGCCCCCGCCGCCACCGGAGAAGATCGTGCTGAACAGGTCGGTGAAACCGCCGCCGCTGAACCGGCTGTCGCCGCCGCCGGCGCCGCCGCCGAACAGGTCGGAGACGTCGAACGGCATGCCGCCCGGCTGGCCCCCGCCGCGGGCGCTGCGCCGGAACGCGCCGGAGCCGAACAGCGAGCGCATCTCGTCGTACTCGCGGCGCTTCTTCTCGTCACCGAGCACCGCGTACGCCTCGGAGACGGTCTTGAACCGCTCCTCGGCCCCGCTGTCGCCGGGGTTGTGGTCCGGGTGCGACTCCCGGGCCAACTTGCGGTACGCCTTCTTGATCTCGTCCGAGGAGGCGGACTTGTCCACGCCCAACGCGGCGTAGTAGTCCTTCTCGATCCAGTCCTTGGAACTCACCGGTCCACCCCCTTCCACGGGTCGAATCCCGGTCGTCCCGCCCGCCCGGTGCGGGCGGGCGGGACGTCACGGGTCGGCACTACTCCGGGTCCGCGACCGCGACCATGGCGGGCCGCAGCAGCCGCTCGCCGAGCTGGTAACCCCGGCGCATGACCTGTACGCAGGTCGGCTCGGTCACGTCGGCGGAGGTCTGGTGCGCCACCGCCTCGTGCCGGGTCGGGTCGAACGGGTCACCCTTCTCGCCGAACGCGGTCAGGCCGAACTTGGCGAGCGCACCGGTGAGCTGCTCGGCCACGCTGCCGAACGGGCCCACCAGGTCGCCGTGCTCGCGGGCCCGGTCCAGGTCGTCGAGGATCGGCAGCAGCGCGGTCAGCACCGCCCCGGTGGCCTGCTCCTGCACCAGGTTGCGGTCCCGGTCGACCCGCTTGCGGTAGTTGGCGTACTCCGCCGTCACCCGCTGGAGGTCGCGGGTGCGCTCCTCCAGGTCGGTGCGCAGCGACTCCAGCTCGGCGCCGAGTGGCGCGTCCGTGCCGGTCCCGCCGTTCGGCTCGGCGGGCGAGTCGACCACTGCCGGACCGCTGACCTCGGCCTCGCCGCCGATCTCGTCGACCACGACCTCGGCCTCCTCGACCAGCCCTTCGGCGGGCGCGTCGGCGGCCGCGTCGGCCGCCGAGGCGTCGTTCGCCGACTGCTCGGTCGCCTTGCCGAGCTTGCGCTTGTCGCGGATGACGACCCGGGGTTCGTCGCCGGTGTCCTTGCCGGCGCCCGGCGCCGACCCGGTGGCACCCGGGTCGGCCGCTCGTGGCTTGTCCGTCATGCGGTTACCTCATCCCTCTGCCGTGCGAATCGTGTCCGGGACCGGATGTCACTTCTTGTCCTCGTCCACGATCTCCGCGTCGACCACGTCGTCGGCGCCACCGGCCTTCGGGCCACCGGCCGCACCCGCGCCGGCACCCGCGCCCGGCCCGGCCGCACCCGGGGCGGTCTGCTCGCCCTCCTGCTGCTGGGCGTAGAGCAGCGAGCCCGCCTGCTGGGAAACCTGCGCCAGCTTCTCGTGCGCGGACTTGATCTTCTCGATGTCCTGTCCGCCGAGGGCGCTGCGCAGCTCGCCGAGCGCCTCGTTGAGCTGGTCGCGGTTCTCGCCGGGCAGCTTGTCGCCGCTCTCGGCGAGGAACTTCTCGGTCTGCCACTGGAGCGCCTCGGCCACGTTGCGGGTCTCGGCCTCCTCACGGCGACGCTTGTCCTCGTCGGCGTGCTCCTCGGCGTCCCGGCGCATCCGCTCGATGTCGTCCTTCGGCAGCGAGGAGCCGCCGGTGATCGTCATCTTCTGCTCCTTGCCGGTGCCCAGGTCCTTCGCGTGCACGTTCACGATGCCGTTGGCGTCGATGTCGAACGTGACCTCGATCTGCGGCACGCCGCGCGGGGCCGGCGGGAGACCGGTCAGCTCGAAGGTGCCGAGCTTCTTGTTGTAGGCGGCGATGTCCCGCTCGCCCTGGAACACCTGGATCAGCACCGACGGCTGGTTGTCGTCGGCGGTGGTGAACACCTCGGAGCGCTTGGTCGGGATGGTGGTGTTGCGCTCGATGAGCTTGGTGAAGATGCCGCCCTTGGTCTCGATGCCCAGGCTCAGCGGGGTCACGTCGAGCAGCAGGACGTCCTTGACCTCGCCCTTGAGCACACCGGCCTGGAGGGCCGCGCCGACGGCGACGACCTCGTCCGGGTTGACGCCCTTGTTCGGGTCGCGGCCGGTGAGCTGCTTGACCAGGTCGGTCACGGCCGGCATACGGGTCGAGCCGCCGACCAGGATGACGTGGTCGACGTCGGAGATCTTGATCCCGGCGTCCTTCACGGCCTGCTCGAACGGGCCCTTGCAGCGGTCCAGCAGGTCCTGCGTCATGCGCTGGAACTCGGCGCGGCTGAGCGTCACGTCGAGGTGCAGCGGACCGGCCGAGCCGGCGGTGATGTACGGCAGGTTGATGTTGCTGGTGGTGGCGGCGGACAGCTCGATCTTGGCCTTCTCGGCCGCCTCCTTGAGCCGCTGCATCGCCATCTTGTCCTGCGAGAGGTCGATGCCGTGCTCGCCGCGGAACGTCTTCACCAGGTGGTCGATGATGCGCTGGTCCCAGTCGTCACCACCGAGCTGGTTGTCACCGCTTGTGGACTTGACCTCCACCACGCCCTCGGCCAGCTCCAGCAGCGACACGTCGAAGGTGCCGCCACCGAGGTCGAAGACCAGGACGGTCTGCTCCTTGGAGCCCTTGTCCAGGCCGTACGCCAGGGCCGCCGCGGTCGGCTCGTTCACGATCCGCAGCACGTTGAAGCCGGCGATCTCACCGGCCTCCTTGGTGGCCTGGCGCTGCCCGTCGTTGAAGTAGGCCGGGACGGTGATCACCGCGTCGGTGATCTGCTCGCCCAGGTACGCCTCGGCGTCCCGCTTGAGCTTCATCAGCGTGCGCGCCGAGATCTCCTGCGGGGTGTACTTCTTGCCGTCGATGTCGACGGTCCAGTTGGTGCCGATCTCACGCTTGACCGACCGGATGGTCCGGTCGGGGTTGGTCACCGCCTGGCGCTTGGCGACCTCACCGACGAGCACCTCGCCGTTGCGGGCGAACGCGACGATCGAGGGAGTCGTACGCGAGCCCTCGGCGTTGGCGATGACGGTGGGCTCACCGCCCTCGAGAACGCTGACGCAGGAGTTCGTCGTGCCGAGGTCGATGCCGACCGCACGTGCCATGTTCGCTTCCTCGCTTCGTAACGGGTGAGCAGGTCAGACGGCCTGCCCGGCGGGCCGCCCGGAAGCGACCGCACCACAAGTTGAGTGAACTTGACTCAATAGTGCCACGCGTTCGCCAATCCGCAAGTCGAGGTTGAGCCGACCCGGCGCAACCCGACCGTTACTACCGTCCGGTTGTCTTACCTTGCGTCGGTCGGGCACGCTTTAGCGGTGACGACGCATGGCGATTCCGCCACCCGTGCCGGCGCGCCCGCCGTCGCAGCCCGCACCGGAGCCACCACCGGCGACGACCAGCCTGCTCACGCCGCCGACGGCCTGCCCGCCGCGCTCACCGGCCTGCGGGCCGCGATCGGCGCGGCCCGCTTCCCGCTCGCCCTGCCCTCGGCCGAGCCGGCCCGGCACGCCGCGGCGAGCGTCACCGACCAGCTCGACGACTACCTGCTGCCCCGGCTGGCCCGCCTCGACGCCCCGCTCCTGGTGGTCGTCGGCGGCTCCACCGGTGCCGGCAAGTCGACGCTCGTCAACAGCCTGGTGAAGGCGCGGGTCAGTGCGGCCGGTGTGCTCCGCCCGACCACCCGCTCCCCGGTGCTCGTGTGCAGCCCGGCCGACGCCTCCTGGTTCCGGCAGGGCGAGCTGCTGCCCGGCCTGACCCGGACCACCGAACCGAGCGACCAGCCGGGCACCCTGCACCTGGTCACCGCCCCGGCGCTGCCGCCCGGCCTGGCCTTCCTCGACGCACCCGACATCGACTCGGTGGTCGACGCCAACCGGGCGCTCGCCGGCCAGCTCCTCGCCGCCGCCGACCTCTGGCTGTTCGTCACCACCGCCGCCCGCTACGCCGACGCCGTCCCCTGGGAACTGCTGCGCAGCGCCAGCGCCCGGGGCACCGCGGTGGCGATGGTGCTGGACCGGGTACCCCCGGAGGCGGCCGACGAGATCGCCACCCACCTGTCCGAGATGCTCGCCGAGCAGGAACTGGGCGCCGCGCCGCTGTTCGTGCTGCCGGAGACCTGGGTGGACGGGCAGGGGCTGCTGCCGGACCGGATCACCGCACCGCTGAGCGACTGGTTCACCCGGCTGGCCGCCGACGCCGAGGCCCGCGCCGCGGTGGTCCGGCAGACGCTCGACGGCGCGCTCGCCGCGCTGCACCCGGTGGTGGAGGTGCTGGCCGAGGCCGCCGACGAGCAGGTCACCGCCGCCGACGCGCTGGACGAGCGGGTGCGGGCCGCGTACCGCGGCGCGGAGCGGAGCGTCGACCAGGGGCTCAAGGACGGCCGGTTGCTGCGCGGCGAAGTGCTGGCCCGCTGGCAGGAGTTCGTCGGCACCGGCGAGTTCTTCCGTGGGCTGGAGGCCCGCATCGGGCGGCTGCGCGACCGGGTGGTCGCCGCGGTCACCGGACGGCCCGCACCCGCCGCGGAACTGCGTACCGCGATCGAGTCCCAGCTCGTCACGCTGCTGCGCGGGGTGACCGCCGAGGCGGCGGAGAACGCGTACACCAGCTGGAAGGCGCACCCGGCGGGCGCGGCGCTGCTGGAACCGGACCTGGCCCACCCCTCGGCCGACCTGCCCGAGCGGGCCGAGCAGCTCGTCCGCGACTGGCAGCGCGGCGTGCTGGAGCTGGTCCGGGTCGAGGGCGGCGACCGGCGGTTCGTGGCCCGCACGGCCGCGTACGCGGTGAACGCCACCGGCCTCGCCGTCATGATCGGCGTGTTCGCCTCCACCGCGTTCATCCCCACCGGGCTGGAGGTCGCCGCCGGCACCGGCACCGCGGTGGCCGGGCAGACGGTGCTCCAGGCGATCTTCGGCGACCAAGCGGTCCGCAACCTGGCCCGCACGGCCCGCGTCGACCTGCTCGACCGGGTCGGCAAGCTGCTGGCCGAGGAGGCCGCGCGCTACCTGACCCGCACCGAGGCCGAACGCCCGGCCGCGAACGCCGGCGCGGCGCTGCGCTGGGCCGCCGTCGAGGTCGAGCGGGCCCGGCACCGCAGCGGTCTGTTCCCGACCCCCGAGCAGGACGGCCGCCCGTGAGCGCAGGCAAGGACGGCACCGTGAGCAACATCGTGGGACGGATACGCGAGGCGATGCGGGGTGAGCAGCGGGTCGACCCGGACGTCCTGATCGAACGGCTGACCGCGATCCAGCGGTTCCTCGGCGCGGTGGACGGCCACGTGCCCGACGCCCAGCTCGTCCCCGCCCACACGGTGGTCGAGCGCGCCGGTGACCGCCTCGCGCTCTCCGGCCGGCACACGGTGGTCGCGCTCGCCGGCGCGACCGGCAGCGGCAAGTCGAGCCTGTTCAACTCGCTGGCCCGGCTCGACCTCTCCCCGGTCGGCGTGCGCCGGCCCACCACCGGTGTCGCGCACGCCTGCGTGTGGGGCCCCCTGGACGGCGCGGTCCGGCTGCTCGACTGGGTGGGGGTGCTGCCCCGGCACCGGTTCGTCCGGGAGAGCCCGCTCGACGGCGACGACGAGTCGAACCTGCACGGCCTGGTGCTGCTCGACCTGCCCGACTTCGACTCGGTGCAGCACGGCCACCGGCTGGAGGTCGACCGCCTGCTCGGCCTGGTCGACCTGGTGGTCTGGGTGGTCGACCCGCAGAAGTACGCCGACCGCGTGATCCACACCAGCTACCTGCGCGAGTTCCACAGGCACCGGGACGTCACGGTCGTGGTGCTCAACCAGGCCGACCGGCTGCACCCGACCGAGCTGCCCAAGGTCCTCGACGACCTGCGCCGGCTGCTCGACGCCGACGGGCTGGACGGGGTGCCGCTGCTGCCCACAGTCGCGGTGGACCCGAACGGGCTGGACGGGCTGCGGGCCGAGCTGGAGCGCACGGTCGCCGAGCGGCAGGCCGCGCTGCGCCGGCTCTCCGGCGACGTGGACGCCGTGGTGGCCGATCTCGAACCGCTCGTGGGGCCGGAGCCGCCGCGCACCCGGCCCGGTGACGCCTCGGCACAGGAGCTGACCCGGGCACTCGCCGGGGCGGCCGGGGTGCCGACGGTGGCGGCGGCGGTGGAGGGCGCGTACCGGCACCGGGCGGTGGGCAACACCGGCTGGCCGCTGCTGCGGAGCTGGCGCAAGCTGCGGCCGGATCCGCTGCGCCGGCTGCACCTGTCCGGCCGGGATCCGGACGCGCCGGCGGAGAGCCTGGTCGCGGCCACCTCCGTACCCGATCCGACGGCCGCGCAGCGCTCCGCCGTCACGCTGGCGATCCGCGCGGTGGCCGAGCGGTCCGGGGCCGGCCTGCCGGTGCCGTGGCCCACCGCGGTGACCGCCGCGGCCCGGGCCCGGCAGGCCGACCTGCCGGGCGCGCTCGACCACGCGGTCGCGGCGACCGACCTGGGCATGGAGCGGCGACCGGCCTGGTGGCGGGTGGTGGGCGCGCTCCAGTGGGTGGTCACCCTCGCCGCGCTGGCCGGCCTGGTCTGGCTGCTCCTCGGGTACGCGGTGCGCCTGCTCGGCCTGCCGCCGCTGGAGCACCCGACGCTCGGCGTGGTGCCGTGGCCGACCGTCCTGCTGCTCGGCGGCCTGCTGGCCGGGCTGCTGATCGCGGCGGTGACCCGGCCGGTGGTCGGGTGGG
This sequence comes from Micromonospora sp. NPDC048169, assembly GCF_040652815.1. NCBI lineage: Bacteria > Bacillati > Actinomycetota > Actinomycetes > Micromonosporales > Micromonosporaceae > Micromonospora > Micromonospora sp. NPDC048169. The sequence continues at coordinate 136,748 of NZ_JBEZMS010000011.1, forward strand.
CGGCCCGGCGGGCCCGGTCGCGGGCCGAGGAACGCCTGCTCACGTCGGTGGGCAGCGTCAGCGAGAAGTACGTGCTGGACCCGGTCTGGGCGGTGCTGGCGCGCTACGGCACGGCGCGGGACGCGCTGCGCGAGGCGGGACGGCGCTGAGCCCGGCGTGCTGACCGGTGTGAGGGCGGCGCGTGCGGCGTAGGGTCGACGCATGGCCACGCCACAGACCCCCTACGACGCGGTGCTGCACGCCGCGCGCGACGTGACGAGGCTCGACTCGGCCCTGGACGCGGAAATGCTCGGCGCCGCGTTGCTGGGCAGCGTCTACGCCGTCGCGGAGCACGACCGGGAGCAGGCCGTCCGCGAGTTCGTCAGCGGCTTCCTCGCCGCCACGTCCCGGCGCCGCAGCGCCGCCGCGACCACCCTGCGGGCCGTCTTCGCCGCCCTGGTGCCCGACGCCGAGGGCGCCGCCCGGGTCCGGCCCGGCGCGTACGCCCCGTCGTGGGCCGGCCAGCTCGGCCGGGTGCGCGTGACGGGCGCCTGGGCCTACGGCGACGTGTACGGCGACCAGACCTCCTACCTCGCCACCTTCGCGTACGACGACGAGGAGGAAGGCGGCCCGGAGCACGCCCTGGTGGCCCTCGTCGACCACAACATCGGCATCACCAAGGACGTCTTCGTCGGCGGTCCGGCCGGACGGATCGTCGAGCAGGCCCGGGAGATCTGCACCGAGGACGAGTTCACCTGGTTCCGCACCGAGGACCCGGCCCGGATGCACGCCGAGGTGAGCCGTCACCTGGCGGTCACCGACGACCTCGCCGAGCTGCCCGCGCAGGGCTCGCTCGCCACCGACCGGGCGCTGGTGGGCGCCCGGCTGGCCGCGCTGCCGGGGCCGACGCCGCCGCCCGGTCCGGCGGTCGTGCCGCCGCCCACCGACGAGGAACGCACCCGCCTGGTCCGGGTTTTCCTCGACTCGCCGGAGGCGGCCCGGTTCGGCCTGCCCGAGGTGGCCGACGGCGAGCTGGCCTCGCTGCATTTCTGCCTCGGCCTGCTGCTCGACCACGCGGCCAGCTTCCCTGATGCCGACCCGATGCGGTGGAGCCCGATGGTGGCCGAGCTGTTCCTGCTCGACTGGGTGCACCGCCGCGCCGTGCTGGACATGGACGACGCGGCGATGCTTCCCCGGGTGCTGCGCGCCTGGGCGGCGTACGCGGCCCGGCAACGCGGGCTGTCGCAGCCGGCCGCCGCCCGGACGGACGAGGCGATCACCGAGATGGTCCCGGAGTTCGCCCGGCTCTACAGCACCGGCGAGCGGCGCAGTCCGGCCACCGCGGCGGTGGCCCAGCTGATGGCGGACGGGGTGGACCCGGACGACCCGGAGGCGCTGAACGCGTGGATCGAGGCGAACCGTCACCGCCTCACCGACGACCCGGCCTGACCCGAGGCGCCCCGTCGTCGCGTGGCCACGCCCCTAGGCGGTCGCTGTGGGCGTCGGCGTATCGGCTGGTGTTGTCGGCTCGGCGGTGGAACCCGACGACGACGTGGCGGTGGGCTCGGTGGTGGGGTCCGAGGGCGGCTCGGACGTCGGCTCGGCGGTGTCCGAGGGCTCGGAGGTCGGCTCGACTGTCGTGACGGACGGCTCGGGGCTCGGGCTGGGGCTCGGGGTCCGGCTGGGCTCGGGCGTACCCGGGTGCGACGGCGACGGTGAGGGCACCGGAGACGGGCGCGGCGGGCGTACCGGCGTGGGACGGACCGGCGTGGACGGCGGCGGCGGTACGGCGACCGGGCGGGACCGGCGCCGGGAGCCGAGGTCGCTGTCGTCGGGCAGGGCCGGCGCCGCCGGGAGTACCGGGATGAACGGTCGCGCCGGGGGCACCGAGGTCACGTCGACGGCGGGCGTGGGTGTGGACGGCACGGGGGCCTGGGTGCCGTGCGGCATCGGGATGACCACCGGTCCGACGGAGGGGGTCGGCAGGAACGGGGTGCTCGTGTCGGGGAGCGCGCTGTTGCCGACGGTGGCCGAGCCGGTGCTGATCGCGGCGAGGATCGGCATCGACGCGGTGCCGGCGAGCAGGGCCACGGTGAGCAGGTAGCCGCGGCTGGGACCGCCGGTTCCGGAGGCGCGGTGCGCGCCCACGATCCGGCGGTACGGCGAGGCGGGCAGCGCCCGGTGCCGGCCGAGGAGGGGCGTACCGGGCGGACCCTCTGGTTCGGACACCGGCACACTCCTCACGTGCGGACAGGACGGGAGAGCGCGCGCGGATATTAGGACAAATGCCGCGCTAGGGCTCGACGTCAGCTTGACCCAGTGACGCTCAGTTCACCAGCCGCAACCGCGTGTCGACACACATTTTGTACGTCGGGCCCTCCCGCCACTGCGGACAAACCCGCTTATCCGTCGTCAACCCGACCGAACCTCACCTGCGAGGGAGGCCATACTGTGGGCCCGCTCACCTCCTCTGCAATCATTCAGGCATGACGGCAACGCAGCCGGCACCTCCGCGTACCCCGCGGCTGGTGCGGAACGATGCCGGCGCTCCCGGGCCAGGGTCCGTCCCCGACTGACTCCGGCTCACGCCGCGCGGCAACCCCTACCGGGGTGAGGCGCGGTCGCCAGGGACCGACCCGGCACCAGCCGGGCGGCGCACGAGGTGCTCGGCTCGGGTCACCCCCGGCGCCGGCGCAGACAGACAGGGAGAGACGGATGGCAAAGGGCGACCCCGGGGCCGCCACCCGCAGCAAGCGGGCCGCACCCCGCACCAGACGCGCCGCCGCGACCGGTGAACCGGAACTCGTACAGCTGCTGACCCCCGAGGGTGAGCGGATCGAGACCGCGCTCGGCCCGGACGGGACCGAGTATCGCGTCGACTTCACCGACGAGGAGTACCGCGGGCTCTACCGCGACCTCGTGCTGGTCCGCAAGCTGGACGCCGAGGCCACCGCCCTGCAGCGCCAGGGCGAGCTGGGCCTGTGGGCCAGCCTGCTGGGCCAGGAGGCCGCGCAGGTCGGCTCCGGCCGGGCGCTGCGTACGCAGGACATGGCCTTCCCGACCTACCGCGAGCACGGCGTGCTCTACTGCCGCGGCATCGACCCGATCATGCCGCTGGGCCTGTTCCGTGGCGTCGACCAGGGCGGCTGGGACCCGAACGAGTTCAAGTTCAACATGTACACGATCGTCATCGGGGCGCAGACCCTGCACGCGACCGGGTACGCCATGGGCGTCGCCATGGACGGCAAGACCGGCGGCGAGGACGGCGAGGCGGTCATCGCCTACTTCGGCGACGGCGCCACCAGCCAGGGCGACGTCAACGAGTCGTTCGTCTGGGCCAGCGTCTTCAACGCCCCGCTGGTGTTCTTCTGCCAGAACAACCAGTACGCCATCTCCGAGCCGCTGGAGCGGCAGACCCGCGTGCCGCTGTACCGGCGGGCCGGCGGTTTCGGCTTCCCCGGCGTCCGGGTGGACGGCAACGACGTGCTCGCGTCGTACGCGGTGACCCGGCACGCGCTGGACAACGCGCGCAACGGCCAGGGCCCGAGCCTGATCGAGGCGTACACCTACCGGATGGGCGCGCACACCACCTCGGACGACCCGACCCGCTACCGCATCGCCAGCGAGGTCGAGGCGTGGCAGGCCAAGGACCCGATCGCCCGGATGAAGGCGTTCCTCACCAAGCAGAAGATCGCCGACGAGTCGTTCTTCACCGAGGTCGACGAGCAGGCCCGCACCGAGTCGGTGCACCTGCGCGAGCGCGTGCTCGCCATGCCCGACCCGCAGCCGGTGACCATGTTCGACCACGTCTACCCCAACGGCTCTCCCGAGCTGGACGAGCAGCGGGCCCGGTTCACGCAGTACATGGAGTCCTTCGAGGGGAGCGCGCACTGATGGCCACGGAGACGCTCACCCTCGGCAAGGCACTCAACACCGGCCTGCGGCGGGCCCTGGAGAACGACCCCAAGGTCGTCATCATGGGCGAGGACGTCGGCAAGCTCGGCGGCGTGTTCCGGATCACCGACGGCCTCCAGAAGGACTTCGGCGACCAGCGCGTGATCGACACCCCGCTGGCGGAGTCCGGCATCATCGGCACCGCCGTCGGCCTGGCCATCCGTGGTTTCCGGCCGGTCTGCGAGATCCAGTTCGACGGCTTCGTCTACCCCGCGTACGACCAGATCGTGTCGCAGGTGGCGAAGATGCACTACCGCTCGCAGGGCAAGGTGCGGATCCCGATGGTCATCCGCATCCCGTTCGGCGGCGGCATCGGCGCTGTCGAGCACCACTCCGAGTCGCCCGAGGCGTACTTCGCGCACACCGCCGGTCTCAAGGTGGTGAGCTGCGCGAACCCGCAGGACGCGTACGTGATGATCCAGCAGGCCATCGCGTCGGACGACCCGATCGTGTTCCTGGAGCCGAAGCGGCGCTACTGGGAGAAGGGTCCGGTGGACCTGGACGCGCCGGTCGCCGACGCGTACCCGCTGCACTCGGCCCGGGTCGTGCGGGCCGGCACCGACGCGACGGTGCTGGCGTACGGCCCGATGGTCCGCACCGCGCTGGACGCGGCCACCGCCGCCGCCGAGGACGGCCGCGAGCTGGAGGTCATCGACCTGCGCACGATCTCGCCGCTGGACCTGACCGCCGTGTACGAGTCGGTGCGGCGCACCGGCCGCTGCGTGGTGGTGCACGAGGCCCCGGGCAACCTGGGTCTCGGGTCGGAGATCGCGGCCCGGATCACCGAGGAGTGCTTCTACTCCCTGGAGTCCCCGGTGCTGCGGGTGACCGGCTTCGACACCCCCTACCCGGCCGCCCGGGTGGAGGAGGAGTACCTGCCCGACCTGGACCGGGTGCTCGACGCCGTCGACCGCACCTTCGGCTGGTGAGCGGCATGTCCCGGATCAAGGAGTTCAACCTTCCCGACCTCGGCGAGGGCCTGACCGAGGGCGAGATCCTCGCCTGGCTCGTCAAGGTCGGCGACGACATCGAGCTGAACCAGCCGATCGTCGAGGTGGAGACCGCCAAGGCGGCGGTCGAGATCCCGGCGAAGTGGGCCGGCCGGGTGCAGGCGATCTTCCACCCGGAGGGGTCGACCGTCGAGGTCGGCGTGCCGATCATCGCGATCGACACCGACCCGGGCGCCGGGCCGATCGAGGAGTCGACCACCGCCGTCCCCACGTCGGAGCTGCCCACCCCGTCGGCCGCGTCGCTGGCGGCGGTGCAGGTCGCGCCCGCCGAGGGCATGGTCGAGCCGGGCCTGATCGGTGGTGTGGCCCCGGGTGGGCGTACCGCCGTGCTGGTCGGCTACGGCCCGCGCAACGCCCCGGCCAAGCGCCGTCCGCGCAGGGGCGACGTGCCGGCGCAGCCGGCCGCACCGGCTCAGGCCGCCGCCCCGGCGGCACCCGCGCCTGTCGCTCCCGCGCCGGTGACGCCGGCGGTGAACGGCAACGGCCGGGTCTCCGGTCCGGTGCTGGCCAAGCCGCCGGTCCGCAAGCTGGCGAAGGATCTCGGCATCGACCTGGCCACGCTCACCGGCTCGGGTCCGCTCGGCTCGATCACCCGCGAGGACGTACAGCGGGCGGCGACGGCGACCCCGGCGGCGGCCGAGCCGCTGACGGTCGCGGCACCGGCCGCGTCGGCGGCGAGCTTCGGCGCGGACCGCGAGCAGCGCATCCCGGTCAAGGGGGTACGCAAGCTCACCGCCGAGAACATGGCCCGCTCGGCATTCACCGCCCCGCACGTCACGGAGTTCCTGACCGTCGACGTGACCCGGGCGATGAAGGCGCTGGACCGGCTGCGTGACCGGCGCGAGTGGCGGGACGTACGCGTCTCACCGCTGCTGCTCGTCGCCAAGGCGGTGCTGCTGGCGGTCAAGCGGCACCCGATGGTCAACTCGACCTGGGCCGGCGACGAGATCGTGGTGAAGGAGTACGTCAACCTCGGCATCGCGGCGGCCACCGAACGCGGTCTGATCGTGCCGAACATCAAGGACGCCGGGCGACTCTCGCTACGCGAGCTGGCGGACGCGATGACGGAGCTGGTGCGGACCGCGAAGTCGGGCCGGACGTCCCCGTCGGACATGTCCGGCGGCACGCTCACCATCACCAACGTCGGCGTCTTCGGCGTCGACACCGGTACGCCGATCCTGCCCCCGGGCGAGTCGGCGATCCTCGCCTTCGGCGCGGTACGCGAGCAGCCGTGGGTGCACAAGGGCAAGGTCAAGCCGCGCCTGGTGACCACGCTGGGGCTGTCCTTCGATCACCGGATCATCGACGGTGAGCTGGGCTCGAAGTTCCTCCGCGACATCGGGGACTTCCTGGCCGACCCGGAGGCGGCGCTGCTCGCCTGGACCTGACGTACCACCGCTCCGGTCACGGCCGGTGTGCCACGGGTGAACGCCCGGCACACCGGCCGCGGCCGTTGAGGGAACAGAATCAAAGGGTCCGCAGTCGTGTGGACCTACGATCCTTAGGTACGTGGTTCAGCTCACCTAATAATCGATGGCGATCGGCGGCCCGGTGCGCTTAAATAGAGACATCAAGGGGCTGACAACCGAATAGCCAGGAGGAGAGACCCGAGATGAGCATGATCGAGCGAATCCGCACCCGCCGCGACGCCAACCGCCGCGCCCGCGCCATCGAGCACGCGCTGCGGTCCGCCAACTCGCCCGCGGTCCGCGAGGAGCTTCTCGCCATCGCCCAGCGTCACCTGAGCTGACGCCACACACCTTTCTCACCTCCTCCAGTCCGAAGACCCGCCCGGCACCGGGCGGGTCTTCGGCGTATCGGTATCGCTCGGCACCGGGATTCCACCTCGCTCCACCGCCCGGTACGGTTGGCACGGTCGCCAACCGGCTGACTCCGGACGCACGAGAGACAGCGAAACCCATCGACGTCGTCCGGTGACATTCGGTGACCGCTGATGCTCCCCCGAGCGGCCTCGGGCGACCACCGGATACGGTGCGGGGAGCCCGCACGGCCGGTACCCGCCGGCGACGCCGGCAGCCGTGCCGACGGTCTCCCGACCGGCATCGGCGGCCGACCTGTGATGGAGGAGGCGCACCCATGACGTCCGAGGCTCCGCACCGCCCCGGCCACGAGCCGGGCGAGGTGTCGCCGGGCACCGGCGGACCGGTGCCGTACGGCGATCAGCCGGCGCAGCAGGACAACGGGTACAACGGCGCACCCGACCTCGGCTGGGCACCGCCCCCGCCCGCCGGCCGGCCCGCGCAGCCGGCCCCTGCCTGGGCCGCGAACGACGACCAGCCACCCGCGTGGGCCCCGCCCGCCGGCCAGCCGGTGACCGGGCGGGCGACCGCCCAGGTCCCGCAGCCCGCCTGGGGCGGCAACGACCAGGGCAACCCCGCCTGGGCCGGTTCCGGCGGCCCCGCCTGGGGCAACCAGGAGCAGCCCGGACCGGACCGCGCCGCCGACCCGTCGCCGCCCGCCTGGGCCGCCACGCCGCCGGGCAGCCCGGCCGAGCCGGCGCAGGCCCCCTGGACCGCCGAGCAGAACCGTCCCGGCCGGGGCTCCGGCGATCAGCCGGGCTGGTCGCCGGCAGGTGACCAGGCCGCACGCGGCACCGGTTACGTGCCCGCCCCGGCCACCGTGCCGAACGAGACCTGGGTCACGCCCAGCCCGGCGGACGACCCGCACCGCTCCGGCGGCTTCGCGCCCACCGGCGGGCAGCACGACGACGCTCCCGGCCGCGCCGGTGGCTGGGCCGCCGCGCCGCCGCCGGACGACCCGAACCGCTCCGGCGGCTGGAACCCGCGCGACGAGCAGCCCGCCGCGTCCGACGACCCGAACCGCTCGGGCGGCTGGAACCCACGGGAGAGCCAGCCGGCCTGGGCACCGGGTCAGCAGACCGGCTACACCTGGCCGCCGGCCGACCCGTCGCCGCCCGCCCGGGCCGCCGCCGCGGTCCCGGTGCCCGGCGCCGCCCGGCCGGACAACGCCTGGTCCGCTGCCGAGCAGTCCGATCAGGACGGCCGCTCGCCGGAGGACAGCGGCGGCTGGCGGCAGTCGGGTGCGCCGCAACACGACGAGGGACACCGGTCCGGCGGCTGGCCCGCCCCGCAGGCCGAGAACCGGTCCGGCGGCTGGGACGAGCCGGCCCGCAGCGAGGACCCGGACCGTTCCGGCGGCTGGGCCGCCGGTCGCGCCGCAAGCCCGGCCGAGGCGCAGCCGGGCGGCTGGGAGCCGAACCAGAGCCGGCAGGCCGGTGGCTGGAACGACGGCCCCGCCGCACCGCAGCAGCGTGACTCCGGCGAGCAGGGCGGTGCCTGGGGTGGCGCCGCCGTACCGCGGCAGCACGAGAGCGGGCGGCCGGCTGACGAACCGGCGCAGCCCGCCTGGGGTGCCGCCGCGCCGGCCGAGGCCCGCGCGAGCGTGCCCGCACCGTCTCCCGACGCGCCCTCCGGCTGGGGCGGCAACCAGGACGAGCGTCCGGCCGCACCGTCGCCCGAGCCGTGGTCGCCGGCCGAGGCGTGGGGCCGGTCCGAGGACTCCGCTCCGGCCTATCAGCCAGCGCCCGCGCCGGGCATCTCCCCCGGCAACGCGGTGCCGTTGCCGGCGCAGCAGCAGCGGGTGCCGGGCGCCGCGCTGGCCGCCGCGCCGCCCGCCGACCAGCCGGGCACCGAACCCCAGGGGTACGAGCCGGAGCGCGGCGACGGCGCCTGGGGGGCGTCCCGCCCGGAGGAGCCGCAGTCGCCCGCCGTTCCCACGCCGCGTACCTCCCCGGAGGGCGGCCCGGTCTCGGCGAGCGCGTCGGTCCCGGTGGCCAGCCGGGTCACCCCGCCGTCCGACCAGCCGCTGCCGACCAGCGCCCCGACGCCGCAGCCCCGGGTGTACGGCCGGCCCGCCCGCCCGGAGCCCGAGGACGCCCACGAGCCCGACGAGACCGGGTACCCCGGCCAGGACGGGCCGCACGGCAACGGCTTCCCTGGGCCGGGCCGGCAGGCGAGGTCCGAGGACGCCGACGGCCCGCACGGGTACGCCGGAGCGCCCTCCGAGCCGGCCGCGCCGCCGTCGTTCCCGGTCGGCGTGCCGTCCTTCGTGGACCCGCCCGGCAACACCCGTCCCGCAAACGGCGTGCACCCGGGCGGCGAGCAGCCCGACGTGCGTGACCCGTTCGGCGGTCCGCAGAGCCCGTACGGCGGCCAGGACGCATTCGGCGGCCCGGGCTCGTACGGCGCTCCCGGCGGCCAGGACGCGTTCGGCGGCCCGGGCGGCCGGCCGGAGACGTTCGACGGGCCGGGCGGGCAGCAGGCACCGTTCGGCAGCCCGGCCGCGCGGCCCGAGCCGTTCGGCGGGCCGGATGCGTTCGGCAGCCCGGCCGGGCGGCCGGAGCCGTTCGGCGAGCCGGACCGGTTCGGGCCGTCGGCCGGGGGCCGTGCCTCGGTAGCCGTGCCCGGCCAGGGCCCAGCCGGCGGGATGAACGCCTTCCCGCCCCCGCCCCAGCAGGCCCCGCCCGCCTGGGCGCAGGACGGCCCCGGCGGCGAGCCGGAGCAGGGCCGCTTCGACGCGTTCAAGCCGGATGCCGTCGAGTCGCAGACCGAGGCGCCCCCGCCGAAGGTGCGCAACGGCCGGGTGCTCGCCGCCGTACTGATCGCGGCGGTGCTCATCCTCGCCGTGCCGCTGGGTCTGCTGACGCTGCTCGGCAAGGTCGGCGACGACAAGTCGGCGGGCTTCGACCCGGCGGTCGGCTCCTGCGTGAAGCAGTCCGGCACGAGCGCCGTGGCCGCCGACTGCGGCGAGCCGGGCGCGTTCAGCGTGGTGTCGAAAGTGGACAACAAGGACAAGTGCGCCGACCAGGCGCAGCCATCGGTCTCGGTGGAGGGCGGCGGGACCACCCGGGTGCTCTGCCTGAAGCCGGCCGGCCAGTAACCGCACGTACGCGGAGCGCCCATCCCTCGCCGGGGTGGGCGCTCCGCCGTTTCCGGTGTGCGTCTGTTCACCCCCGGATCGCCGGGAGCGCGCCGCGCCGGTGCGGCACGATGGAGGGCATGAGCGCACGCGTACGGGCACCGGAACTGCGGGGTCGGGCCTGGCTGAACACCGGCGGCAAGGCCGTCACGCTGGCCGATCTTCGCGGCAAGATCGTTTTGCTCGACTTCTGGACGTTCTGCTGCGTCAACTGCCTGCACGTGCTCGACGAGCTGCGCCCGCTCGAAGAGAAGTACGGCGACGTCCTGGTCGTGATCGGGGTCCACTCGCCGAAGTTCGAGCACGAGAAGGACCCGGCGGCGCTGGCCGCGGCCGTCGAGCGGTACGGCGTGCACCACCCGGTGCTCGACGACGCCGAGATGGACATGTGGCAGCAGTACGCGGCCAAGGCGTGGCCGACCCTGGCCGTGGTCGACCCCGAGGGGTACGTGGTCGCCACCATGGCCGGCGAGGGGCACGCCGAAGGGCTGGCCCGGCTGGTCGACGAGCTGATCGCCACCCACGAGGCGAAGGGCACGCTGCACCGGGGCGAGGGCCCGTACGTGCCTCCCGCCGAGCCGGACACCGTGCTGCGGTTCCCCGGCAAGGCCGTACCTCTCGAAGGCGGGAACCTACTGGTCAGCGACTCGGCCCGGCACTCCCTGGTCGAGCTGGCCGCCGACGGCGAGACGGTGGTCCGCCGCATCGGCACCGGTGCCCGGGGCCGGACCGACGGCCCGCCCTCCGCCGCCACGTTCGCCGAGCCGCAGGGGCTCTGCCTGCTGCCGCCGCACGTGGCCGAGGTGGCCGGTTACGACGTGGTCGTCGCGGACACTGTCAACCACCTGCTGCGCGGCGTACGGCTGTCCTCCGGCGAGGTGGTCACGGTGGCGGGCAGCGGGCGGCAGTGGCGCTCGACCGTCGACGACCACGCGCACGACGCCCGCGCTGTCGACCTGTCGTCCCCGTGGGACGTGGCCTGGTACGACGACCGGGTGGTCGTCGCGATGGCCGGCATCCACCAGCTCTGGTGGTTCGACCCGATCAAGCGGACCGCCGGCATGTACGCCGGCACCACCGTCGAGGCGCTGCGGGACGGCCCGCTGCCGGACGTGTGGATGGCCCAGCCGTCCGGGTTGTCGGTGTCGGCCGACGGCAGCCGGCTCTGGGTCGCGGACAGCGAGACGAGCGCGATCCGGTGGGTCTCCGGCGGCGTGATGCACACCGCCGTCGGGCAGGGCCTGTTCGACTTCGGGCACGTGGACGGCCCGGCCGACCAGGCGTTGCTCCAGCACCCGCTGGGCGTGTGCGCGCTGCCCGACGGCTCGGTGCTGATCGCCGACACGTACAACGGTGCGGTGCGCCGCTTCGACCCGGAGACCGGGCGGGTGGGCACCGTGGCGGACGGGCTGGCCGAGCCGAGCGACCTGGTGCTCACCGGTGAGGGCGACGTGCTGGTGGTCGAGTCGGCCGCGCACCGGCTGACCCGGCTGGCGCCGGGCGCGCTGACGTCGGCCGGGGCGAACACGGTGGACGGCCCCCGGCACCGGCTGGAACGGAAACCGACCGACGTGGCGGCCGGGGAGCTGACCCTGGACGTGATCTTCACGCCGGCGCCGGGGCAGAAGCTCGACGAGACGTACGGGCCGTCGACCCGGCTGGTGGTCTCGGCGTCCCCGCCGGAGTTGCTAATCGAGGGCGCGGGCACCACCACCGACCTGTCCCGCAGGCTGGTGGTCAGCGGCGACGTGGCGCAGGGGGTGCTTCAGGTGACGGCCCAGGCGGCGACCTGCGACGCCGACGTGGAGCACGCGGCCTGCCACCTGACGCGGCAGGACTGGGGCGTGCCGGTCCGGGTGGTCACCGGTGGCGCGACCCGTGTGCCGCTGGTCCTGCGCGGGATGGACGCCTGACGGCGCGTGTTAAGAAGGGCCCCTTCCTCTACCGAGGGCGTTAACAGGGGGCCCTTCCTTTCACGCGAACGGAGTGGGCGTGACCCCCGCGTCGACGAGCGCGGCCCGCACGAGTTCCGCACACCGCACCGCCCCCGGCGTGTCCCCGTGCAGGCAGATCGACTCGACCGGGCAGGGAATCACCGTGTCGTCCACAGCGACCAGGGTCCGCTCGACGGCCATCCGTACCGCCCGGGCGGCCACCTGCTCCGGGTCGGTCACCAACGCGTCCGGTGAGCCGCGCGGCACCAGCGTGCCGTTTGGCAGGTAGTTGCGGTCGGCGAAGCCCTCGGCCACCACGCGCAGGCCCGCGCCGGCCGCCAACTGGGCCAGCACGGTGCCGGGCTGGCAGAGCACCGGCAGCTCGTGGTCGTACCCGCTGATCGCCGCCACCAGCGCGGCGGCCTGGCCCTCGTCGCGGGCTGCCGCGTGGTAGAGCGCGCCGTGCGGTTTGAGGTAGCGGACCCGGGTGCGGTACAGCCGGCAGAAGGCGTCGAGCGCCCCGAGCTGGTAGATCGTCTCGTCGCGCAGCTCGGCGAAGTCGTACGCGATGTGCCGCCGGCCGAAGCCGGCGAGGTCCCGGTACCCGACCTGCGCGCCCACCGCGACGCCGCGTTCGGCGGCGCCGGCGCAGACCCGGTGCATGGTGGCCGCGTCACCGGCGTGGAAGCCGCAGGCGACGTTCGCGGAGCTGATCAGGTCGAGCAGCGCGTGGTCGTCGCCCAGCCGCCAGCTTCCGAATCCCTCGCCCAGGTCAGCGTTGAGGTCCATGGAACGTCACCGTAGTGCCTGGCCGGGCCTGGGCGAGCGCTGTCACGTCGTCCACCACCCCGATGACCGGGTACCCCCCGGTGGTGGGGTGGTCGGCCAGGAAGACCAGCGGCCGGCCGTCCGGCGGCACCTGCACCGCGCCGAGCACCAGACCCTCGCTGGGCAGTTCACCGGCGACCGCGCGGGGCAGCGCCGCGCCGGCCAGTCGCGCGCCGACCCGGTTGCTGTCCGGGCTCATCGTGTACGCGGCGCGGCACAGCAGGTCGAGCGCCTCGGGGGTGAACCAGTCCTGCCGGGGCCCGGGGCGCACGGCCAGCCGCAGTTCGTCGGGGACCGGCCCGGTGACGGCGAGGTCGACGGGTGCGGGTGGGCCGGCCGGGGTGCCGAGCGGCAGCCGGTCCCCGTCGCGCAGCGGCGGCGGCCCGAGGCCGGAGAGCGTGTCGGTGGCGCGGCTGCCGAGCACCGGCTCGACGGCGATCCCGCCGCTGACCGCCAACCAGGTCCGCACCCCGGCGCGGGCCGGTCCGACGCGCAGCACCGCGCCCGCCGGGAGCGAGAGCGCCCGTCCCACGTCCCCCGGGCGCGGTTGTGTGTCCCCGGCCCGCCACTCGACGGTCACGTCGGCCGGGGCGCCGGTGAGCGCGACGGCGACGGCCCGGGTGAACCGCAGTACGCAGCCGGTCATGGTGATCTCCAGGCCGGCGGCGCGTTCGTCGTTGCCGGCGAGCCGGTTGGCCAGGCGCAGGGCGGCCGGGTCGAGGGCGCCGGAGCGGGGGACGCCGAGGTGCGCCCACCCGGGGCGGCCCTGGTCCTGGACGGTGGTGAGCGCTCCGGCCCGCAGCACCTCGATCACGGGGGGTCGACCAGCCGGACCCGGGTGCCGGGGGTGAGCCGGGCGGGCGGGTCGGCGTGCACGTCGAACAGCGGCAGATCGGTGCGGCCGACGAGCAGCCAGCCGCCGGGGGACGCGGTGGGGTAGATGCCCGCGTACGGGCCGGCGAGCGCGACCGAGCCGGCCGGCACCCGGGTACGCGGCGTGGCGAGCCGGGGCACCGCCAGCTCGGGCGGCAGCCCGGTCAGGTACGCGAACCCGGGCGCGAACCCGCAGAACGCGACCCGGAACTCGGTGCGCCGGAGCCGGTCGGCGACGGCCGGCACGTCGACGTGCCAGTGTTCCGCGACCAGTGGGAGGTCGTCGCCGTCGTACACGACCGGCACCCGTACCTCGGCGGCGGCCGTGCCGGAGCCGGTGGTGCGGGGGTGCCAGCGGGTGATCCGGACTGCGGTCGCCTCCGGGTCCGGTACGCCGTCGAGCAGCACGGTGACCGCGCCGGGGACGATCTCGGTGGCGGTCAGCTCGCCCGCTTCGCGCCGGTGCCACAGCTCGGCCCGCCACGCCTGCGCCTGGGCCGCGTCGTCACAGTCGAGGAGCAGGGCGTACGCCCCGACCGGCCGGATCCGCATCCGGTCATCCTCCCGTCGGGTGAGGTGACGGTCCACACTACTTACAAGTAACCTACGCCGTCGTAACCTATTGAGGTGACGACCTCCGCACCGTTCCGGCTCCGGCCGGCCGACATCGGGAAGCCGCGTATGCGCGGCTGGCTGCACGCGTACGCGTTCTTCGCCGCTCTCGTCTGCGGCATCGTGCTCTGTTCGATCGCCGCCGGTCGTCCCGGCTGGGCGCCGCTGGTGAGCTGCCTGATCTACAGCTTCACCGTGTGCGGGTTGTTCGGCACCAGCGCGCTCTACCACCGGCGGGTCTGGTCCGAACGCGGCTACCAGATCATGCGCCGGATGGACCATTCGATGATCTTCGTGTTCATCGCCGGCACCTACACGCCGTTCTGCGCGCTGCTGCTGGACACCCGGCAGGCCACGATCATGCTGAGCCTGGTCTGGGGTGGCGCGATCGCCGGCGTGGCGGTCAAGCTGATCTGGCCGCACGCGCCGCGCTGGGTGTCCGCCCCGCTCTACCTGGCGCTCGGCTGGGTCGCGGTGGCCATGCTGCCCCAGATCCTGCGCGAAGGTGGCGTCACCGCGCTGGTGCTGCTGAGCGCGGGCGGCGCGATCTACAGCGTGGGCGCGGTGTTCTACGCGCTGCGCCGGCCGAATCCGTGGCCCACCGTCTTCGGGCACCACGAGTTCTTCCACGCCTGCACGCTCGTCGCGGCGATCTGCCACCACATCGCGATCTACTTCGCCCTGTTCGCCTGAGCCGGGCCGCGTCACCGGCGCGGCTCCCCGGGCATGCGCGAGGGCCCCGCGCCGTTGCGGGGCCCTCGGGTTCTCGGGGGGTCAGGCCGGGTAGCCCGAGCCCGGACGGCGCACCTCGCGGTACTCCTCGCGCACGACGCGGTCGTCGCGCACCGGCACCACCGGCTCGGCGACCACCTGCTCGCGCACCGGGGCGGCCACCACCCGGCGGCGGCTGTTCCAGAAGTAGAGCGTGGTGAGCAGGCCGGCGACCCCGGCGAGCATGAGCACCCAGCCCACCACGTTGAGGTTCAGCCACCCCAGGTCGGCGTCCACGGCGAACGCGAAGATCGCGCCGAGCGCGATGAGAAAGATGCTGGCACCGATGCCCATGACGTCGCCTCCTTGGCGTCCTGCTGGCGTTTCCTGCCCGCCGCGGCCATGGATGAGGTAGCGGCACCCATCGACATACCCAGGCGCTTTGATCGTCAATCAGGCAAGCTGGGCGGTATGACGGACGGCAGGAACGGGCAGCGGACGCTGGTGCTGCTGCGGCACGCCAAGGCCGAGCAGTCCGCGAACGGCCCGGACGCGGAGCGGTCGCTCACCGCGCGGGGACACGCCGACGCGGCGGTGGCCGGCGCCTGGCTCGCCCGGCAGGGGCTGCTTCCCGACGTGGTGCTCTGCTCACCGGCCCGGCGCACCCGGCAGACCTGGCACGACGTGGCGACGGGCATGACCGGCTCACCGCCGGAGGGCGGCCCGGCGGGACCGCTCCCAGCGGTGCGGTACGAGACGACCGCGTACGACGCGCACCCGGCCCAGTTGCTGGATCTGCTGCGGACGGTCGACCCGACCGCCGGCACCGTGCTGCTCGTGGCCCACAACCCGGGCGTCTCGCTGCTCTCGGCGTTGCTCGACCCGCAGCGGGCGGACCCGGACGGGCTGCGTACCACGGATCTCGTGGTGCACCTGCCGACGACCGGGTGGGCCGACCTGGCCCCGGGAGGCGCGCCACTCACCGCCCGGCACACCGCCCGCGCCTGAGCGGTACGGCTTCAGCCGACCCGGCTGTCGTAGGCCGCCCGGTTGGCGAGCACGTCGTCCATGTTCGCCTCCGCCCAGACCTTCAGGCTCCGGATCGTCTCGTGCAGGGAGAGCCCGAGGCCGGTCAGCTCGTAGGTGACCGTCGCCGGCACTGTCGGCTCCACGGTGCGGGTGACCAGGCCGTCGCGTTCCAGGGCGCGCAGCGTCTGGGTGAGCATCTTCTGGCTGACCCCGGGGAGGGTGCGGGCCAACTCGGAGTACCGCCTCGGGCACGGTTCACCGGCGCAGTCCGCCCCGAACCGGTGCGAGCCGTCGCTGCGCAGCGCGGCCAGCACCAGCGTGACCCACTTGTCGGTGATCCGGGCGAGCAGTTGCCGGCTGGGGCACTGGGCCAGGAACGCGTCGTACTCCGCCTTGCTCATCCCTGCTCCTGCCGTCCGGCGAGCTACGCACTTTCAGGTGCCTACTTCCCACCAGAAACTTACACGCCAATAGTGGAACTCGGCGCCGTCACCCCGGCGGAGCCGCCAACGGACGACGAGAGCCAGAGGTACACGTATGGCACCCACCACCCTTCCCGGCGGCACCTGGACCCTGGGCGACCTGACCGTCACCCGGTTCGGCTACGGCGCCATGCAACTCGCCGGGCCCTGGGTCATGGGGCCGCCGGCCGATCACGACGGCGCCCTGGCGGTGCTGCGCGAGGCGGTCGCGCTCGGCATCACCCACATCGACACCAGCGCGGCGTACGGGCCGCACGTCACCAACCGGCTGATCCGGGAGGCGCTGCACCCGTACCCGGAATCGCTGCACGTCGTCACGAAGGTCGGCGCGGACCGGGACGAGCAGGGCGGCTGGCCCACGGCCCGGGATCCGGAGAGCCTGCGCCGGCAGGTCCGGGAGAACCTGGAGACGCTCGGCGTGGACGCGCTCGGCCTGGTCAACCTGCGGCTCGGCGACGCCACGGGGCCGCAGCCCGGCTCGCTCGCCGAGGCGCTGGAGACGCTCGTCGCGCTCCAGCAGGAGGGCGTGATCCGCCACCTCGGCCTGAGCAACGTGACGCCGGAACAGGTCGCCGAGGCACAGACCATCACGCCGATCGTCTGCGTGCAGAACCAGTACAACCTGGCCCACCGCGGCGACGACGACCTGATCGACGAGCTGGCCCGGCAGGGCGTCGCCTACGTGCCGTTCTTCCCGCTCGGCGGCTTCACCCCGTTGCAGTCCTCGGCGCTGTCCGCGGTGGCCGCACGCCTCGGGGCGACGCCGATGGGCGTCGCCCTGGCCTGGCTGCTGCGGCGCTCGCCGAACATCCTGCTGATCCCCGGTACGAAGTCCGTCGCGCACCTGCGTGAGAACGTCGCCGGCGCCGGCCTGCCCCTCTCCGGCGACGACCTCGCCGAGCTGGACCGGATCGGCCGCTGAGAGGCGACCTCAGGACGGCGGGGCGGTCGGCGGCGGCGGGTCGGGCGGCGGCGGCATCATCGCTGTCGGATGCGACAGCCGGTTCTCCTCCACGATGAGCGTGCGGGCCCGCTTGCGGCGGTCCTGCCAGAACCACAGCGTCGTCAGCAGGACGCCCAGCCCGGCCAGGATGAACACCCAGCCGACCGCACGCAGGTCGATCCACCAGACGTTGGCCCGGATGGCGAAGGTCATGATCGCGCCGAGCGCGATGAGAAAGATGGCGCTACCAATGCCCATGTGCGCTGCACTCCCCCGTGCGATGGCCTTGGGCGTACTCGGTCGTGGTCCGCGACGGTTACCCGCCACCGGGCCGCCTATCCACCCCCTGGCGCGCGCACGACGACGGCCGGCGGGCTGGTGCCCGCCGGCCGTCGTCATGAGGGGGAGAGTGACGCTTCAGGGGTGAAAGCCCCCGGAAGGGCTCAGAAGACGTCCTCCGGGAGGTCCATGATCTCCAGGTCGGTGCCCTCGATGATCCGCCGGTCGGCGCCGATGCGGGGCAGCACCTCGCGGGCGAAGAACCGGGCGGCGGCGACCTTGCCGGCGTAGAAGGACTTGTCGGCGGCGGAGACCTCGCCGGCCAGCGCCTTCAGCGCCACGTCCGCCTGCTTCTGCAGGAGCCAGCCGACCACCAGGTCGCCGATCGCCAGCAGGAACCGGCGGCTGCTCAGGCCGACCTTGTAGAGCGCCCGGGTGTCGCCGCCCTGGGCCTCGCCCAGCCAGCCGGTCATCACGCCGAGGATGTTCTGGATCTCGGCGAGCGCCTTGCCGAGCGCCTGACGCTCCTCCTTGAGCTGGCCGTTGCCGGCCTCGGAGGCGATGTGCTCCTGGATCTCGGCGGCGACCGCCATCAGGGCCTTGCCGTTGTCCCGGACGATCTTCCGGAAGATCAGGTCGAGGCTCTGGATCGCGGTGGTGCCCTCGTACAGGGTGTCGATCTTGGCGTCCCGGACGTACTGCTCCAGCGGGTAGTCCTGGAGGAAGCCGGAACCGCCGTAGGTCTGCAGCGCCTCGTGGCCGAGCAGCTCGTACGCCCGCTCCGAGCCGACGCCCTTGACCAGCGGCAGCAGCAGGTCGTTCACCCGCTTGGCCAGCTTGGTGGCCTTCTCGTCACCGGCCGCCTCGGCGATCGAGACCTTGTCCTGCCAGGTCGCGGTGTAGCAGACGAGCGCGCGCAGGCCCTCGGCGTACGACTTCTGCAGCAGCAGCGAGCGGCGCACGTCCGGGTGGTGGGTGATGGTCACCCGTGGCGCGGTCTTGTCGGCCATCTGGGTGAGGTCGGCGCCCTGCACCCGGTTCTTGGCGTACTCCAGCGCGTTGAGGTAGCCGGTGGAGAGCGTGGCGATCGCCTTGGTGCCGACCAGCATCCGGGCGTACTCGATGATCATGAACATCTGGCGGATGCCGTCGTGCTTCTCGCCCAGCAGCCAGCCCTTGGCCGGTACGCCGTGCTCGCCGAAGGTCACCTCGCAGGTGTTCGAGACCTTCAGGCCCATCTTGTGCTCGACGTTCGTGGCGTAGACGCCGTTGCGCTCGCCCAGCTCGCCGGTCTCGGGGTCGAAGTGGTACTTCGGCACGACGAACAGCGACAGGCCCTTGGTGCCGGGGCCGCCGACGCCCTCGACGCCGACCGGACGGGCCAGCACGTAGTGGACGATGTTGTCGCTCAGGTCGTGCTCACCGGAGGTGATGAAGCGCTTCACGCCCTCGATGTGCCACGAGCCGTCCGGCTGCTGGATCGCGCGGGTACGGCCGGCGCCCACGTCCGAGCCGGCGTCCGGCTCGGTGAGGACCATGGTCGAGCCCCACTGCTTGTCGATGAACAGCCGGGCCCACTTCTTCTGCTCCTCGGTGCCCTCGACGTGCAGCACGTGGGCGAAGGACGGGCCGGAGGCGTACATCCAGATCGGTGCGTTGGCACCGAGCACCAGCTCGGCGAGCGACCACCAGAGGGCGCGCGGGGCGTTGGTGCCGCCCAGGGACTCCGGCAGGTCCAGGCGCCAGAACTCGGAGTCCATGAACGCCTTGTACGACTTCTTGAACGACTCCGGCAGCGGCGCGGTGAACGTCGCCGGGTCGAAGACCGGCGGGTTGCGGTCGCTGTCCGAGTAGCTGGCAGCCAGGTCCTCGCGGGCGAGGCGGTCGACCTCACCGAGGAAGCTGCGGGCGGTGTCGACGTCCAGGTCCGTGAACGGGGCCTGGCCGAGCGTCCGGTCCGCCCCGAATACCTCGAACAGGTTGAACTCGAGGTCCCGCACATTGCTCTTGTAGTGGGTCATGCTCGCTGGCCCCGCTTCCGGACAGGTGTTACCGATCAGTAACTCCAGACTGTATTACTCGCCGGTAGGCAACGACAAGCGGATCTCGGAAGTGACAGCGATTACACACTTCCCGTTCATCCGTCAGCGGCGCCGACCTCCCAGCTCGGCACCGCCGCGGCGGGGGCGCTGCGCGGGCCGACGTACTCCATCAGGACCAGCGCGATGTCGTCGTCGAGCCGCCCGTGCACCCACTCGACCAGGGCGGTCTCCAGCGAGGCCAGCCCGTCGGCGACGGTGCCGTGGCCGAGCAGCCGCCAGGCCCGGTCGGCGGTGGGGAAGAACTCGCCGTCCCGGCGCGCCTCGCCCAGCCCGTCGGTGAACAGCAGCAGCCGGTCACCCGGCTCCAGCCGCTCCACCCGGGGCCGGACCACGGGCATGAACCCGAGCGGCGGCGCGGGCGCGGGCGGCTCCAACGGGATCACCGCGCCCCTGCGCAGCAGCAGCGGTGGCGGGTGCCCGCAGTTGACGATGGTCAGCGTGCCGCCGCGCTCCTCGACCAGGGCCGCGGTGACGAAGTCCTCGTCGCCGACGTTGCGGGCCACCGCGCGGTCCAGGTCGGTCACCACCGCGCGCAGGTCGGCCCGCTCGTACGCGACGTGCCGGTACGAGCCGAGCACGATGCTGGCCAGGCGGACCGCGTCCAGCCCCTTCCCGCGTACGTCACCGATGATCATGCGGACGCCGTACGGGGTGTCCATCACCTCGTACAGGTCGCCGCCGATCTCGGCGGTAGCGGTGGAGGAGATGTACCGCGCCGCCACCGCCAGCGTGCCGACCTGCGGTCCGAGCGGTCTCAGCACCGCCTGCTGGGCGACCGAGGCGAGCCGGGTCAGCTCCGCGATCCGCTCCGCCTGGCGCTGGCGTATCGCCGCCGTGGCCGCCGCGATCGCGGTGGCCGCCCCGACCGCCGTCACGTTGACGACTGTCACCAGCGGGCTGCCCCGTTCGGCGAAGGCGAAGGCGATCCCGATGGCGGTGGCCAGGCCGCCCACTGCGAGCACCACCCGCCAGGACGCCAGTGCCGCCGCGAGGAACGGCGCGACGACCATCAGCGCGAGGTAGTGCGCCGGGCGGCCGTCGGCCAGCTCCACCGCCACCACGATCGCGAGCAGCGCGAGGGCCGCGCCGAGGCCGGCGCGGGATCCGGGACTCAGCGGGCCGCGGCCCGGCTGGAAGGGTTGCGTGCGTACATCGGACAGCATGCCTGATGGATGTGAGCGGGAGAATGAACCTGGCCCGTCGGTTGTGGAAGTTCTGCCCGAGTGGCCGGTCAGCCCAGCACCTCGTACCGGACGTTCACGTGGCCGAGGCCGGTGGCGGCGATGGTCGCGAACGCGGCGCGGGAGAGGTCCAGGCACCGTCCGTCGATGAACGGGCCGCGGTCGTTGATCCGCACCACCACCGACTTGCCGTTGGCCGGGTTGGTGACCCGGACCTTCGTGTTGAACGGCAGCGTCTTGTGCGCCGCGGTGAGCGCGTTCGGGTTGAACGTCTCGCCGTTCGCCGTCATCTGGCCCTCGGCGTAGAAGGAGGCGCCGCAGGAGCCGCTGTTCACGACCTTCGGGCCGCTCGTCTTCTTCGCCGTCGGCGACGGCGCGGTGGTGCGGGGCTTGCTCCGGGAGGCCGCCTGGGTACGGCTCGCCTTCGGGCTCGGGGTGGCCTTCGGCGACGGGCTGAGGCTCGCGCTCGGCGAGGCAGACGCGCTCGGCGAGGGGGCGGCCGAGGTGGGGGCGGGAGTGCTGGGCAGGGCCTCGACCGCGACCGGCTCGGCCGGCGGCTCGCCGGCGGTGAGCCGCACGGCGCCGACGGTGCCGCCGACCGCGAGGGCCACACCGACCGCGGCGGTCGCGGCGATGGCGGCGGGCGAGGAGAACTTGCGGGTACGAAGGTGCCTAGCAGCCACCGGCCCGGTCCTTTCGTCAACTGAACAAACCGGCCCGGACCGTAACGAGAGAAGCACTTCCGAAGTCAACGTGATCATGGTGCTATGCCCGCATTTACCCTGGTACGTGTAGCCGATCACGCCAGAGTCGATCGGCCGAACGGCCCACCGATCCGCCAGGATGGAACCCGTGCTGACTCGTCGCCTGGTCGAGCTGTTCCGGTGGATCGACCCCGGGCCGGGCAGCACCCACCTGGTCAGCGACATCTCCGGCTGGTGGCGTGACCCGGAGGTGCTGGCCCAGGTCGGGCCGGCCCTGGCCGGGCTGTTCCCGGGCACCAGTCCGACCGTCGTGATCGCGCCGGAGGTGACCGGGCTGCTGCTCGGCCCGCTCGTCGCGGTCGCCGCCGACGCGGGTTTCCTGCCCGCGTACAAGGACGGTGGCGGGCGACGCCGGCCCGGGCCGACGCGCTGGGCCGACACACCCCCCGACTACCGGGGACGGCGGCTGCGGGTCGGCGTGGACGGGAGGCGGCTCGGCCCCGGCGACCGGGTGCTGCTGGTCGACGACTGGGTCGACACCGGCGCGCAACTGGACGCGCTGCGCCGGGTCGTCGCGGACGCCGGAGCCGACCTGATCGGCGCAGCCGCGCTCGTGGCGACCTGCCCACCCGAGGTGGCCGGGCGGCTGAGGCTGCGCGCCCTGCTCACCGGCGACGAACTGCCGTGAGACGCCGGGAAACCGGGTGAGCGCCGGCGGTACGGTGCCGTAGCGTCGGCGGCATGTGGCCCCGCATCGGTGGATTGCGCGCACTCGCCCTCGGCACGCCCGGCGAGCTGCGTACCCGGCTCAACACCCTCGTGCTCTCCGGCGTGAAGACCGCCACCGCCGGTCTCGTGCGGGAGTACGACGAGGAGGGCGAGGAACTGGAGACCGTCGGCGAGCGGCAGGTGCTCGTCGACGACGACGACCGGTTCGTCGCCGTGATCGAGGTGACAGGCGTCGGGGTGGTGCGCTTCGCCGACGTGCCGTGGGACTTCGCCCGCGCCGAGGGCGAGGGCGACCGGTCGATCGAGGAGTGGCGCGAGGGCCACGCCGCCTACTGGGCCCGGCAGGGCACGCCGGTCACCGACGACACAGCCGTCGTCTGCCTCCGGTTCCGGCTCGTCTCCACCGAAGGCGGCGTCGGCACCTAACCGGCCCGGCGCAGCTCGGGCAGCAGCGCCGCCGCCTCCACCAGCACTGCCTCGTCACCCGCGTACCAGCTGCTGGCCCGGGGCCAGTGCGTCACCACATCGGTGAAGCCCAGCCGGGCCGCCCGCCCGACCTGCTCGGCGAGGAAGTCGGCGCTGGTCAGCGAGAACACCGGCGCCGAGTCGAGCGACAGATAGCGGTCGAGCGTCGCCGGGTCACGGCCGGCCTGCTCCAGCGTCCGCGTCATCCGGTCGGACAGCTCCGCCACGGTGCCCCACCACGCCTCGATGTCGTCGCCGCCGAGCCCGGTGGTCACCCAGCCCTGCCCGAACCGGGCGACCAGCCGCATCGAGCGGGGACCGTTCGCGGCGACCACGAACGGCACCCGGGGCCGCTGGACGCACCCCGGGTTGTTGCGGGCGTCCACAGCGGTGAACCACTCCCCGCGCCAGGTCGTGCCGTCCTCCCGCAGGATCGCGTCGAGCAGCTCGGTGAACTCGGCGAACCGGTCGACGCGCTGCCGTGGGGGCAAAGTCTCGCCGCCGAGCACCGCCGAGTCGAAGCCGATGCCGCCCGCGCCGAGGCCGAGCAGCACCCGGCCGCCGGACACGTCGTCGAGCGCCGTGACCTGCCGGGCGAACGCCGCCGGGTGCCGGAAGTTCGGGGAGGCCACGAGCGTCCCCAGCTTCACCCGGGACGTCACGCCGGCCGCCGCCGTGAGCGTCGTCCACGAGTCGAACCACGGCCCGTCGACCAGGTCACGCCAGCCCAGGTGGTCGTAGGTCCAGGCGTGGTCGAAGCCCCACTCGTCCACCTGGGCCCACCGCCGGCGCGCTTCCGACCAGCGCTGGTCGGGCAGGATCACGATGCCGATTCGCATGAGCGCCAGGGTACGACCCGGGTCGGACAGTCCGACCCGGGTCGCGGGGATCACGTCGCCAGGTCGGCGACCACGCAGGCGATGTTGTCCGGTGCGCCGGCCGCGTACGCCAGCTCGACCAGGCGCGCGACGGCGGCCTCCGGATCGTCCGCCTCGGTCAGCGCGGCGTGCAGCGCACCCGGCCCCACCACCGCGGACAGGCCGTCGGAGCAGAGCAGGTAGCGGTCACCGGGCAGCGCGGTACGCAGCGCCAGATCCGCCTCCACCTCCCCGCCCGCGCCGAGCGCCCGGGCCAGCAGCGCCCGCCGCGGATGCGCCAGGGCCTCCGCCGGCGTGAGCCGCCCCTGGTCGACGAGCGTCTGCACGTACGTGTGGTCCTGGGTGAGCCGGGACAGCTCGCCGCCGCGCAGCAGGTACGCCCGGCTGTCCCCGACGTGCGCGAGCGCGAGCCGGGTGCCGCGCCGCACGAGCGCGGTGAGCGTGGTGGCGGGCTGGTCGGCGTCGGTGGCGTGCGCGCGTACCGCCTGATCGGCCCGGCTCACCGCGTCGGCCAGCGCGCCGAGCAGGTCGCCCCGCGACGCGTCCGCCTCCGCCAGCGGCCGCAGCGCGTCCACCGCCGCCGCACTGGCAGTGGACCCGGCGGGACCGCGTACGCCGTCGGCGACCGCGAGCAGCGCCGCGCTCGCGTACGCGGTGTCCTCGTTGGAGTCGCGGACCGCGCCGGTCTCGCAGCGCGTCGCGTACCGGAAGGTGGTCTCGGACATGGTGGTGCCCCTCTCGCTGAGCGTGCCGACGAGGAGCGCGACTGCCCGGCCGCGCGCCGCGGTGTCCGCGCTGACCCGCCGCCACCAGGCGTCGAGCGCCTCGGCGGCGGCAGCGGGCGGCAGACCGCAGACGGTACGGATGTCGGCAAGCGGCATCCCGGCCCGGCGCAGCCCGGCGATCAGCCGCGCCCGGTCCGCCTGCTCCGGCGCGTAGTAGCGGTAGCCCGAGTGCGGGTCCACAGCGGCCGGGGGCAGCAGCCCGCAGTCGTCGTAGATGCGCAGCGCCTTGGCGCTCAGGCCGGTCGCGCGGGCGAACGCCCCGATGGTCAGCAGTCGCACCGTGTCTCCCTCGCGCTCCTCGTGCCGGTCACCGCGACCGGCACCGGTCACGCTGGGCCTTGCCGCAGGGGACGGGTCAAGGCGTCGCTGCCGCCAGTTTGGTCAGCATCCGGCCCAGGTGCGGCTCGATCGTGCCGGCCGGTGCGTCTGCCACCTCGGCCGGCGTCCACCAGCGGATGCCGGCGAACTCCACCGGATCGGGCGTGAACCGCTGGCCGCGGTCGGCGGACAACACGTACCAGAGGCTGACATCCGTGTGCCGCTGCTCCGGCGGGCCGACCGTCTCGGTGACGGTGAGGAACGCCGGGCGCTCACCGAACGGCGGCGCGAAGACCGCCGCCACGCCCAGCTCCTCCCGCAGCTCGCGGCGCACCGTGTCGGCCGGGTGCTCACCGGGCTCGACGTGACCGCCGCTCGGCAGCCACATCCCCGCAAGGCGGTGGTCGACCAGCAGCACCGCGCCGTCGGCCGGGGCGCGGAGCAGGAAGTACGCGACCAGGTGCGGCGACGGCGTACGCGGCTTGGCCCGGCGGAAGATGTCCTCCGTGCCGGCCAGCCAGGCCAGCGCCGCCTCCCGGTGCCGCGCCTCCAGATCGTCCCCCGGTGGCAGTTCCTCGACCAGTGCCCGGATCTCGTCCCGCATCCGGCCGATGCTGCCATCCGGGTACGACACGTCAGTCCGGCGGAAGCGGGTTGGCGTCGGCAGCCGCGCGGACGAACTCGCGTACCCGGGAGGTGGTGTTCCCGGCCGGCCACACCGGACCGCGACAGATCGGCGGCGCGTCGTGGATCGGCACGTAGGCCACGTCCGGGCGGGCGTAGAACTGGCGGGCCTGCTCGCCCACCGGCAGCACCCCGCGCCCCAGCGCGACGAGCGCCAGCATCTCGGAGAAGCTGCCACCTGCCGGACCCTTCGGCACCGGACGGCCGGACGGGGTGCGGTCCGGCGTGCGGTCCTGTTTGAACGCGGCCGAGGTCACCGCCGGGTACCGCACCACCGGATGGTCACCCAGCACCTCCAGCGACACCGACTCCTCGCGGGCCAGCGGGTGATCGGCGGGCACCGCGAGCACCCGGCCCTCGCGCACCAGCACCGGGCCGTTCGCCATGCCGTCGAAGGGGTACGAGGCGATCAGCACGTCGATCGTGCCGTCCATCAGGCTCGACCGGGTGCTGGCCAGGGGCGCCTCGTGCACGCGCACCTCGCAGTCCGGGTGACGCTCGGTGAACAGGGCCACCGCGCGCAGCAGCACGGGTGCCGTCGACTCGCCGACGTACGCCACCCGCAGCTCACCGGTCAGCCCGCGCCCGGCATCCACGGCCCGCCGCACCGCCGCCTCGATGCCTGCGACCAGTGGGCGCATCTCCTCGGCCAGGCGGGCGCCGATCGGGGTGAGCCGGACGACCCGGCTGGTGCGCTCGAACAGCGGCGCGCCGATCCGGCGTTCCAGCTTGCGCACCACGTGGCTGACCCGGCCGGTGCTCACCCGCAGCCGCGCGGCGGTCCGCCCGAAGTGCAGTTCCTCGGCCAGGGTCAGGAACGTCTCGACCTCGTACCGCTCCAGCACCGGGCACCTCCGTCGTTGCCTGCGGGTCAACGATCGTAGTCCGGATCGGGCTTGGCCGGGTCGGCGTGCCGGACCAGGGTAGACGGCATGCGGAACCATCTCGTGACGGTGACCGGGTTCGACCACCTCGTGCTTTCGGTGAGCGACATCGAGCGCTCCCTCGACTTCTACTGCGGCACGCTCGGCCTGGCCCCGGTTCGGGTCGACAGGTGGCGGGCCGGTGAGGTGCCCTTCCCCTCCGTACGCGTCGACGCCGGCACCATCATCGACCTGATCAAGGGCGACCCGAGCGGGTCCAACGTGGACCACTTCTGCCTGGTGGTTGAGCCGGTCGACTGGCAGCGAGTGATCGACTCCGGGGTGTTCACCGTGCTGGCCGGCCCGGTACCGCGCTTCGGGGCGCGCGGCACCGCCACTTCGATCTACGTCAGCGACCCGGACGGCAACACAATCGAACTGCGCTGCTACCCGGCCGGCGCCTAGCCTGAGCCGATGCCGCAGCTGGAACGACTCGCCGCCCACCACGCGCCCGCCGTACTGCGGTTCGAGCGGGAGAACCGGGCCTACTTCGCCCGGTACGTCCCCGACCGGGGCGACGACTTCTTCACCGGGTACGCCGCCCGGCACGCGGCCCTGCTGGACGAGCAGGAACGCGGCACCTGCCACTTCCACGTGCTGGTCGGCGACCACGGCACCGTGCTCGGCCGGTTCAACCTGGTCGACGTCGCAGACGGCAGCGCCGAGCTGGGCTACCGGGTGGCCGAACGCGCCGCCGGGCGCGGGCTCGCGAGTGAAGGCGTACGGCGCGTCTGCGAACTGGCCCGCACCGAGTACGGGCTGCGCCGGCTGGTCGCCTCGGCGGCGCTGGCGAACCCGGCCTCGCTGGCGGTGCTCAAGCGTGCCGGTTTCGTACCCGAGGGTCCGGTGGAGCTGGCCGGGGAGCCCGGCCTGCGCCACGTGCTCGACCTCCGCGCGCCCTAAGCGGCGGCGTCCCCGTAGGCGGGAGCGCCGGCCGGCTCGTACGTCAGCTGGAGCGTGCCGTGGGCGTGGGTGACCGACTCGGCGAGCCGCAGCGCGCTCGGCACCGTCCCCTCGCCGAACAGGCGCTTGCCGGTGCCGAGCACGACCGGGTACAGCCACAGGTTGAGCCGGTCGACAAGGCCGAGGTGCAGCAGCGACTGCACCAGGTCCAGGCTGCCGATCACGTGGACCTCGTCGTGCCGGTCCTTCATCTCGGCGACGCGCCCGGCCAGGTCACCGTTTACCAGCGTCGAGTTCGCCCAGGCCAGCGGCTCGGCCAACGTACGGCTGGCCACGTACTTCGGCACGCCGTTCAGCAGGCCGGTGAAGGGGATCTCATCCGACGCCTTCGGCCAGTAGCCGGCGAAGATGTCGTACGTCTTGCGGCCCAGCAGCAGCGCGTCCATGCTGCTCGCCTGCTGGAACATCACCGCGCCGGACTCGTCGTCGAGCAGCGGCATCTGCCAGCCGCCGTGGTTGAAGCCGCCCTCGCGGTCCTCGTCCGGTTCGCCGGGCGCCTGCGCCACGCCGTCAAGGGTCAGGAACTCGGTCACGATCAACTTGCCCATGGGTCCGCTCCTCCGGTTGCCGCTCTTTCCCGGTCAGACCCGGCGGCGGCCCGCGACTCATCGCATCGACACCGCCGCATTCGGGTGCCGCAGGCCGCGAGATCGCAATCCGGCTGAGCACCGTGGAGGCAGACCGGAGTGAGTTTCCCCCGGGGGAGTGTCAGAGCGCGGTGCCCCGGGGCGCCTGACCGGCCCAGGCGGCGAGCCGCCGGGTCAGTTCCGCCAGCCGCGTCCGGTACTCGCGGCGCATCTGCGCGCCGGCATCCACCGGCATGCCCGCCGGGAGCTCCACCCAGAACTCCTGGGTGAGACGGCACGAGCCGGGTCCGAGCGGCACAACGGTGAGCTCGCCGCCGCTGGGGCAGCCGACCATGAGGGTACGGGTGACGGCACGACGGCCCGGCTCCATCTCGACGACCTCGTGGATGACGCCCATCCGGCCGGTGGGGGTCCGATGCACGAACGCCTGGATCTCGCCGACTCCCTTCGGGCCGGGCAGCGTCACGCCGAGCTCCACCGAATCGTGCAGCGCGACCGACGAGGCCGGGTCCCACAGGAAGCCGAAGGCCGCCTCCGCGCTCGTGGGCAGGTCGACGGTGGCCGTCTCCCGTACGCGGACCGGCTCGGTCGTCACCCTGATCATCCGCAGACGTGAGCGCACGCCGCATTGTGTCAGTCGAGCCGCCGACCGTGGGGGCATCTCCGCTGACGGCCACGCCGTCACTACCCCAATGTGTGCGACCTGCCGGGAGGTCATGTCGAGGCGGGGGAGGACCCGAAGGAGAGCATCGTGCGGGAGCTTCGGAATCTGCTACCCCGGGCAACGGCGACGACCAGTCGTCTACCTGACCCATCGAGTCGCTAGGTCAATTCCACGGTCGGCGGACTGCCGTGCTTCGCCGTCATTTCCTTGTATTTTCGCAGGTCGGCACCGAAGTCATACCCGGAGAAACGAAGCATGGCCGGCTGCCCTCCGTCGTGATACACCGAGACCTTGAACTGGCGGGACAACATGTCTCTTTCAGTCATCGAGGCCAGCATGGAAGGCACGAAGAGCGTCCAGCTCTGCGAGTGGTGGCCCTCGATGGTGACCGGGAGATCCGGCCCGATCATCAACCCCCCGGACATGGAGCTGCCCAGTGTGGAGCCCGCCCGAAGGACGATGCTCGAAATCTGAACGGCGGCCGGACCGTCGTTGGCTACTTCAAACTGCAGTCCTCGGGTAAGAGTGCCATCGGGATACCTTCCCACCGCCCACCCCACCCGGACACCGAGCCTGGTTCTCTGTCGTCCATAAATCAGAACAGAGATGCCGAGGCTGACGACAGAAAGGATCGCGGCGAAAACTGAGATCGCGACGCTCAAGGTATGCGCGGTAGGCACGTCAGCAGGGTCTCACCTGCCCGCAACTTCCCCTGGCCGCCGCCGGGAAGCACACTTCGAGGCAAGTGGGGACTCTGGCGGCCGGGCGGCGACCCTCTCGGCTTGCCGGAGTCAACGCAAGCGGGACGACCTCCCGCCCCCTCCACAGGCCCGGCGGCTGTCGACGGTCTTCGCCGTCCCGGAGCCGGGGCGCTTCCGCCGGCGAGGCGCCTCAGCCGCTCCGCGACCGTCGCCGAGGCGCCGGGCACGGAGCGGCAGCACACGAACAGGCCCCAGCCAGGAACCTGTCCTGAGCTGGGGCCTCACGTTGGAGCGGGTGACGGGAATCGAACCCGCACTGTCAGCTTGGGAAGCTGATGTTCTGCCATTGAACTACACCCGCAGGCGGCACCACTCTACCTGAAGGTCACCGCTCCCGTGCAGTCAGGTGCGCGCCCCACCTCGACGAGGTGGCGGCGTCGGCGGGCGGTTGACCCCGCCACCTCCCCGAACTGGAGTGAGTCAAGCACCCACCGGAGCCGGCCCGCGCGAAGTTGCACGTCGGAAACGTATGGGCGTTCTCAAATGCGTCGATGGGATGTAACGTCTGCCCCACGTTTCCGAACCGGCGTGACACACCCCCTGGCACGCCGTCAGAAAGAGGTGGGCCCATGGGACTCCGTCCCAACCTGCTGACCCGGCGTACCGCCGGTGTCGCGACGTCGACCCTCGCGCTGCTGCTCAGCACCGCCGCCGTCGGCGTCGTCCCCGCTGCTTCGGCCTTCTCGGCCGCCCCGGCCGGCACCTGCGCCGAGCCGGCCGACGCCCACGCCGACGAGCACGCGAACGCCCGCGTCGCGAAGGGCGGCAACGCCAAGCTCGACCCCAACCACCTGACCGCCCAGCAGGTCCGTGACCGTGAGGCCGACCTCGCCGCCGCGCAGCGCGAGCGGGCCAACTTCCGGACCGGCGCCGTGGCCCCGCTGGCCACCGTGACGATCCCGGTCGTCGTGCACGTTATCCAGGAGAACAGCACCCGGGCCGGTGGCAACATCACCGACTCGATGATCAACCAGCAGATCACCGTGCTGAACCAGTCGTACGCGGGCTCGACCGGCGGCGCCGCCACCGCGTTCGGGTTCCAGCTCACGAAGATCAACCGGGTGACGAACCCGTCGTGGTACCCGATCGTGCAGGGCTCCTCCGCCGAGCGCTCGATGAAGACCTCGCTGCGTGAGGGCGGCAAGAACACGCTGAACATCTACCTGGGCGAGCTGAGCGACAGCCTGCTGGGCTGGGCGACGTTCCCGAAGCGGACGCTGGACAAGATGGACGGCGTGGTGGTGCTCAACGAGTCGCTGCCCGGCGGCACCGCGACCAACTACAACCAGGGTGACACCGGCACCCACGAGGTCGGCCACTGGCTGAACCTCTACCACACCTTCCAGGGCGGCTGCTCCGGCTCGGGCGACAGCGTCTCCGACACCCCGGCCGAGGCGTCCCCGGCGTACCAGTGCCCGACCGGCCGGGACACCTGCTCGACCGCCGGCAAGGACCCGATCACCAACTTCATGGACTACACGTACGACTCCTGCATGTACCAGTTCACCGCCGGCCAGGCGAGCCGCATGCTCACCGCGTGGAACGCCTACCGCGCAGCCTGACCGTCGTACCGCGTACACCGGTGCCGGCCCTGTCCTCGGACGGGCCGGCACCGTTCGTCGTGAGCCGGGTCAGGCGGCCGGGCGGCGGGTGTCGAAGCCGTGCCGGCCGCGAAGGCCCTCGGCGGCGACCGGGTCACGCCGGGCCGGTTCGGCCCCGCGCGGATCGAGCCACACCCGCACCTGCGGCGGGGCGGCGCCGGGCTGGGCCACCGGGTCGCGCCGGGTCAGCATCGCCGCCTCGACAGTGAACTCGAACAGCCGCCAGTCGCCCTGTGGCGCCGCGCGGGCGATCCGGGCCAGCCGCGTCACCGTGGCCGGGTCGGTCACCTGCCGCGCGCGCCCCGCGATGTACGCCTCGTCGTCGCTCTCCTCCGGCGGGAACGAGTGCAGCGCATAACGGCCGTCGCGTTCGAGGTCGCGGCGCTTCGGCGAGTCGACGACGAAGCACCAGAGCCCGTCGGCGGTGATCACCGGGGAGACCGGGTGGACCCGGGGGCCGCCGTCGGCGCGGACCGTGGCGAGGTAGCCGAAGCCCGGCCCATACTGCTGCATCAGGAGGCGGATCTCGTCGGCGAGGCGGGGCTCGTCGGCGGCGAATTCGGACCAGGAAGCCATGTGGACACTCTATCGAACACGTGTACGAAGATGTAGTGCGACACGCAGGTCACCCATACCGGTCGCTATGGTGTTCGGATGCTGCTCTCCGACCGCGACCTGGTCTCCGAGATCAAGGCCGGCACGCTCGCGCTGGAGCCCTTCGAGCCGACGCTGGTGCAGCCGTCGAGCATCGACGTACGCCTGGACCGGCTGTTCCGGGTCTTCAACAACCATCTCTACACACACATCGACCCGTCGAAGCAGCAGGACGACCTGACCTCGATGGTCGAGGTGCCGGAGGGACAGCCGTTCGTGCTGCACCCGGGCGAGTTCGTGCTCGCCTCCACGCTTGAGGTGATCTCGCTGGGCGACCAGCTCGCCGGGAGGCTGGAGGGCAAGTCGAGCCTGGGGCGGCTGGGGCTGCTGACCCACTCGACGGCCGGATTCATCGACCCGGGCTTCTCCGGCCACGTCACGCTGGAGCTGTCGAACGTGGCGAACCTGCCGATCACGCTCTGGCCGGGCATGAAGATCGGCCAGCTCTGCATCTTCCGGCTCTCCTCGCCGGCCGAGCACCCGTACGGCTCGGCCGTCTACGGCTCGCGTTACCAGGGGCAGCGCGGCCCGACGCCGAGCCGGTCCTGGCAGAGCTGGCGCACCTGGCCGACGCGCTGACGGACGCCCGCAGTTGTTAAGAAGGGCCCCCTCCTCTACCGGAGGCGTTAAGAGGGGGCCCTTCCTTACACCCGGCCGTAGCTGTTGATGTCGCCGTCGTCGACCCGCTTCATCGTGATGGGCTTGCCCGACTGGGAGGCGTGCACCACCCAGCCGTCGCCCACGTACATCGCCACGTGGTGCAGGTCGCCGTAGTAGAAGACGAGATCACCGGCACGCAGCTCGGCACGGCTGACCCGCTTCGTCACGCCGTGCTGCTGGCGTGCGTTGTGCGGCAGCGACACGCCGCCCTTGGCCCACGCCGCCAGGGTCAGGCCCGAGCAGTCGAAGTGGTCCGGCCCGGCCGCGCCCCAGACGTAGATCTTGCCGATCTGGGCGCAGGCGAACTTGACCGCCGCACCGGCCGCGCCACCGGGGTAGCCGGCCGGGCAGGGCGCCGGGCGCAGCGGGCCGCCGCCGCCCTTGCCGTACACCTTGAGCCGCAGCTTCTGCAGCCGGGCGATCTCGGCGTCGATCTGCTTCTTCTTCGCCGCGAGCTGGGCCTCGGTGCGCGCCAGCCCGGCGATCATCTCGTCCAGCGGCTTCTTCTTCGCCGCCAGTTCGTCGCGCAGCGCGGCGACGGAGCGCACCTGCTCGTGCTGGCGGTGCGCGAAGCGGTCGAGCAGTTCCAGGCCGTTGACCAGGTCACCCGGCGAGCGGCTGCCCAGCAGCGCGTTGACGGTGGAGAGGTTGTCGCCCTTGTAGGCGTCGGCGGCGAGCCCGCCGACCTGGCCGAGCGCGGCGTCCACCCGGGCCTGGAGGGGTGCGATCTGCCGGCCGAGCGCGTCGGCCTGCTCGCGCCGCGCGGCGAGCTGTTCGCGTACGGCGTTGACCTGTTCGATGACCGGTTCGAGCTTGTTCCAGTCGCGGTCGATCTGGGCCTCGATCTCGGCGACCGAGGGTTCGGCGTGTGCCGCGGTGGCGCCACCGGTCAGGACGACAGCGGTGCCGACCAGGGCGGCGAGGGCGGTGGTGAAGCGGGACCAGCGGGTACGCGGCACAGCCGTGGACCGGTCGACAGACCGGCTCGACGACGGCCGCGGGGCATGGAGTGCCACCGGCGTCCGTACTCCTTCTTCAGTTCCGCCTACCGGGTTAGCTGACGGATTCGGGCGGGAAGGGAGCCGCCCTACCGCATCGCTGCGGATTCACCCCAGGTACCTGGTTCCCCGGCTCGCCCACTGGCGACTCGGCGGTGCCGGTCCGTCACCGACCGGGTTGGACGGTGAGACGTACGGCCGACGATTCACCAGAGTAGGGACCACCGTTATCGATCCGCAACTTCCAGCGACGTGACACTCCGTACGCGATCCGGCGGCGAACCACTGACGGAGGTGAAATTTTCTTTCACGGCTGATTACTTACTGGAAAGGTATTGACCATCACGGGTGTGCGGAGTGAGGGTGGAGACGCAGTGACCCCCATCCCTGTCCAGGAGGTTCGATGCACCTCTCCGCCCCGCCGTCGGGCAGACGGATACTGCTCGCCGCCGCCGTGGCCACCGCCACCGCGCTGGCGACGACCGGCCCGGTGACCGCCGCGCCGGACACGTCCCCGCCCGCGAGCGACAGGCAACAACAATACGCCGCCGCGGCCGCCGAGTACGGCGTCCCGCAGAACGTGCTGCTCGGTGTCTCCTACCTGGAGTCCCGCTGGGACACCCACACCGGGCAGCCGAGCACCAGCGGCGGCTACGGCCCGATGCACCTGACCGACGCCGCGCACATCCTGGCCATGCCGGGCAGCGCCCACGTGGACGAGGACGAGGACCCGCGCGGCGACGACTCCCGTCCGCTGAAGCTCGACCCGGCCACGGCCGCCACGCCGGAGCGGGAGGCCCCGCTGCCGCCCGCCTCGCTCCAGACACTCGACGCCGCCGCCGCGCTCACCGGGCTCGACGCCGGGACGCTGCGGACCGACCCGGCCGCGAACATCCGCGGTGGCGCGGCGCTGCTGGCGTCGTACCAGAAGGCTCTGGGCGGGCCGGTCGGCGCCGGCACCGACCCGGCGGCCTGGTACGGCGCGGTGGCCCGGTACTCCGGCGCGGACACCACCGACGGCGCGGCGGCCTTCGCCGACGAGGTGTACGACCAGCTCGGCCAGGGCGCCAGCCGGACCACCGACGACGGCCAGCGGGTCACGCTCGCCGCCACCGCCGCGACGCCGGACCGCTCCCGGCTGGCCCGGCTCGGTTTGCGTAACGCCGAGCGGCCGGACGGGCTGGAGTGCCCGGTGCGGCTGGCCTGTGAGTGGATCCCCGCGCCGTACGAGCAGCTCAGCGACGACCCGGGTGACTACGGCAACCACGATCTTGGCGACCGGCCGAAGCAGCAGAAGATCGAGTACATCGTCATCCACGACACCGAGGGCTACTTCGGCCCGAGCGTCGACCTGGTGAAGCGGGCCGACTACCTGGGCTGGCACTACACGCTGCGCTCGGTGGACGGCTACATCGCCCAGCACATCAAGACCAAGGACGTCGGCTGGCACGCCGGCAACTGGTACGTCAACGCGAAGTCCATCGGCCTGGAGCACGAGGGCTTCGCCGGTCAGGGCACCTGGTACACCGAGGCGATGTACCGCACCTCCGCCAAGCTGGTGCGCCACCTGGCGCTGAAGCTCGGCATCCCGATGGACCGGCAGCACATCATCGGCCACGACAACGTGCCCGGCATCAACGCCGGCGCGGTGGGCGGCATGCACTGGGACCCGGGACCGTACTGGGACTGGTCGCACTACTTCGACCTGATGAAGGCGCCGTTCCGCACCACCGGCACCGCGCGGACCGGCCTGGTCACCATCGACCCGGACTTCGCCACCAACCGGCCGGCGTTCACCGGCTGCAACCAGCAGCCGCCGGGCGTCCCGACGCCCAGGCCGCCGGCCGAGCCGTGCCCGTCGCGCGGCTCCTCGGCGGTGATCCTGCGGACCGCGCCGAGCCCGGACGCCCCGCTCGTCAACGACCTCGGGCTGCGCCCGGACGGCACGCCGGACACGATGTACATCTCCGACCACGGCGCCCGCGCCTCGGCCGGTCAGACGTACGCGCTCGCCGGCCGGCAGGGTGACTGGACGGCGATCTGGTATCTCGGCCAGAAGGCGTGGTTCCTCAACCCGGCCTCCGCGCCGACCGCGAAGTGGGCCACCGGCTTCGTGGTGACCCCGCGGCCCGGCAAGGCCACCATCCCGGTGTACGGGCGGGCCTACCCGGAGCAGGCCGCCTACCCGGACACCATCCCGTACCAGACCATCTCGCCGCTTCAGTACACGTTCGCCGCCGGCCAGCGGTACGCGGTCGGCGGGGTGCTGCCCGGCGAGTACTACCGGGCCGTCTCGTTCGACGGTTCGGCCCCGGGTGACCGGACCGTGGTACGCGGCGAGAACCGCTACGTGCAGGTCCAGTTCGGCCACCGGATCATGTTCGTGAACCTGGACGACGTGCTGATCCTGCCGTCCCCGGTCGGTGCGCCGCGCTGACCTGTCACCGCACGGCGAGAGGCCCCCGGTCCGTGACGGACCGGGGGCCTCTCGGTGGTACGGGGTACGGTCAGGCGACCCGGACGAAGCCGGCGATCGGCATCGTGCTGATGCTCGACACCTGGACCGGTTTACCGGTACGTGGCGCGTGCACCATCACGCCGTTGCCGAGGTAGAGCCCGACGTGGTGCAGATCGGAGCCGAAGAACACCAGGTCACCCGGTCTCGCCTCGGAGCGGGACACCTTGCGGCCCTCGTTCCACTGCGCGCCGGTGAAGTGGGTGAGCGAGATGCCCGCCGCCTTGTACGCGTACTGGGTCAGGCCGGAGCAGTCGAACGAGTTAGGGCCGGTGGCACCCCACACGTACGGGTCGCCGACCTGGGCGCACGCCGTCTTGATCGCGGTCCGCGCGGCGCTGCTCACCACACCGTCGACGGCGGGGCAGCCCGCCGGGCGGATCGAGGTGACCGGCAGCATGGCGGTCAGCCGCTTGATCTCCGTGTCGATCTGCTTCTTCTTCGCCGCGAGATCGTTCTGCTGCTTGATCTCCAGCGCGATCAGCGCGTCGAGCTTCTCCTTCTGCTTGTTGTACTCGTCACGCACCTTGAGCACACCGGCGATCTGGCGGCGCTGGTCCTCGGCGATCCGGTCCAGCATGACCAGCTGCTCGGCCAGCGCGCCCGGCTTGGAGTTCACCAGCAACGCGCCCAGCTCCTGCGACGGGCCCTGGATGTAGTAGCGGGCCGCGATGTCGCCGACCTTGTTCATGGCGAGCGTGGAGGCCAGCTCCAGCGGCACCATCTTGTCCTTCAGCGCCTTGGACTTCTTCTGGTTGGCGCGCAGCTGCGAGCGGACCTTGTTGAACTGCTCGATGGTGGGTTCGAGCTGCTGCCACTGCTTGTCGATCTGCGCGTCGATCTCGTCCACCGACGGCGCCGCGTGCGCCGGGGCCGTCAGCATTCCGGCGCCGACCGCGGCGGCCGCGACCAGGGTGACCAGACGGTGAACCACCCGTCGGAACCCGGCCCGCCGGCCGGGTGGCGCGCTCGGGGCGTGACGTTGAGGGGGCGTGGTTGCCACCGGCACGGACTCCTTTGCAACCGACCGCCGGGCGCCTCGCGAGAGGGAAGGTCGAGGCAGACGACCCACAGCGGTCGGTGCCTCACATTAGGGAAGGCGTCCGGTGGAATCAAGGCGACCGTTTACTCAATCACGTTTCCGCAATCGTTTGCACACCAAGGGTATTCGTTTCATCTTCCGACGATGGCCGTCAATACGTCGTCGAGCGTGACCACACCCATCGGCCGGCGCCCGTCGCTGACCAGCACCATGTGGCGGCGTTCGCGGCGCATCGCGAGCAGCAGGTCGGCCAGCGTACGGTCCGGCGGCACCACCGCCAGCGGCCGGTAGACGGCGGCTGGCACCGGCGCCCGGCGGCTCGCCCCCGCGTACCCGAGGACGTCCTTGACGTGCACGAACCCAAGCACCCGGCGGGTGGCCCGCTGCACCACCGGGAAGCGGGACCGGCCGGTACGGGTCGCCAGCACCTCCAGCGACGCCGGTGAGACGTCCTCGGCCACTGTGGTCACCGTGGACCAGGGTTGCAGCGCGTCCGCGGCGGTACGGCTGTGCAGGGCCAGCGCGCCGGTGATCCGGGCGTGCACCTCGGCGTCGAGCAACCCCTCGGTACGCGCCTGGGAGACCAGACCGGCCAGTTCCTCGGCGGTGAACACGGTCTTCACGGCGTCTGTCGCCTCCACCCGCCACCACCGCAGCACCTGCCGCGCCGCCCACTTCATCGCCAGCAGCAGCGGCTTGGTGGCCAGGCAGAACGCCAGCATGGCCGGGCCGAGCCAGAGCGCCGACGGCTCCGGGCCGGCCAGCGTGATGTTCTTCGGCACCATCTCGCCGACCACCGTGTGCAGGAACACCACCAACGCCAGCGCGATGACGAACGCCACCGGGTGCACCGCCGAGGCGGGCAGTCCCAGCGCGGCGAACGAGGGCTCCAGCAGTTGGGCCAGCGCCGGTTCGGCGATCGCGCCGAGGCCCAACGAGCAGACGGTGATGCCGAGCTGCGCCCCGGCGATCATCAGCGGGATCTGGTTCATCGCGGCCAGTGCCCACCGGGCCCGCTTCGACGTCGCCGCGAGCGGTTCGATCACCGTACGGCGGGAGGCGATCAGCGCGAACTCACTGCCCACGAAGAACGCGTTGCCGAGCAGCAGGCCCACTGCGACGAGTAACTCAGGCACCGTCGTCGGGCTCCTCGGGGCGTACCACCCGCACCTGCTCGATCCGGTGCCGGTCGACCTCCACCACGGTGAACTCGTACCCGGCCTCGTCCACCGTCTCGCCCGGCACCGGGATGTGGCCGAGCCGCGCCATGAGGAAGCCGCCGAGCGTCTCGTACGGCCCGTCGGGCAGCCGGAAACCGGTCTGCTCGACCAGCTCGTCGGCGCGCAGCACGCCGTCGGCCAGGACGGTCCGCTCGCCGCCGGGCACGGTGAGCTCCACCGGCCCGAAGCCGTCCAGCGCGTCCGGGTCGAACTCGTCGGCGATCTCCCCGACCAGTTCCTCGACCAGGTCCTCCACGGTCACCACGCCGTCGGTGCCGCCGTACTCGTCCACCACGATCGCCAGGTCCGCCCCGGCGGCCTTGAGCGCGGCCAGCACCCCGTTCAGGTTCAGGCTCTCCGGGACGTACACCGGTTCCCGGGCCACGGCGGCGACAGTGGTGGCCGCCCGGCGGGCCAGCGGCACGCCGAGCGCGTCCGGCACCCCCGCGACACCGGTGACCAGGTCGAGCGTCTCCTCGTAGACGGGGAACCGGGTCCGGCCGGTCCGCCGGGACGCCTCCAGCAACTCGGCCACCGTCGCGGTGGCGCGCAACGCCGTCACGTCGACCCGGGGCGTCATGGCCTCGGCAGCCCGCTTGTCGCCGAAGCGGATGGTCCGGCGCAGCAGCATCGCGGTGTCCGGCGGCAGCGCGCCCGCGCGGGCGGAGATGGCGGCGAGCAGGCCCAGCTCCTCCGGGGAACGGGCGCTCGCCAGCTCCTCCTGCGGCTCCACGCCGAGGCGGCGCACCAGCCGGTTCGCTGACTCGTTCAGCAGCCGGATCAGCCAGCCGAAGGTGCGCGAGAAGGCCCGCATCGGCGCGGCCGTGGCCAGCGCCGCGGGCATCGGGCGGGCCAGCGCGAGGTTCTTCGGCACCAGCTCGCCGAAGAGCATCGAGATGAGCGTGGCCAGGGCCAGCGCGAGCAGGCCGGTGAAGCGTTCCGCGCCGCCGAACGGGTGCAGCAGCGGCGCGAAGAGGCGGGCCAGGGCGGGCTCGGCCAGGTAGCCGGTGAGCAGCGCGGTGAGCGTGATGCCGAGCTGCGCGCCGGAGAGCTGGAAGGACAGCTCGCGCAGCGCGCGGCGTACCGTGGCGGCCCGGCCGTCGCCCTCGTCGGCCCGCCTGTCGATCTCCGCCCGGTCGACGGTGACCAGGGCGAACTCGGCCGCGACGAAGAAGGCGTTGCCGGCGGTCAGCAGCACGAAACCGACCAGTGGCAACAGCGTCAGAAGCAGAAGGCCGTCGATGCGCGTGATTGTGGCACGCGAACGGCGATGGTGGACCCCCCGTAGCGTGGTGTGCATGGACGGTCTGCTGCTCACCGACGAACTGGTCCTGCTCGCGTACGACGACGACGGCGTCAACCGGCTCGGCAGCCCGCACCTCGGCTACGGCCTCGCCGGGGCGGTGCTGCTGGAACTGGCCCTGGCCGGCCGGGTGGAGGTGGCGGACAAGCGGCTCGTGGTGACCGATCCCGCCCCGACCGGCGTACCGCTGCTGGACGAGGCGCTGGCGACCGTGGGAACCGGCCGCGCGCGCAAGCCGAAGGACTGGATCGGCAAGCTCGCCCGGGGGCTGCCGGACCGGGTGCTCGGCGGGCTCGTCGACGCCGGGGTGCTGCGCCGGGAGTCCGGCAAGGTGCTGCTGGTCTTCCCGCGTACCCGCTATCCCTCGCCGACCGGCGCCCAGCCGCCGGCGGAGACGGCGGCCCGGCAGCGGATGGCGGCGGCGCTCACCACCGACGGCCCGGTCGACGCCCGGACCGCCGCGCTGCTCACGCTGACCCGCGCGGTCGGCCTGGATCGCAAGATCTTCCGTGAGCTGCCCAGGCAGCGGGTCAAGGCGCGGATCGAGGAGATCGCCGCCGGCGACTGGGCCTCGGACGCCGCCAAGAAGGCCATCGAGGAGATGCAGGCCGCGCTGCTGGTCGCCAGCACGGCCGCGGTGGCCGCCGCCTCGTCCGGCTGAGACGCGACGGCGGCGGCACCGCACTGGTGCCGCCGCCGTCGTGGTCCGGCTCCTGCCGGGGTACGCCTCAGCTCGCGGAGGGTGCGACCTCCGGCTCACCGGCCGGGGCCTCCGGCTTGACCGAGCGCAGCAGCACGCTCGCCACGTCGACCACCTCGACCTGCTCGCCCGCGCCCTTGCCGTTGACGCCGTCGTTCAGCATCGTCGAGCAGAACGGGCAGCCGACCGCGATGGTCTTCGCGCCGGTGGACATGGCCTCCTCGACCCGGTCCACGTTGATCCGCTTGCCGATCTTCTCCTCCATCCACATCCGGGCGCCGCCGGCGCCGCAGCAGAAGGAGCGCTCGCTGTTACGCGGCATCTCGGTCAGCTCGCCCTGGATCGAATCACCGAGCACCTCGCGCGGGGCCGCGAAGATCCGGTTGTGGCGGCCCAGGTAGCACGGGTCGTGGTAGGTCACGCCGCCGTCGACCGGCTGGACCGGGGTGAGCTTGCCGGCGCTGACCAGGTGGGCCAGCAGCTGGGTGTGGTGCACGACCTCGAACTCGCCGCCGAGCTGGCCGTACTCGTTGCCCAGGGTGTTGAAGCAGTGCGGGCAGGTGGCGACGATCTTGCGCTTGTTCTTCTCCCGGCCCTCGAACGCCTCGTTGAGGGTCTCGACGTTCTGCTGGGCGAGCATCTGGAAGACGAACTCGTTGCCGATACGCCGCGCCGGGTCGCCGGAGCAGGTCTCGCCCTCGCCCAGGATGGCGAACTTGACGCCCGCCTCGTTGAGCAGCGTGGCGACCGCGCGGGTGGTCTTCTTCGCCCGGTCCTCGAACGCGCCGGCGCAGCCGACCCAGAACAGGTATTCGAAGTCGTCGACCTCACCGACGCGCGGCACCTCGAACCCGAGGCCCTTGGTCCAGTCCTCGCGGGTGTTCTGCGGGGCGCCCCACGGGTTGCCCTTGTTCTCCAGGTTGCGCAGCATGACGCCGGCCTCGGACGGGAAGCTCGACTCGATCAGCACCTGGTAGCGGCGCATGTCGACGATGTGGTCCACGTGCTCGATGTCGACCGGGCACTGCTCGACGCAGGCGCCGCAGGTGGTGCAGGACCAGAGCACGTCCGGGTCGATGACACCACCCTCCTCGGCGGTGCCGATCAGCGGCCGGTCCGCCTCGGCCATCGCGAGCACGTCCACCCCGGCCAGCTGCTCCTGGGTGGCCTTCTCCTCGCCGGTCAGGTCCTTGCCGCCGCCGGCCAGCAGGTACGGCGCCTTGGCGTACGCGTGGTCGCGCAGGCTCAGCACCAGCAGCTTCGGCGACAGCGGCTTGCCGGTGTTCCAGGCGGGGCACTGCGACTGGCAGCGACCGCACTCGGTGCAGGTGCTGAAGTCGAGCAGGCCCTTCCAGGTGAACTGCTCGACGTGGGCGACGCCGAACTGGTCCTTCTCCGGGTCGGCCTCCTCGAAGTCCAGCGGCTTGCCCTCGCTGGTCATCGGGCGCAGCGGGCCCAGGCCGGAGCCGGCCGGCTTCTCCGGGTCGCGCTTGAAGAAGATGTTCGGGAAGGCCAGGAAGCGGTGCCAGGCCACGCCCATCGTGACGTTCAGCGAGATCACGATGAGCCAGGTCATCGAGATGCAGATCTTGATGAGCGCGGCGACGCTGACGCCGGCCTCCCAGCTCGGGAGCACCGAGCCGACCGCGTGGCTGAGCGGGGCGGCCCAGACGGGGTACTCGAAGTGGTCGGTGGCGACCTTGAAGCCCCGGATCACGAACCCGAAGATCAGGACCAGCAGGACGACCCACTCGACGAAGTAGCCCTGCCACATGGTCGAGCCGGTGAACCGGGACCGGTTCTCCGCGCGGCCGGGCCGGTTGCGCAGCCGGATCACCATCAGCACGACGATGCCGATCAGGCCGAGGATGCCGATCCACTCGGTGACCAGGCCGAAGATCGTCCAGTGCCCGATGATCGGCAGCCCGCCGCCGGTCGAGACCACCTCGAAGTAGGCCTCCAGCACCAGCAGCGACAGCACGATGAAGCCGACCATCACGAACCAGTGGGCGGCCCCGACCACGCTCCACTTCAACATGCGGGTGTGACCGGCGGTCTCCACCAGCATCTGCTTCGTACGCGCGCCCTTGTCGCCGAACCGTTCCGGCGCGGGCTGGCCGAGCCGGATGACGGCGGTCATCTTCATGACCGCGCGCACCGCAAGCCACACCGCAACGGCGGTGATGGCGGCCGCGAGGATCGTGGTGACGATCTGGACGCTGCCCATCGAGTTGGCCTCCCGGTCTGCTGCTTTGTCCGTGCAGCCTACGCGCAAGGTTACCCAGCAGTAACGTGAGTCTTCTCGCACCAGGCCACGCCGCCCTGCGCACACCTTAGGTGCAGCGGCACCGAAGTGCCGGGCAGGGGCGGCGTGGCGTGACCTACGCCGTGGCGGGGCAGCGCCCGATCAGCGCCAGCGGGAGAGCAGGATCAGCGACGAGACCATCGCGCCGAACCCCACAGCGAGGTTCCAGTAACCCCAGGTGGCGACCGGATACGCCTGCTCCGAGAGGTAGTAGACGACCAGCCAGCCGATGCCCACCACGATCAACGCGACAGCGGTGACCGGAAGCCAGATCGGGCTAGGCTTGCGCGTCGACGCCGTCGCCGTCGGACGAACGTCCGTCGGCGGGGTGTACACCTTCTTCTTGCGGACCTGAGACTTGGGCACGACGCTCTCCAGAGGGGGGTACGACCTCGTCCGGCCTGACAACCGGGCGCGAGGGCGACGGTCCATGGCCAATAATGTTCGACAGCTAGCGTAGTCCCGACGGACCGTCCAGGCCATGAATGGGGCCAGGACGGTGCACTCAGTAACCGGAAAGAGCGGACTTTCCGGGTCGAGCAGGTCGGCTCGCACCGGCGCGGGCCGGAAACGAGACGACGGGAAAGGGAACGCCCGGTGGAGTACACGTCCGGTGCCGCCTCCTGGCAGAAGGTCCTCCGCCGCGCGGCAGCCGCCCTGCTGCCCCGGCGCGCACGCCAGCGCCGCCCGGGCTGGTCCGTCGGCGTACCCCTGATCGCCGCCGCGGCCGGTCTGCTGTTCACCACGACCGCCACCACCGCGGGCGGCACCTCGCTGCGTGAGGACCGCCGGCCCCAGCTCACCCAGCTGATCGAGGACCGGCGCGAGGAGGTCGCCGCCAGCGAGGCCAAGGCCGCCCGGCTCCGCGCCGAGGTGGAGGAGCAGACCGAAGCGCTCGCCGGCGCCGACGGGCCGATCAAGACCGAGCGGGACCGGGCCGCCGCCAGCCGGCAGGCGGCCGGATTCACCGCGCTCACCGGCAGCGGCGTGACAGTCGAGCTGAACGACGCCGACCGCCGGCCCGACCAGCCGCTGCCGAAGGGCGCCAGCAACGACGACCTGGTGGTGCACCAGGGCGACGTCCAGGCCGTGGTCAACGCGCTCTGGGCCGGCGGCGCGGAAGCCATGTCAATCATGAACGTCCGCGTGCTGAGCACCAGCGCGGTACGCTGCGTCGGTAACACCCTGCTGCTGCACGGCCGGGTTTACTCCCCTCCTTTCAAGATCGTGGCAATCGGCGATCCCGCGGAACTCCAGCGGGCGCTCGCCGCCTCTGAGGGAGTGCGGGTGTTCAAGGAAGTGGCCGACCACTACCAACTCGGGTACGTCGAACGCGTCTCCACGGTCACCGTGCCCGCCTTCGAGGACTCCACCGCGTTGCAGTCGGCGACGGTGCCCCGGTGACCGGCGGCGACCCGCGGGCACGTGCCGGTCACGACCGCGAGGAGGAACCCACCGCGTTCCTTCCTCGGGTCGAGCGTCCGGCACCCGCCCCGGCGTCGCCACGGCCGCTCGACCTGCCCTGGCCCGAGGCCGGCCCCGCACACACCGCCCCGGTCCGGCGCGGCCCGGCCGCCCGGCCGCACCGCCCACCGCCCGCACCGCCCCGGGCCACTCCGCCGCCCGGCCCGCCGCCGCCGTGGCCGGGCAGCCGGGC
Source organism: Micromonospora sp. NPDC048169 (assembly GCF_040652815.1). Classification (NCBI taxonomy): domain Bacteria; kingdom Bacillati; phylum Actinomycetota; class Actinomycetes; order Micromonosporales; family Micromonosporaceae; genus Micromonospora; species Micromonospora sp. NPDC048169. The sequence goes on from NZ_JBEZMS010000011.1 coordinate 180,740, forward strand.
ACATCAGCCGATCGGCGCCTCCCACCCGGAGGCCGACCCCCGGCGCCGCCCACCGGCGCGCGAGCCTTCCGGGGGTACGCCCCGGCCGCCCGGCGTACCCCGTTTCGGCGGGCCGACCGGCGCGGACCGCAATCCGCCGGTCGACCCCGGAGCGACAACGGTGCTGCCCGCCGTTCCCCGCCCGCCCGCCGATCCCCGCCTGGACGCGACCGGGCTGATGGGCGCGGTGCCCCCGGCGCCGGACGCCGGTGACGACGGCCCGCCGGCCGAGCCGCCCCGTCCCCGTCGCGGCGAGCGGGTGGTGCGACTGCGGCCGGAGCAGACCGGCGACGGCTACCGCAGCGTCCACTCCGAGCTGACCCGTCCCACAGTCGGCTCCCGGGTGCGCACCGTCGTGCGCGGCACCGGCGAGCTGCTTATCACCTTCGGCCTCGTGGTGCTCCTCTTCGTCGGGTACGAGATCTGGGGCAAGTCGGTCCTCGTCGAGGCTCACCAGAACGACCTGAGCAGCCAGCTCGCCCAGCAGTGGGACACTCCCGCGGACCCGACTGTCGGCCCGACCAGCCGCCCGGCCGCCACGCCGAAGCCACCGGCCAAGGGACAGCCGGTCGCCGGCCTCTACATCCCCAAGTTCGACAAGCACTGGGTAGTGGTCGAGGGGGTCGACCCGGAGGACATCCGGTACGCCCCGGGCCACTACCCGGACAGCGCCCTGCCCGGCGGGGTCGGCAACTTCTCCGTCGCCGGTCACCGCATCCGCTCCACGTTCTGGCGGCTGGACGAGCTGACGACCGGCGACGCCATAGTGGTCGAGACCAGGTCCGACTGGCTCGTCTACCGCGTCTACGAGCAGCGGATCGTCAAGCCCTCCCAGGTGGAGGTGGTCGCGCCGGTGCCGGGCAAGCCGGACCAGAAGGCCACCGAGAAGCTGCTCACGCTGACCACCTGCAACCCGAAGTTCGACAACTACCAGCGGCTGATCATCCATGCCCGGCTGGACCACGCGCAGGCGAAGTCGGCGGGCCGCCCGGCCGAGTTGGAGGCGTGATCCGTGTACGCGTGGATCTGGCGCAAACTGCCGTTCGGGCTGCCCGGAAAGCTGATCGGCTCGCTGCTGCTCGCCACCGCCACCGTCGCGCTGCTCTGGTTCGTGGTCTTCCCGTGGGCCGAGCCGCTGCTGCCCTTCGACGACGTGCAGGTCACCCAGGACTCCGGCGTGCCGGGCGACGGCGGGCCGCCCGGCGAGGAGCTGCCGTACAGCACCGAGACGAACAACGCCCCACCCTCCACCCCGAACAGGTGACCCGATGCGCGTTCTGGTGATCGACAACTACGACTCGTTCGTCTTCAACCTCGTGCAGTACCTCGGCCAGCTCGGGGCCGAATGCGACGTGCGGCGCAACGACGAGATCGACGTCGCCGAGGTGGGCCGCGCCGGTGCCGCCGGCGTCCTGCTGTCGCCCGGTCCGGGCAGCCCGGATCGGGCCGGCATCTGCCTGGACGTGATCCGCGAGTACGCCGGCAAGCTCCCGATCTTCGGCGTCTGCCTCGGCCACCAGGCGATCGGCGAGGCGTTCGGCGCGACCGTCGCCCGCGCGCCGGAACTGCTGCACGGCAAGACCTCTGAGGTACGCCACGACGGCGTGGGCGTGCTCGCCGGCCTGCCCGACCCGTTCACCGCCACCCGCTACCACTCGCTTGCCGTACTGCCCGAGACGCTCCCCGACGAGCTGGAGGTCACCGGCCGGACCGCCTCCGGCGTGGTGATGGCGATGCGGCACCGTTCGCTGCCGATCGAGGGTGTGCAGTTCCACCCGGAGTCGGTGCTGACCGAGGGCGGTCACCTGATGCTGGCGAACTGGCTGGCCGCCTGCGGCTTCCCGGCGGCGCTGGAGCGCGCCCCGGAGCTGGCCGCCGAGGTGGACGCCCGCCGCCAGGCGGCCTTCTCCCCAGCCTGACGGCCGCCTCCCGCCCGCCCCCATCCGCCTCCCTCTCCGTCGATCATGAAGTTGGCGGGGATAAATCGGACGCTCAGTGCCGCTAAGTTCATGGTCAACGGGAGAAGCAGGGCGGAGATGCGAGCGCGGCGGCGGCCCCGGGATCGGGGACGCCGCCGCGTCGGTCGGTCAGGTGAAGGTCAGCGGTCGGTACGTGTCGGCGCGATGGTCGGGAACGGGAAGCCACTGCCGCCGCCGTTGCCGCCGCCGTTGCCCGGCGTGCTCGGGGACGTGCTGGGGGTGACGCTCGGCGTCGGGCTCGTGGGCTCCTCCTCGCGCGGCACGTCGACCTCGATGGTCACCGTCTCGCCCTTGGCCAGCTTCCTATTGGGCGACGGGGACTGACCGCTGACCTTGCCCACCTGGGCCGGTTCGACCTCTTCGCCGTCGACCACCTTGACCCGGTAGCCGGCGTTCTCAAGCTGCTTCCTCGCCTGGTCCTCGGTGAAGCCGCGGACGTCCGGCACCTCGGCGACGTTGCCCTTGGAGACCTCGAGCGTCACCTTGGTGTTCGGGGCCACCGTGCTGCCCTCGTCGGGCGACACGTTGACCACCTGTTCCTTCGGGGCGCTGTCGGTGACGTCCTTGCGGACCACGGTGAGCCCCAGGCCTTCCAGGGTCGCCTTCACGCTGGTGAAGGTGCCACCCTTGAGGGCCTGCGGGATGGTGACGTCGTCCGGACCGGCGCAGATCTGGACCGTGACCTCGCTGTTCTTCTCCACCCGCTGGCCGAACGGCGGGTTCTGCTCGACCACGGTGCCCTTCTTGCACTCGGCGTTCTTGACCGGGTCCCCGGGGGCGAAACGCAGCCCGGCCTGGCTGAGCGCGGCCTGCGCGTCGGCCTGCGTGCGGTCCACCAACTGCGGCACCGACACCTTCTCGTTGCCGGCCTGGTTGAGCCAGAGCGCGGTGCCGAGCGCGATCACCGCGAGCACACCGAGCGTGGCGAACGCGGCGATGACCCAGGACGAGGTCTTGCGCTTGCCCGGGTCGCCGACCCGCGCCACCGGCTGCTGGCGGGTCTGCGGGCCCATCATCTGGGTCTGCTGCGCCTGCTGGTAGCCGCCGCCCGCGGCGGAACCCATCGCCATGGTCTCGTCGGCCGGCATCACCGGGGTGGCGAGCACCGGGCGTCCGGCGGCGGCGCGGAGCAGGTCCGCCCGCATCTCGCCGGCGCTCTGGTAGCGGTTGAGCGGGTTCTTCGACAGCGCCTTGAGCACGATCGCGTCGACAGCGGGGTTGACGTCCGGGTTGATCGTGCTCGGCGTCGGCGGCTGTTCCCGTACGTGCTGGTAGGCGACGCTGACCGGACTGTCCCCGACGAACGGCGGGTGGCCGCAGAGCAGCTCGAACAGCACGCAGCCGGCCGCGTAGACGTCGGAGCGGGCGTCGACCGCCTCGCCGCGCGCCTGCTCGGGAGACAGGTATTGCGCGGTGCCGATGACCGCGCTGGTCTGCGTCATCGTGGTGGCGCCGCTGGCGAGCGCCCGGGCGATGCCGAAGTCCATCACCTTGACCTGGCCGGTCTGGGTGAGCATCACGTTTCCGGGCTTGATGTCCCGGTGGATGATCCCGTGCCGGTGGCTGAACTCCAGCGCCGCGCACATGTCGGCGCAGATCTCCAGCGCCCGGCGCGGCTGGAGCCGCCCCTCGACGCCGAGGACCTCCTTGAGGGTCCGGCCGTTGACGAACTCCATCACGATGAACGGCAGGGTCTCGCCCGTGGGGGCGGTCTCCTCGCCGGTGTCGTAGACGGCGACGATGGCCGGGTGGTTGAGCGAGGCGGCGTTCTGCGCCTCACGGCGGAACCGCATCTGGAAGGTGGCATCCCGGGCCAGGTCGGTACGGAGCATCTTGATCGCGACATCCCGCCCGAGCCGGAGGTCACGGCCGCGGTGCACCTCCGCCATGCCGCCGTAGCCCAGCAGCTCGCCGACCTGGTACCTGCCACCGAGCAGGCGGGCCTGCGCTGTCATCGCGTCTCTCGTCCTTCGCTCGTCGTCGTACCGCCGTCGGCCGGCAGGAGGCGTACCTCACGACGGTACGACGTGCGGACCGGATAGTCGCCTCCGTACGGCCGCACCGCGCCGGAGGTCACGCTCACACTCGCCGGAGCGGATGCGGTAGCACCGTATTTCCGGTACAGGAACGAAATCACGCCCGAACAGAGGATGACCAGTACGGCCACCACGATCGCCGTCGTCCACAGCCCGGACCGGGAGCGCCGGGGCGGTGCGGGGGCGGGCGGTCGCGCGTACCCCATGGGGTTGTGCTGGGGCATGGGGCGGGGCTGCGGGACGGGGGCCGCGCCGCGCGGCGCCACCGGCGGGCGGGGCTGCGGGACGGGGTGCGCGACCACCGCGGGGTGCGGCGTGACCGGCGGGCGGGCCGGGGACACGGGCGGCCGGGGTTGCGGGCGCGGGGCGGGGGCCGCGCACCACGACGACGACC